>PWGV01000118.1 GCA_003554585.1 Halobacteroidaceae bacterium | reverse complement strand
CTATGTTGGAAACAACCCAGATCCCTAATTTCTCGGCTGTGCCTGCGATTTGGAGAGGCGGGTTTACCACAATAAGAACAGCGTGGCTGGAACCTCTGGTCTGGTTCCATGTAAAGGAAAAGGAAGTTATTTTTCTCCTTAAGATTATTGAATTTCATCCGCGGAAGGGATATAATGTTGCCAGGGATTGATGGCATTTTATGATTACTCCTTTCGTGATGGATTTGAGTAATTGTTTGCCGTCAATCCCTTTTTTCCTGCCGCAAAAAATGAATATGGGTTGATTGAGCTGTCAAGGACGAGCGAAGCGAGGGCCTGCCCTTTATCCTTGACAGTGACTTCAAACTATATTAGGCTCTCGAGCCAGGAAAAAATTTGTCAACTGTACTTATTTGGAGAAGACCCATTTTTTTATTGGTGATCGGGTTGAAATGAAAGGTAAAAACACAAAAAAAGACATCTGGAACCTTAAACGATAATAATTACTAATAGGCATAAAAATACTGCAGTTCTTTTCTAAACGGGTCCCAACCCGTTATTTTACTTTTATAGCTGGATAAAGTATGCTAGAAAAAAGGGGAAAATGAAGGAGTGAAAATTATGGCCGATAACAGGCTATTTTTAACCCTGCTTGTTTTTGTTCTAGGAATTGCGGCCTGGCTTTTTTTAAGCAATAGAACTCCGGTAACAAGTTTTTCTTCAGGCGAGGGTAAAATTTATTCGGATAACGGTTCTCCCTGTTTGCGGGACTTAACTCCCATGCAGTTCAGGATTACCCAGGAAAATGGAACCGAACCTCCTTTTGACAATGAATACTGGGATCACTTCGAAGAGGGAATTTATGTTGACGTGGTATCCGGAGAACCACTATTTAGTTCTTGGGATAAATACTCCTCGGGTTCAGGCTGGCCCAGCTTTAATCGCCCCCTGGTTCCGGAAAATATAGTGGAAAAAAAGGACGTATCCTTTGGAATGGTAAGGACTGAAGTGAGAAGTGCGGGAGCAGATTCTCATCTGGGCCATGTTTTTAATGATGGGCCACAACCAACAGGTCTGCGCTACTGTATTAATTCCGCGGCCCTGCGCTTTATTCCGAAAGAAAAACTGGAAGAAGAAGGGTATGGAGAATTTACAGACCGTTTTACTGAGAAATAAAAGAATGCTCCTTAAAATAACTCGATGGAGAGTGAATAAAAAACCATCGGGTTTTTTGTTTTCAAAATTAAAAGCAACTATCTTTTAACCCACCTTTAATAAGGACGGAGGTTAAAGTTAACTCTTGAGGAGGAAAAAATAAAAGCCTTCTTCGGATTGATTAAACTGAAGGGACTACAGAGAGCAAAGAAGAAATAATTAAAGGGAATAAAAAGGGGGAATTTATTTGAAACTCGATTTGGGAGGGATTGAGAGCTTTTATGCCTATCAAGAGGGCAAAATTAAGAAGCAAAAACTCCTTGACCATCCCGCCTACAAAACAGTTTTCAAGCACGGGCAGAAATTCGGCCGGGAGATGAGTCCTGAAGATATAGAAAAGGCGATCAAAGGAGAACAGTCACTTTTTTATGGTTTGGATAACCTGGAGGAGAATAAACAGCGGATCGAAGAAACCCTGAAGAAAGTCAGTGAAGACAGCACCACCTGGTTTGCAGAAATTAAAGATGTTCTGGCAGGTTTTTTCCCCAGATTTACTCTTAATCAGCTCACTGTTTATCCCATAATTGGGTACGATGTGGGGATTGGGTTGGATAATAATATTTGTTTGAATGTGAATGAGCCTCTTTACCTCAATGATTACCGTGAATTTTTTCCCATGGTGGGACACGAAGGGTTTCATGCGCTTTACAACCAGGTTCGTTCTTTCCCTTCTGTCCGTGATTTGGATACCAGCCAGAAAAGGTTGGACTTCTTTTACTCCCTGATCCAAAATGAAGGGTATGCCGTTTTTATAGCCTGGAAAATCAGGCGGGGAAAAGGGTTGCAATTTTACGATCATCCTCTTTTAAAGGACTTTAAATATGTTGAAAGCTCTCCCTCCTCGAGGCTCTGGGAAAACTTTAGAAAAATCAAGTATCTAATTGAAACAAAGCCCGAAATGACATTGGAGGAATATCTGGAAACCGCTTTCGGGGCAGGAAGGTTAACCTATCGCCTGGGGGGAGTCCTGGTCAGGGCAATTGGGGAAGAATACGGGGAAAAAGGTTTGCAGGAAGGGGCCTGCCTATCAGGAGAAGATTTTTTTGATCATTTCCAGCATTTAGTTAAAAAAATTTTTAATTAAAACCCGTAAATTAGCTTGTCGGCTTTCCATAGCAATTTAGGAAGAAAGGAATTTAAGTAATCGGACAGATTGATAATTGACCCAAAAACCCGAACGTGATATTATAAAAAATGAAAAACGTTCGGATTTTTTTGATAAACCCGAGTAGTTATTATTAAAGGAGGGGACTTCCCGTTGAATACAGTTGAAAAAGCCCTGATGCACGGTTTGTTTGTTCACCTGCACCATAACATTGACCAGGCAATTGATTTCGGCCAGTTGGAAGAACTTAATAAGAAGGTAAGTAAGATGTGGCCTGGAGCACTCCTGGTTGGGCCCCATGATAACGACGATGCAGCGGTTTTCGAATTCCCGGAGATGGAAGGTTTATTTGTAGCAAAAATGGAAAGCCATTGTTCTCCCGGAGTACCGCGCCCTTATGATGCCGCAGCTACTGGAGCAGGTGGGGCCATGCGCGATGTGGTTGCAATGGGTGCCCGTCCCCTGTTCCTTTTGGACTTTATTGGCACCCGTCCTCTGGACCAGGAGGTGCTGGTTGGTCCCTGCGGTTTCAAAGGGGTTTGTGATTGCGGAGAATGTAAAGCAATGACCAGTGCTGATAGGCTTAACCTGATAATTCAGGGTGTTAAGGATATGTGCGAAACAATGGATGTTTTTATTGTGGGAGGAGGGCTTTCCACTTCTTTCAGCGATATTGTCCCAGCAATTGTTGTGGCTGTAGTCGGTAAACTTGTTACGGAAAAGCCCCTGACAAAACCGGCCAAAAAACCAGGCCACAAGTTAATTGTTATTGGTGAAACAGGTCGAGATGGAAATGATACCCTTTACCGGGCGGGTCTGGTTGATGAAATGCGCCCTGCTAAGGCCCTGTTTGCAGAAGAACGCCTGGTAATGGATGCTACTATTGAAGCCTTTAAGACAGGTAAAATCAAAGCCTGCTCGGACCTTGGGGCAGCAGGCATTGGAGCAGCAGTATCAGAATCGGCCCGGTTCGGAGGTTTGGGAGCAGAAGTAGATCTGACAAATGTCCCCGTTCAATCTAAAGATATTACTCCCGAAGAAATCCTGATTTGTGAAACCCAGGGCCGGATGCTTTTGCATGTTGAGCCTGGAGATGTTGAAGAGGTACTCAAAATAATCAGGGGTAAAGGGGTGGCTGCAGAAGTGATTGGTGAAATAACCGGGAGAGATAAGGAAATTTTTAGATATGAAGGAACTGTAATTGCGGAAATACCCAATAAACCAACACCAGAAATGATAGAAGAATTAAAGAAATAAAAAAGAAACCGGGGGTTTTCCCCGGTTTCTTCTTTTAGGGGTTAGGAAATTGTTTTTATAAGACCCTATTTTTCGGTCCTTTAAGTGCTATTCCTTTGTTTTGCACAATTCCTCGCAGGAGGCGACCAAGAATATCAGATCCAGTTATAATTCTCTTCCTTTCACCCCAGAGCAGAATAATATCCTTATCTATAACATCATCGTCTCCGTGCTGGGGATTAACCTTCAACCGTTCGATTGTTTGGCCCAGGGGAGTTTTTTCGTCCTCAACTATTATGGGTCGATGACAGTGCCGGATGGGTTTGAAATTTTCGTAATTAAACATTGCTTCCCGGATGAACTTATCAGAGTCTATTACCATCTGTGCTTTTTCCTCAGAATCAATTAAAATTATCCATTTTTTCTGAGAAGCCTGGATTCTCTCCAGTAATTTATCGTTAGGAGCTGGTTTAATTTCTGGAAAAACTGGCTTTCCATTTACGAAATCCAGCTGAATTATACTGTTAGGATCAATTGGTTCCCCCTCCGCGGAAAGAGGGAGATCATCCAGGGCCAAAAAATTAAGAGCTCCTTTGCCCTCCATTGGGTCAATTTCTGTTTCTTCTGCTTTCATATGTATTTTTAGCAATTCCCGGATATCTTTTTCCCTGAAGTAGGGAATGAACTCCGGGCCCAACCAGTGGTCAAGGACAAGGGCGGTTGGCTTGGCGATGGGAAAAAGGAGAAATTGATAGAACCTGAGTAAAGGGGCGAGCATGGCCCCAATTTTAATTGCCCGGCGGGAAAAATAGGCCTGAGGGATTATTTCACCAACAATGGTAATCAAAACAGTGGAAAAAAGGAAGGCGCTGAATCCTGCCAGGACAGAGCCGGACATAAGGGCGAGCAGAACATTGACTGCCACATTTGCCCAGAGGATAGTAACCAAAAGAAAATTAGCGTCCTCCCTTAATTTGAGAACCTTTCTAGCTTCAAGATTATTCTTCCCCGCTTCCAGCTCAAGGCGGATTTTGCTTACACTAAAATAAGCTAAATTCAAACCTGACAGGGTGGCTGACTGGGAAAGGCAAAGGATAATCCCAATCCAAATTAATTGGGTCATAGTAAATCCTCCCAGGGTAAATTATTGTTCACTTTTATGCCCAATGGCCAGTAACGAACGGAAAATATTAATTCAATTATAACCTTAATTTAGGGAAAAAACCACACCTTTATTTAAGTCTGGAAGGGGTAACTGAATTTAACAATCGGAAAGGATTGGGTAATTGAGGATGGGGCTTTTAGTATTACAGGAAATATTCCCCGGCTAAATGTTGTTCTGGAATTTGGACAACAACAAAGCTCCTTATTGTAAAGAGGGAAACCTTTATTAGGATAGTTTTCCAAAATTTAGACAAAAACCAGAAATCGTTTAAAAATTTGAACAAAAGGGATTTTTCACTTGTATAAAGTCTCAAACAAAAGAAAGAAAATTATAGTCCGGCAAAAAGATAAATTCCAAACTAATAGCCCGCGGAATTCTGAAATGATAGGAGGAAAAGATGTTGTCTAAATGATAGAAAAAGGCAAATCGAAGTAGCCCCCGGTTATTTTTAGATTATTGGCCCTGGAAGTAAAAGAAACCCAATTGAGGGAACCAGGAAAAGAGAAAAAATATTATTTAAATAATTAAATAGGATCGAAAAGCCTTTTTGGTATAGTTATTGCAATTTAAATAAACCAGGGTAAAAAATGAATTAAGTACTTTTTTGGCAAAAAGGAAAAAGAGAGTATCAAAAATACCAGGGATTGAAAACTATTTCTTTTAAGGAATTATTAGACAATAAAAATGTTTTCTGAGGTTTCATTGATTTAAGGTTTTACCACTCAATACCCGGGGATAAACAGAGCAAAAAAGATGAAGCAGAATTAGAACGGAAGGTGCAGATGGAGAAAATTCCGCTCCAGAAAATAATTAAAAAGGTTACTCCTGAAAAGATTGAACAGTTGATTGCAGATGGGTTTAATGTAAATGCCAAGGATGAATATGACCTCTTTCCTTTAATTTATGCCGCGATGAAAAATCACAATCCCCGGGTATTAAGTGTTATTGTTAAAGCAGGAGCAGATGTAAATTGCAGGGGCAGAGGTGGCATTACACCTTTAATGGGAGCGGGGGCCAATAGAAACCCCGCTATTGCCCAAAAACTCCTGGAAGCTGGGGCAGAAGTGAATCAAAGAGATGAAATCGGAAGGACCCCTATTATGTTTGCAGCGTGGAATGAAAATCCCGATGTGGTAAGGGTTCTTGTGGAAAAGGGCGCGGATATAAATGCCATCGATCAAAGGAAGATTACTCCTTTAATGTTTGCTGCTATGGGGAATAAAAACCCGGAAGTTGTCAGGTTTTTCCTGGGAAAAAAGGTTAATGTTAATGCCCGGGACCAAAATGGGATGAATGCAATTTTGTGGGCTGCAAATAATAATAACAACCCTGAAATTCTTTTTGTTTTATTGGAAGGGGGGGCTGATCCCCGGACCCAAGATTTTCAGAACAAATCGATATTTGACCACTTAAAAAGAAATGAGAGTAATTGGGACCAAGAAATATTCCTCAGGTTAAAAAAGCATTATTCCCAGGAATTTTGTAGTGAAAAATAGGTTGTTGTGATAAAGTAATATTAATAAGACCTAAAAAATTCAGTTTTGCAGGACTCCTGGGGGTGAAATATTTTTTCGCCCAGATTTTGCTAAAAGAACATTGACTAATTAAATTTTCTTTTTTGCCTGTCGTTTAAAATAGGAAAAAAAATCATAATTAAGAGAGGTGCCGGAGTGAAAAAAATTAGAGCTGCAGTTGTGGGGTACGGAAATATTGGTAAATTTACCGTGGATGCTATTTTAGGCGCAAAAGATATGGAGCTAGCAGGAGTGGTCCGCCGCAAGAAATCAATAAAAGAAAATGAAAAATTCCCCTATAAAGTTGTAGAATCGATTTCTGAATTAGAGGATGTTGATGTTGCTCTCCTGGGTGTTCCAACCCGACTTGTGCCTCAATATTGCAAGGAATTTTTGGCAATGGGGATCAATACTGTTGACTCTTATGATATCCATGATGTCAGAAATTTAAAAAGGGATCTAAACCAGGTAGCCAAGGAAAACAATACAGTAGCGGTGCTCTCCACAGGAATTGATCCGGGGATGGGTTCTTTGGCCCGGGCACTCTTCAAGTTCATGGCTCCCGAAGGAATTACCCATACCAATTACGGTCCGGGCATGAGTATGGGCCATTCGGTTGCAGTTAAAGCGGTTCCAGGAGTAAAAGATGCTCTTTCTCTGACCATTCCCAAAGGACAGAGTATGCACAAAAGAGTAATTTATGTGGAACTGGAAGAAGGGGAAGACTTTGCAAAAGTCCAGGAACAGGTTAAGAATGATGACTACTTTGTTAATGATGAAACCCACATTTTTCCCGTAGATAATGTTGAAGAAATGATCAACATGGGTCACAAAATCTATATTGAACGAGAGGGAGTTGCCAGCCAGGTCCATAACCAGCGGTATGAACTTAAAATTGAAGTCCAGAATCCAGCTGCTACGGCTCAGGTAATGGTTGCTGCTGCCCGGGCCAGTATGAGGGTTGCTCCAGGTGCTTACACCATGCTGGAGATACCATTAATCCACTTCATTGAAGGTGAAACAGAAGAAAACATCGACAAGTTGATCTGATGCCCAACACAAAAAATATATTAAAAAAGGCAGACTGAGAAGGTCTGCTTTTTTTGTGTTTGAATTAGAGGGGTTGTTTTTCAATTTAACGTATTAAAAAATTCCAAAAATAAAAAGGATTTTTTGAAAAAAGAGTGAAATTTTTAAGTGCTTACTGGAAACTATTCCTAAAAAAGTAGGTGATCTTTTTGGCCCAAACCTATATTAATGGGGAGCATATTTATTATGCTTTCCTGGCTGGAACCAACGAAGTAATTAAAGGCAGGGAGTTTTTGAACAGGATCAATGTCTTCCCCGTTTTTGACAGTGACACGGGGAACAATCTTGCACATACTTTCAATTATATAGTTGACACTGTTAAGCCCCAAAAATACCTGGGTTGCACCCTTCGTGATCTGGCTGATGCTTCTTTAAGTGGTGCCAGAGGCAATTCGGGAATTATCCTGGCCCAGTTTATAAATGGTTTAGCCCGGGAGATTGGAGAAGAAAGGCAGCTTACCCCAAAAGTTTTTGCAGAAAAAATAACCCGGGCAGTCCCCCATGCTTATAGCGCTGTTTCTCAGCCGGTTGAAGGGACTATTTTAACGGTTATGCGGGAATGGGCAGATGCTTTACAAAAAGCAGGAGAAGAAACTGGAGATTTAATCAAAATGTTTTTCAATTCCCTGGAGGAAGCCCGGAGTTCACTGAAAGAGACTCCCAATAAGCTCCAAGTTTTGAAAGAAGCCCTGGTTGTTGACGCAGGCGCCCAGGGGTTTGTTTTCTTCCTGGAGGGAATAGCAAGACTTTTAGAAACTGGAAATGTTAAGGATTTGCTCAGGCAAAAGAGTCCGGAAATTGTTATGCAAGAATCGCTGGAAACGATTAGTGGGGATATAGAGTTTCGTTACTGTTCAGAAGCTTTGCTAAAAGGAAATAAACTGGACCATGAAGAATTACGTAATGACCTGAAAAATTTTGGAGACTCTTTAATTATCGCGGGAACTGAGGAAAAAGTAAAAATTCATTTGCATACCAACAGGCCTGACGAGTTTTTCTTTCACCTCATGAAATACGGAAAAATACTCCAGCAAAAAGTTGATGATATGCAGCGCCAGTACCAGGTGGTTCACGAGAGAAAATACGATATTGCCCTGGTGACCGATTCCATTGCCGATCTGCCTCAAGAGATGGTTGATAATTATCAAATACACCTGGTTCCAATTAACCTTGAATTAGAGGGCTCAACTTTTTTGGATAAAGTTTCGATTAAGCCCGATCAGATTTATTCAATTCTGGATGAAGTGAAAGAATACCCCACTTCTTCGCAGCCTCCCTTAAAAACTGTTGAGAAATTACTCACCTTTCTTTGTGATCATTACCAATCGGTTATTATGGTTTCTGTATCCAAGGAACTTAGTGGAACCTGGAATGTTTTTACCAATGCTGCTCGGCCCCTGCAGGAAAAGGGGAAGAAAATCTCAGTAATTAACTCCAAACTTAATTCTGGGGCCCAGGGTTTACTCGTCCAGAAAGCAGCCCAGCTCATCGATGAAGGCAAGAGCCATGAAGAAATTGAAGAAAAACTGGAAGGCCTAATTGCAGGAACCAGGATTTTTGTAAGTGTTGCAACCTTTAAGTATATGGTTCGGGGAGGTCGGGTAAGCCCAATGAAAGGGCTTTTGGCAAAGGTTTTAAACCTTAAACCGATTGTTTCCCTTGATGAAGAAGGTAGAGGTATTGCTTTTGCAAATGCTTTTACCCGTCGTTCCAATACAAAAAAGATAATCAGTATAGTTAAAGGGATCATGGATAAAAAACCAGTTGATTCCTACTGTATTGTTCATGCTGGGGCAAGGGGAAAAGCCTTTTCCTATAAGGAAATGTTTACCGATATTATTGGTAAAGAACCGGAATACCTGGTGGAGATCTCTCCCATTGTGGCTTTAAATGCCGGGCTGGGTGCAGTTGCAATATCGTTAATGACGGGTGAGGAAAAATAGGTTGGGTTTAATTTTTAAAGAAAAATATTTTGTTTATTCAAAACTGACCAGAAACTGGATTAATGAGTTCCTCTTGCCCGATTTTATTATGCTTTGGAGAAAAGTTTTTTCGCTCTTGCTTTCTGGCTGGGAAGGTTGCTTTGGGGGTGACGCAAAATGGGGAAAATAATTTCTTTCTTCAAAGGTTTCAGCGCTTCAATTATAATCCTGGTAATACTGATTGGTTCCCTTTTAATTGGAGCAGGGGTAGGAGCTTATTTTTTCATTTTGCTGGGACCCAATCCTGTAGAAGAAATAGAGGTATCAGATCTTCCCCGGGTTTGGTACAGGGTTCAAGAAGGGGATACTTTAGAAGGCATTGCCATGAAATTCATGCCCCGGGGATATAATGTTCAGAAATTCAAACAGGACTTAATGGATTTGAACCGGTTGGAAACAGAAAAAATTGCTTACGACCAGTTAATTATTGTTTATGACGGAAGAAATGTACAAACCAGTAGGTGGGGTATGCGGTAGGAAGGAGCTAGTTAAGTGGGTGAACTCTTTTTTCAGGCAGCGGTTGTCTCTTTTCTTTATTTTTTTGTCTTTTTTCTGGTGGCCCAACTAATAAAAAATAATTCTATTGTTGACATGGGCTGGGGGATGGGCTTTATAATAATTACCCTTGTAACACTGGTCAGCAGTGGGAATTTTACCTCCCGCAACCTCCTGGTGGCAATTCTTATTACTATTTGGGGTGGGAGATTAACCTACCACATTGTAAAAAGGAACTGGGGTAAACCGGAAGATTTTCGCTATGCAAAATGGCGAAAGGAATGGGGGAAATGGCTTGTTCCCAGGGCCTTTTTCCAGGTTTTTATGTTACAGGCAGTTATTATGCTAATTATTTCCTATCCAGTTGTCCTGGTAAATGCCGCAGAAAAAGGAGGTCTGGGTTGGCTCGATTTCCTGGGTTTAATTGTCTGGCTTATTGGCTTCTTTTTTGAGGCGGTGGGAGATAAACAGCTGGCGGAGTTCAAAAAGGATCCCAATAAAAGGGGAAGGATTATTAAATCAGGGCTCTGGAGGTATACCCGTCACCCCAATTATTTTGGCGAAGTTACCCTTTGGTGGGGTATTTTTATAATTACCCTTTCTGTTCCCGCAGGGTGGACGGGAATAATCAGCCCGCTAGCGATAACCTTTTTAATGTTATTTGTTTCTGGAGTGCCCATGCTGGAGAAAAAATACAGGGACAATAAGGAATTTCAGGAATATGCTGAGCGGACCAGCAAATTTTTCCCCTGGTTTCCAAAAAACAAAAAATGATGGGGTGAGCTGAAATGGTTGGTTTCTTAAAACTTTATGCGCTGACTTTTCTGGTTTTTTTGGTAATAGACCTGATCTGGTTGGGTTTAATTGCCAGGCCTTTTTATCAGAACCAGCTTGGTTTTTTAATGAAAACTAATGTTAACTGGATTGCCGCAATTAGTTTTTATCTTATTTTTATCGCTGGTATTCTTTTCTTTGTTATTTATCCTGCTCTCGAGCGAGGTTCCTGGGGATTTGCCCTTATGGCGGGTGCTTTTTTTGGTTTTATTACTTACGCGACCTATGATTTAACCAACCTGGCTACTTTAAAAGACTGGCCCCTGATGGTTACTTTAGTGGACATGGGCTGGGGGACTTTCCTGGGAGCGAGTGTTTCGGTAATTGGATTCTTCATTGGAAATACCCTTATTTAAGGGGTTTGCATCTGTTTTTGGAGATGAGTTAGGAAAAAGAAGGGCAAGAAAAAATGCCCTTCTTTTTTTATTGTAAAGGTTTTTATATTTCGAAGTTGAAATACATAAATACATTAAAAAAGGAAAGGGGATCAGCATGAGGAAAAAAATTATCCTGTTTTTAATGGGGGCTCTGTTAGTTTTTTCCGGAGGATTACTGGCTCAGGATGTTGAGGGAGGGCAGGACCACCCACTCATTTCTCGTATTCCGGAATCCCGGATGATTTTTTATGAGCAGGTTTCCTATAACCATTATACATTGGCTCTGGGGGACTGGGATCGCAGGGAGGGAGAATTTGAAGACAGTATAACTCTAGAAGGTAAGGGAACCAGGATTGTGTATTTTGTTCCCGAGACTTATTCTCCAACAGAAATTTATCTCCACTATAAAACAGCCCTGGAAGAAGCAGGTTTTGAAATAATCTATTCCAGTGATGATTTGAGCAGCCGGTTTAGCCAGGGAATAGCCCAAAAAGCAAGTTTCGCCGGGGGCCTCAGCTCCATGAACAGGGGGAACCTTGTTTATTATATCGAAGGGACTGGAGACAATCACTATGTTGCCGCCAAAGGAGATTTTGCTGGAGAAGAGGTTTATGTAGGAGTATTAATTGGCGGTGGAAGCATCCATCGGTCTGCTCCCCTTGTTGTCCTTAATGTTGTTGAGGTAGATGAATTCAGGGGAGGTTTAATTGAAATAGACACTGAATGGGAACCGGAAACTCCTGAAAGACTGGAAATAACCAGAGATGATGCAGAGGGAAGCCGCGACCATCCCCTGATTTCTCGTTTCCCCGGGGCAAAAATTAATTTCTATACAGAGTTAGAGCACGATGAATTCATTCTCGGTCTTGGGGAATGGGATCACAGGGGAGAAGAATACGCGGAAAGTAAGGTTCTTGAAGGCCGGGTTACCCGTATTCTCTACCAAATCCCCAGCGACAGGACTCCCCGGGAAATCTTCCGCAATTATGAAGCGGCTCTGGAGCGGGCGGATTTTGAAATTTTGTTTTCTGGAGTTGGTGATCAACTGGGTAAGTATGGGGAAGCTTTGTACAGGGAGCGTTACTTTGCCTCCGGGGTGTCAACAGGTTTTAGAAGAGGGGATATTGGTTATTACCTCGCTGGAGCCACGGATCAGCATTACATCGCGGCAAAAACCTCTCTCCGGGGCCAGGATGTCTACGTCAGTGTTTTTGTGGGCGGAGGGAGTATCCATACCGCTAGCCCCATAACCCTGGTAAATATTATAGAAATTGAGGCTATGGTTGAAGACCTGGTCTCAGCAGGAGATTTAATGGAACAGATCCAGATGACGGGGAAAGCACTGGTTTACGGCATTTACTTCGACACTGCCAGTTATGAAATCAAGCCTGAATCAGGTCCGATGCTTGAAGAAATAGCAACATTACTCAGGGATAACCCCGAGATGAACCTGTATGTTGTTGGACATACTGATGATCAGGGTTCTTTTGATTATAATATGACTCTTTCCCGCAACCGGGCCCGGTCCGTGGTAGACTGGTTGGTGGAAAACCATGGCATTGAAGCAGGCAGGTTACAGGCAGTTGGTGTTGGCCCTGCCGCCCCTGAAGCAACAAATGAAACATCTCGGGGACGGGCTAACAATCGTAGGGTAGAGCTGGTTAAGAAATTAATAGATTAATAATTCCCTGATTTATTATAATAATAACCGGGAGTTTTAAATCTCGATTGAAAAGGAAAGGGGGTAGGCCGGTTGAAAATTGAATTTAGTAAAGAAGAATATCTTAAACTGCTTGATATGGTGAATATTGCTGATTGGGTAATCCATTCCTTTACAACTGGAGAAGGGGAGGGTACAAGAGAATATCGGGAACTGCAGGCCAAGATCTTTTCTTTTGCCCAGGAGTATGGCCTGGATGACCTGGTAGAACTGTTCGAGGGAAGCTATGAACCAACAAGAAAATTTGAAGATGAAAGTCCGGCTTTTGATTTTATCGAGGAATACGAGGAAGAAGTTTTCTGGGACGAATTAATCGACCGTTTGACTCAGCGGGATATGGAAGTAAAACATGGAGAAGATTGGCTCGATGAAATTTTTGAAAATGAAGAATTGTTCCGGGAATACCAGGACAAACTCCTGGAGTATGAAGAAGAATTTGAAAAGTATGGGTTGGATAGATTGAAGCTTTTAGAAGATGAGAATTAGTTTGCCGAAAAATTAAAAACCCCCTGCTTAAAGGGTGTAAATAAAAATGTATTTGGATTTTAAGACAGAAATATCACCCCCTGGGGGTGATATTTCTATTATTCTGTAACCAAAACAGTAATTGTTTTTAACACGCATAAAAGTTAAAAATTCGGGTTCTCTGCGAAAATAGAAAAGAAAGGAGATGAATTTAAGTGGAAAATTTTCAATCTCTCCAGGTGAACAAGAAATTTCCTTTAACTTTTAATTCATTGCTAGAAGAAGTTTTCCCGCTTTTGTGCCTGGTCAGGGAAAAAGAATGGATTCCGGTCTGGGATTTTGAGTGGATTTTCTGGAGAACGGGCCGGATCGAATAATTCTGTTTGTTTAAAACCCGGGAGTACGGAGAAGACACCTGCTGGTTTGTTTTCGAATATGATCGGAGTAACTTCAGGATTGTTTTTTCCCAAATCGTCCCTGATCTACTAACCGCAAGATTTACTGTGCACCTAGTGGAAGGGCAATGTGGAAAACAAGAGCTCAGGCGGAATATGATTTTACTGCATTGTCGGAAAAGGGAAAAGAGTAGATACAAAATAAACTAACCCAGGAAAAACTGGGCAGGGAAATGGAAGGCATGGAAATATTGCTAAACGCTTCTCTGAGAGAGGAGGGTTTGAAGAATTAGCGTCTGCGAAGGACGGCCTTTTGATGACCGGCAAGGCCTTCTATTCCCGCAAGGGTAGCAGCAGCCGCCCCGATCTCATTGAACCCCTGTTGGGAAACCTTAAGGGTGGTAGGAAGCTTGACAAAATCTAAAACATTTAAACCCCCGGAATAGCGGGCGGTTGTATTTGTGGGCAGGGTATGATTGAGCCCGCTGGTGTAATCCCCGAGAACCTCACAGGTCAGATGGCCAATGAATAATGACCCGAAGTTTTTCAAGGCTCCGCTGATGGCTTCTGGTTCTTCAACTTGGAGTTCCAGATGCTCTGGAGCTTTTTTATTGGCAATTTCAACAGCTTGGTTCAAATTTTCTACAAGAATTATCAGCCCATTTTTTTCCAGGCTTTCCCGGGCGATCTTCGCAGTGGAGAGTTCGTCAAGTTGATTTTGGATTTCTCTTTTAACTTTTCTCCCCATTTTCAGAGAATCTGTAACCAGGACAGCAATTGCTTCCGGGTCGTGTTCAGCCTGAGAGAGCAGATCTGCGGCAATTATTTCCGGGTCACCAGAATCGTCAGCAATTATCATGACCTCTGTTGGCCCAGCCAGGAGATCTATCCCAACCTGACCATAAACATGTTTTTTAGCCTGGGTTACGAATCTATTACCTGGACCAACAATTTTATCAACAGCCGGCACCGATTCGGTTCCGTAGGCCATTGCTCCAAT
This sequence comes from Halobacteroidaceae bacterium, assembly GCA_003554585.1. Lineage (GTDB taxonomy): Bacteria > Bacillota > Halanaerobiia > B1SED10-174 > B1SED10-174 > T1SED10-26. Next base: position 40,586 of record PWGV01000118.1, on the reverse strand, counting down.
TGCCTGAACGCCGCCAATCTGGTATACTTCATCGATATCAAGAAGGTCTGCTGCGGCAAGAATCGCGGGATGAATTTCTCCGTTGAAGGTTGGAGGGGAGCAGACTATTACTTTTTCCACCCCTGCGACAAGCGCGGGAACTGCTCCCATGAGCAGGGAGGAAACAAGTGGGAACGACCCGCCGGGGACATAGATTCCCACTCTGGGAATCGGAAATACCCTCTGCCCTACCAGAACACCGGGGGAAACCTCTAACTCGAAATCACTGACCTGGGCCAGTTGCTGGCTGGCAAAAATTCTAATATTATCCGCTGCTTGTTCACAGGAATTAATAAAGAGTGAGGGAACCTTGTCGCTTGCTTTTTTAATTTCCTGGGAGGGAACCTTAAGTCCAGAAAGTTTTACCAGGTCAAATTTTTCGGTATATTTAATAACCGCTGCATCGCCATCTTTTTTTATTTCAGATAGAATTTTTTTTACCATTTTTTCATCCGGATTTTCCTGATAAGCAAAAAATGAAGGGCTTAAATTTTCTTTCTTGATTATTTTCACGGTTTATGCCTCCTGGCCAGTTCATTTTGGACGTCTTCCCAGCTTATCTTCTCCCGGGCCAAAAGAACCAAAAGGTGGTAAATTAGATCAGCTGCTTCCCAGGTCAGGTTTTCTCTACTGGGAGCGGAAATTACCTCCCGGCTTTCTTCAATAATTTTCTCCCGGGCTTTTTCAGCATCCAAACTTGCAGTGTAGGAGTCCGGGGGAGGGTCAGCCAATCGATTTTGGATTACCTTTTCCAGGTATTCCAACGAATAAGAGCGAGGCCCAAAACAGGAATAGCCTTCCCTATGGCAGGCAGGGCCTGTTTGTTCTACCGTAGCTAAAAGAGCGTCTCCATCGCAATCGCTACGCAGGGAGATTAAGTTCTGGAAATTGCCCGAAGTTTCTCCCTTGGTCCAGAGTTTTTTCCGGGAGCGGGAATAATAACACATTTGTCCGGTTTTTAAAGCCTGGGCCAGCGATTCTGTGCTGGAATAGGCCAGCATCAAAACCTGTCCCATTTGGTCCCGGGTTATAGTTGGAATTAAACCTTTTTCCCAATCCAGAGTTGCAAAAAATGCTTCTTCCAGAAAAATTTTACCAGTATAAAGAGCCATCCCCAGTTGAATATTTGCTTCCATTTTGGTTAATAAACTGATCTCTTCAAGCTCAGAAATGCCTCCCGCTGCAGTTATTTTACCTGGTGCTATTTGACAGGCTAGCCTGAATAATTCCATATCCGGTCCGGTCATGGTACCCTCGCGATCAATGCAGGTAACCAAAAATTCGTTCCCGTATTTTTGCAGGCCAGTTAATGCTTGTTCAAGATTCAATCCTGCTCCCCGCGTCCAGCCATGGGTCTGAACTTCGCCTCCTTTTACATCTACAGCAATTATAATTTTATCCTTTAATATTTCCTGATTCAAACTATCCAAAAAATCCCGGTTTATATCTCCATTTTTAAAGGCACTGGTTCCAATAATGATTTTTCCAGCGCCCATTTTGATTAAATTACGAGCCTTTTCAACAGTCCGAATTCCTCCGCCCACCCGGCAACTGGCAACCTGGAAAAGTTTGGGCAAGAGTTCCTCATTATTTCCTTTGCTCATCGCGGCATCCAGGTCGATAACTGCCACTTCCCCAACTTTGTTAAATTTTTGGGCAAGGGAAAGGGGGTCCTCGTGTTCGAGGATTTTGGTTTTTCCCTGCTTGAGCTGCACTGCTTTGCCACCCATTAAATCAATGGAAGGGATTAGCATCTAACCGGAACCCCCTTTTCCTCAAGGTATTTCTTTATCTCGGGGATAGAGATTTGTTTATAGTGGAGCAGGGAGGCGACAAGGATCGCATCAGCCCCTCCAACTGTGATCCCATCGGCCAGGTGTTCGAGTTTTCCCGCCCCGCCCGAGGCAATTACGGGAATACTAACCCGGGAGGAGATTTCTTTTAATAGTTCCAGGTCATACCCGTCCTGAGTACCATCCCGGTCAATTGAGTTCAAGAGAATTTCTCCTGCTCCCAGGGCCTGCCCTTCCAGGGCCCATTCGATTGCAGGTTTTCCAGTATTTTTCCGTCCCCCGTGGGAAAAGGCATACCAGGTGTCGCCGGAAAAACCGGCATCTATGCTAAGAACAATACACTGTGAACCGAACTGGCGGGCCCCCTGGCTAAGCAGCTCAGGATTATTAAGGGCGGCGGTACAGATTGCGACTTTGTCGGCGCCGGCTTTAAGGGCTTTTCGTATGTCTTCTGTTGATCTTATGCCTCCACCAACGGTCAGGGGGATAAAAATTTCCCGGGCAACCTTTCTTACCAGGTCCAGAACGGTTACTTCTTCCCGGGGAGAAGCTCCAATATCCAAAAAGGTTAATTCGTCTGCTCCTTCCAGGTAATATTGGCGGGCCAATTCTACAGGTTCACCCGCATATTTCAATTCTTTAAACTTGGTTCCCTTGACTACCTGCCCGTTATCAACATCCAGGCAGGGAATAATTCTTATAGTTAACAACTCTATCACCATCCCAATTCAACCAGTTTTTTAGCAATTGTAATCCTACCCACCCGCTTTTTTCGGGGTGAAACTGAACTCCCCAGAGATTTTCTAAATGGATCGCGGCGGGGTAGGTAATACCTTCATAATCTGCAAGGCCCAGGGTCCAGGGCGCGGAGATCTGTTCTTCGGAAACGTGGTAGCTGTGGAGAAAATAAAAAAAAGGTTTTCCTTGGAGCCGGGAAGAAAGAGAATTTTCCTTTACCCAACTAACCCTGTTCCAGCCAATCTGGGGGATTCGTTTTGTCCGGAATTTTTCCACTCGTCCAGCTAGGACCCCAAATCCCCGGGCTTCGGGAGATTCACTGCTGCGAGCAAATAATAATTGCATTCCGAGACAAATTCCCAGGTAGGGCCGGTTATTTTCTATCCAGGTTTTTATTGGGGTGAAAAGTTCTCTCCGTTTCAGGTCATTAACTGCTGCTGCAAAACTTCCCACTCCGGGGAAAATTAATCTCTGAATGTTTTCCATGTCTTCGGGGTTTTTAACCAGCCGTGCTGGCATTTCTAAATAATCGAGGGCGTTAACCACAGAATAGAGATTCCCGCCCCCGTAATCAATTATACCGGTAGTCATTTAAAGGACCCCCTTGGTGCTGGGAATACGCCCAGGATTATCTGTTAAACTACAGGCCATTTTCAGGGCCCGGGCGAAAGCCTTGAAAAGAGCTTCAATTTTGTGATGATCGCTTCGCCCATAAAGAATACGCAGGTGGATGGCTGCGCCAAGGGAACTGGATAGAGCGCCAAAAAAATCAAAAACCAGATCACAGGGAAAATCCCCGACTTTTTCCGTTCCGGGTTCAAAATCGCAATGGAAAAAAGCTCTGCCGGATAGGTCCAGGGAAGCCATGGCAAGGGTTTCATCCATGGGGAAAAAGAAAAACCCTGCCCTTTGAATACCCTTTTTTTCTCCTAAAGCTTCCTTTATTGCTGTACCCAGGGCAATTCCAGTGTCTTCAACCAGGTGATGGGATCCCACATGCAGGTCTCCTTTTAAGGAAGCCTTAATATCAAACTGCCCGTGGCAGGCCAGGCTCTCTAGCATGTGGCTGAAAAACCCCAGCTCGCAATTAATATCTATTTTTCCTGTTCCATCCAGGTTAACTGTAAGATTAATATCAGTTTCTCTTGTTTTCCTTTTTACATTTCCACTGCGCATTTTAAAATCTCCTCCAGGTCGTAGATATTTTCCAGGATTTTCCTTGCCTCCGCTTTTTTTAGGGCTTCCCGATCTTTATTTGTAAGATCAGGAGGGAGGCAGCCCAGGGGAATAAGTCCAGCTGCCCTTGCGGCTTGCATATCGTCCGGGTTGTCTCCAATATAAACCCCATGTTTACTTCCCAGTTCTTTCATTGCAAGTTCCAGGCCCAGCGGATCTGGTTTTCCCCTTCCGGGGGGCACATCATCCATGGTAATAAGGGTTTGAAATAAGTGGATAACCCCCATTTTTTCCAGGGCATAAATTGCTTCTGTTTTTGGTCTTCCCGTAACTATTCCCATTTTATATTTTGCAGATAAACTTTCCAGAAAATCTTTTTTAATAAGGGATTTTTCTTTATTAATTAACCCATCAAAATTACTCCCCAGGTAAAGCTCCTGGAATTTTTCAATTACCCTTTCCCTGGGTGTTTCATCTCCCCTTTGTTCAAGGAGAAAACAGGTTAGATCCCAGTCATTATTGAAACCACCGGCCTGTTTTTGGGCCCGGATTTCTTCCCATTCAGGCGGGTTATTACTGAAAAACCCAACAGTTTCCCTGATGGCCTGGAGGTAAGATTGGTTAACATCAACCAGGACTCCATCCAGGTCAAAAAGGATTACTTTTGGCGGGAGGATTTCCTTTAAAGCCTGCAAAAAAGCCAGGTGATTATCTCGCGTTCCCAGGCTTACCCGGAGATAATCCTGGAGGGGAGGATAATTTTCTAGTGACCGAACCCGGATTTTTCTCTTGGCCAATCGTTTTTTTATTTCCGGGGCCTTTTCCCCGAATTTAACAAGGATAAAGTTGGTGGCAGTGAGCCGGACTTCTAATTCCAGGGAGGACAGTTCCCGAACCAGGAACTTTTTTTCTTCTTCCACTTTTTTTACTTCCTCCATAAGGAATTCCCGGTCTTCAAGTGCTGCAACCGCTGCTATTACCCCGGGACCACTAACAGGATAGGGAGGATTTACCAGGTTAAGTTTATTTATATTTTCTTTTTGGGAAATAACATAACCCAGGCGAAGGCCGGCAAGAGAAAAAGCCTTGGAAAAAGTCCTTAAAATAAAAAGGTTGGGATATTCCTGGACCAGTTCAACAGCAGAATTCCCGGAATAATGGTGGTAGGTTTCGTCGAGCAGAACGGGAACATCCTTAAATAATTTAAGAGCCTTTTCAATGGTTTTTTGGGGGATTTTTTCTCCAGTAGGGCTGGCGGGGTTAACTAAAATTACCGCTCCAGGTTTATTCTTACCCAACTCAAAAAGTTTTTCCTGGGGAAAAACAAGGTTCTTTTCATAATGTATTTCAATTAAATCTGCGCCTCTTAATTTTAGTAGGAGGTGGTACATGGAATAGGTTGGGGTAGTCAGAACTACCTTTTCACCTTCTTCAACGAAAGCATCGAGAACAATTCGAATTGCTTCATCTCCTCCACAGCTTAAAATCAGGTTTTCATTTTTTAGTCCGGTGTAATCTGCCAGTGCCGAGTATAATTCCTGGTAATCAGGATATAAATAGAGGTGATCTTTTTTTATATCCTGCAGGGCCTGCATAACCCGGGGAGATGGTCCTCTGGGGTTTTCATTCATATCCAGGCAAATCTGGTCGGCCCGGGGTGTTAGTGAGACGGGATAGGGAGCAAGCCCTTCCAGGGTTTTCCGGGGTCGCATCATTTTAAACGACAACCTTTCGAAATTCGTATTCAAGAATATCTGTGGCCCCAAATTTTTTCAAAATAGGGATAATCTTGGATGCCTCGGAGCGAAGTACTGCTGCTTTGACGGCGAAGCCCTCTTCCTGATAGAGGGTAGAAACAGTTGGGGAGCGCATACAGGGAAGTATGTTTACTACCGCTTCCAGCTGGTCTCTGGGGACGTTCATTTCCAGCATGACCCTTCTGCGGGCATCCAGAATTGATTGGAAAAGGAGGGTTAATTCGTCAATTTTTTCTTTTTTCCAGGGATCCTCCAGGGCCTTAGAATTGGCGATGAACCGGGTAGATGAGTTAAGCAGGGTCCCGATAATTTTCAGTTGATTTTCCCTTAAGGTTTGTCCGGTAGAAGTATTGTCAATTATCATGTCCGCATCCTCGGGGGGGAAAACTTCCGTTGCACCATAGGTCCTTATCAGAACGAAGTTAAAACCCTCTTTTTCTAAATAAGTCCCCGAAATTTCTGGATACTCCGAGGCAACAATAATCCGTTTATTCTTTAAAACTGCAAGGGAGGTATCTTTAGGAACTGCAGCTATAACCTGAACCGGGTCAAATTCTAAGTCCAGGATCTCTTGAACCTGGGAACCTGTTTCCAGCACCCAGTCAAAGCCTGTGAAACCAACGTCATGTGACCCCAGCTCAATTAAGGAAGGTATGTTCTGGGGTTTCATTACTTTTACCTGGATTGAATCATCGCTGACATGAGGGCGATAGCTCCGGGTAGACAGTTTTACCTCAATACCCGCTTCTGCTAAAAGCTGAGCGACTTTGTCAAAAATTCTTCCCTTGGGAAGCATTAAGCGTAATTTGGACATTTACAACACCTCTTTTTAATTCGTTAACTAGATAGAGCGATAAAGGATAATACAAAACTTATTATAACAAAAAAATAAAGGAAAGGAAACCCCTTTTTTGGAATACAGAAAATTTATTGTTGTTTTTTATTAAGGCTCTGTTATAATAAAAAGTATTATAAGAAGCAACAGAGAAGGTTTCTAGGAGGCAGAAAGATGGTTAAGGAATTAAATATTGGTAATATAAAAATTCCCATCCCGATAATCCAGGGCGGGATGGCTGTCCGGATTTCCACCGCTCCTCTTGCCGCAGCAGTTGCAAACGAAGGGGGCCTGGGAGTTATTGCCGGGACTGGTATGTCCCTGCAGGAACTGCGCCAGGAAATAAGGAAGGCTCGCGAATTAAGCCAAGGGGTTATTGGAGTAAATGTTCTCTTCGCAGTTAATAAATTTGCCCAGCTTGTAAAAACGGCTATTGCAGAAAAAGTAGACTTTATAATTTCTGGAGCGGGGATTTCCCGGGATATGTACAGGTGGGGAAGAGAAGGTGGAGTTTCCATCCTGCCTATTGTTTCCAGCGGAAGACTGGCCAGGATGGCGGAAAAATTTGGCGCTGCGGGGATAATAGTTGAGGGGAAAGAAGCCGGGGGGCACCTGGGATCAGACCGGCCCTTAAAGAAAATTCTTCCCGAAGTTAAATCCTCGGTAAATATTCCCGTTATTGCAGCCGGAGGAATGGTTGATGCCCAGGATATCCGGGAGATTCTAAATCTCGGTGCCGACGGAGTTCAACTGGGGACAAGATTTGCAGCGAGCGAGGAATCCAATGCATCGGCTGAGTTTAAAGAGCTTTATGTCCGGGCTGGGTCAAATGAAGTCGATCTTTTGCCTAGTCCGGTGGGCCTGCCGGGAAGGGGAATTGTCAACGCTTTTTCCCGAAGTATTATGGGAAATGGTAAACTGGAAATCCAAAAATGTTTTGAGTGCTTAAAACAGTGTTCTAAGAAATACTGTATTATGGATGCTTTAAACAATGCTTGTTCTGGGGGAGATTACAGTAAAGCCCTGATTTTTTCTGGAGCAGGGGTAGGAAAAATTAAAGAGATCCTATCCGTGCGGGAAATTTTCAAGGAATTGAAAACCGCTTTTTAATTATCCCCGGAAGGTTTTTTTGGCCAGGGGAATAGAAAAGCCACCCTTATTTCAACTTTTCAGGTTAAAATAGGGATGGCTTTATTTTTATATCAGCTTAAAAAAGTTTTATTTATTTATTGGGATTACTTTGGGGCCGAGGTGGGGATAGAGCTCCTGGAACTGTTTTAGGGAAGCAAAACCATTCTGCTCGGCCCTTTTTTTAATTATTTTTTCCGCTTCTTTTTTATGGGTCAGGGACATTAGATCTAGCAAAGATGCTGAATTGAGGTCCATGATAAAGTTTTCTTTTTGTTCGGGCATCCAGGGGCAGGGAGGGATCTGGCAACTTTTATTTTCCACCCAGATAGGAGGATACAGGGCTGCGTCTAAATTCAGTTCGCCGGCTAAAACTTTTTTTGTTGTTTCTTCTTTAAACTCTTTTATTTCCTTATACCTGGCTTTAAAATCCTCTATTTCAGCTCGCCGGCCTGTTAAATAAAAGTTGCTGAAAAGTCCCTGGGCTTGAGAGGACACTGTTGTATAGTGGGTTAATTCTAAAAATAACCTGTAGAGTTCATCTTTTTCCTTGGGGAAAAAAACAACATATTTTTTAATAAATTCAGTTGCTGGTTGTTCTGTATTCACAAAGTCAATGTGGGCGATGGCGTATAAAATTTTTAAATAAAGGTTTTCCAGGGGGCTGATTTCTGCGGGAGAGGTGTCGAATTGCTTGTAAAATTCCCTGTCGGAAAAAGAATTTTTGAAAGTTTCTTCACGGTAAAGGTAGTAAAAAAGAGTGGAAATAAAACCTTCAGAGGCTAATATCTGGTTCCCGCTTCTAACCCGTTCAGGCAAAAAAGCTGAAGATGAAATATAATCCAGGTGGAGTTTGACATAATCATCGTATTTCTCAATTTCGGGAACCAGGCGGTCGTAAACCAGTCGATTATTGGGGACAATCCAATAGCGGAGCTGAGTTTCCCGGTAGCTCAAAAAAGCAGTTATATCCAGGGCGCAATCCCAGAGGCGGTCAAATTTTTCCTGGGCGATTTTTTCGAGTCCATTCTGGTAGGAAACAATTTCCAGGGAATTTCCCAGACCTTCCATGAAGGCCGTGAAGGGGTCGGTCATGCTGGTAACGCAGTGGAAAACGTTGGAACGCATCTTATTGGGTTCAAAACCCAAAATATAAAGCCAGAGGTGGGAGTATTCATGGGCAAAAATTTCTTCGAAACTCCCGTTATCAATTTGTTCCCAATCAGTGTTGAAGGCAATGTAAAAGAGTTTTTCTTTTTTTATTTCCCGGTCTCCTTCCAGGATGCAAAGACCCCGCAGGGGTCTGGGATCGCTGAAGTCCGTCATAATATACAGTTCTTTTTCCACATTTTCTCCTTTTCCCGAGTTTAGAAGAAAATAATTGAGTTTATCCCCGATGGAGAGGAAAAGTGAACAGGGTTTTCTTCGCAACAGGGGAAGGAGCTTTTTGGCTTTTTCAGATTCGGGGAAAATTTCCCTGACCCGGTAAACCTCTTTCCCTGAGCCAGTCCATGATTTTATTCCCTCTGTCAACTGCCCTTCATAAAAATCAAAATTTCCCTGCCGATCTTTTATCGGTTCAACAAGTTTTACTGCCATGAAAGATCCTCCTAAAAAAGATTAAAAGCCTAAGATGATTTTTCTATCTAAAATAAAAATCACCTGTAAAGGGAATTGATTTATTTTATTGAATTTCTTCAAGAGAAAAAAAATTGGAAGGGCAAAGCTGATTTTTCGGGAACTCGTAAAACTGAGAAATTGATTTTGGAGGAGGAAAGAGATTGGAAATAAAAAGGGTTGCCAATAAAGGAGTTTTGAGGAAATGCAATCTTGAGGGTTTCAATTTTCAGATTGATCCTTATTTTGGCTGTGAGCACCTGTGCGAATATTGTTACGGTTTAAACAGAGCAAGATTTGACTGGGAAAAACAGGTGTTAATTTATGAAGACCTGGTAAAAGAGTTATCCCGAGAACTGGATGTATTCCCTCCTCAAACAATTTATATTGGAATGAACTGCGATCCCTATCAACCAGCGGAAAAGAAATTTGAACAGACAAGAGAAACCCTTTTGCTTTTATCCGGGAAAGGTTTTTCTGCAAGCCTTTTGACTAAAGGAGTTTTGGCAACCAGGGATATTGAACTTTTAAAAAAAATCCCTGATGCTTCTATTGGCACATCCTTAGCTTTTTTAGAAGAAGGAACAAGGCGGTTATTTGAAAAAAATTCTCCTCCTAATATTGAAAGGATGGAAATGCTCGGGGAGATGAAAAACGCCGGAATTGAAACTTATACCCTGATTTGCCCCGTGATGCCTTTTATTACGGAGGTTCCCGGCTTAATTGAATTAGCGGCTCCTTATTCCGATACAATCTGGGTTTACCCCTTAAAATTTGAATCAACAAAGGATCCTAACTGGCAAAAGGTGAGTAAGATCCTGGAAAAAAATTTCCCGGACCTCGTCGAAAAATTTACTACAATTGTGTTTTCTGAAAATCATTACTACTGGGATGATTTGCGAGAGGAACTAGAGAAAATTAATAAAGAAATAAAAGCAAATATCCGGATGGAATTTTGACCGGGAAAGAAAAAAAAAGACAGGATAAAAATGGTAATTATTATGAAGTGAATGGAGAATAAGCAAGAAAAAACTTTTCCGGGGCCGGTGAAGCTTATCTCGAAGCTGCCTTTTGCTTTGTGAGGATAACCTTTTTCCTGTTTTTGACCTGCAGAAAAAATGGAATTACCATATTCGGACAACTTTAATTTAAATGCTTAGATTGCCAATGATAAAAAATCGGATAGGACAATTATCTTTCCTGGAGATGGACTAACCCTTATTTTTAAAATAAACCTATAAAAGGATGAAGAAATTGAATCTGACCGGGAAAGAATTTTTAAATATTGCTATAACCCTGGAATGTGATTGCAAATGCAAACACTGTTACATTGACAGCTTTGAGGGGATTTACGATAAGGACCTCGGTCTCCAAACCTGGAAGGAAATATTTGATCTGTTTGTTAATTATGGAGGCAGGGAGGTTTGTTTTCACGGCGGAGAACCCCTTTTATATGAGAATATAGGGGAGATTGTTTATTACGCCTGGCGAAGGGGTCTGAAAACAAGCATAATATCCAATCTAATTAACCTTGACCGTAGTCTTATCGAGATTTTTAAGAAAACCCAGACCTATATCCTGACAAGCCTTAATGGTCCCCGGGAGAACTATTTTCAATTCAGGGGCCTGGATAAACTGGATCTTATTATCGAAAACATTGATTTGTTGAGAAAAAATGATCTTTCTGTCCATCCAATTCATATTGTTCATGGAAAAAATTATTCCGATCTATCCTGGATTGCAGATTTTTGTAATTCAAGGGAGATTAAAGTGGCAACTCTTAGCCCTCTTCAGCCCATAGGTAGAGCAGCGGAAATAAAAGATTACTGGCTTTCACCCGAAGAACTGGGGGAATTTATTGATACATTTGCGCAACTCAATAGGGAGAACAAAAAGGTTAAATTTGTAACCCAGAGCATTTTTAAGCCTGGTGATCTGGAATCATTTACTGCCCAGGAAAAATTCCTGAAAACCTATAATAACTGCTACCTGAATATTTTAAACGATGGGAGTATTTTGCCTGACTTTGATCTTCCTGAAATGAGAAATTTTTCCCTGGGAAACATTACAGGATCCCCCCTGAAATTAAACCAAAAAAATGAAAAAGCCTATCGTGAAACCTTGGATAAAGCTTTTAAATGGGGGAAAACAAAATTACGAAGAGGGGTGCCGATTAACTGGACTGAGGAAGTCCAGATTGCTGCGAACCAAAAGCTGTTCTCTGGCAAGGAGGAAAAAAACCTGGAAAAGGATGAATAAATTATGCTTGAATTCAGAAAATATGGACCCGCTCCATATTCTGTCGTTTTACTGCATGGTGGGCCCGGCGCCCCGGGGATGATGAAATCCCTTGCCGAAATTCTTTCCCCTGATTTTGGGATAATTGAACCCATGCAATCGGAAAAAACAATAATGAGGCAGGTTGAAGAGCTGAAAACAATCTTAAACAGGGAGGGAGATCCCCCTTTTGTTATAATTGGTCATTCCTGGGGGGCCTGGTTGGGTTACATTTTTGCAGCTAAAGAACTATTAGAACTAAAAAAATTAATCCTGGTAGGTAGCGGACCTTTTCAGGAAAAATATATCGAAAAAATGGTAAAAACAAGGGCGGAAAGACTGACTGAAAAGGAAGCCGAGGCGGTAGAAGAGTTGAAGGATTTGCTCCAAAAAAATCCTGGTAATAAAGAAGTTTTTGCTCGTTTTGGGGAAATAATGAGTAAGGTTGACTCCTATGACCCCATTACCCTGGAGAGTTCAATACTTGAGTTTCAGCCCGAAGTTTTTGCTTCAATTATGGGGGAAATTAATAAATTGAGACGGAGCGGAATGCTCCTAAATTTAGGAAGGAAAATTAACTGCCCTGTCACTGCCATTCACGGGGAGTATGATCCCCACCCATACCAGGGGGTTAAAGAACCTTTAACCGATGTTGTTGCGGACTTTTCCTTTTTCCTACTTGAAAACTGTGGGCACACTCCCTGGAAGGAAAAAAAGGCCGGGGAGCAATTCTTACAAATACTTTTTAAACAAATCAAGAAATAAAAGACCTGGTACAGAAATAAACCCCCAAATGGGGGTTTATTCAAATATAACCGTTTCTATTTCCGGGGGATCCTGCAGCTGTTTTTTAACTGTACAGGTTTCTGAGGCTTTTACTACTGCTTTTTTATATTTGTCCGGAAAAGTTGGGGGCAACTGGATTTCGATTCTGACCCGGTCGATTATTTTCTTGCCTGGATTTTTTTCAGTGAAGATTTGTAGTTTAAGGCCGTCAGTGGGGATTCCTCGGTCTCGGCAGAACTGGTTAACGTAAAAACCGGCACAGGTTCCGAGTGAGGCAATAAATAGGTCGAAGGGCGAAGGGGCGGTTTCAGTTCCACCGGAATTTTCGGGTTGATCGGTGGGGATGGTAAACCCCTTGTATAATGCATTAACCTTTTTTCCGCCCGGGAATAAAATTTCCATATCCATTGCTAATTACCTCCTGTTAGATTTCATTATTTTGAGTATACCATATTTTTTTGGGAGTAGCACGGGGTTAAAAGCTTTTTGTTTATTTCTTTTTCCTGGATAATAGTTCATCCTCCGCTTCTTTAACCACTCGGGCCAGTTCTTTCTCCGAGTTTTCGGAAAGTCCAGGGGCTTTAAAGTCGCCCAGGATTTTTTGGACTTCTTCGTAAGCCCTATCCAGAACAGTCTTCTGTCCTTTTTCCTCCCACTTATCAATTGATTCCCGGGAAAAAAGCTCCGGGAAGAAGAATTCATTTTTCTAGACCCGGGCAGTATGGGGGTGGGTAAGGTAATTCCCGTGGCAACCGGCTTCCTGGATAACATCAACTGTCAGGGTTTCTTGGTTAACATCTACCCCTTCCAGGATACAGCGGACCATGCGGGCAATTTTCATATCAGAGCTTCCTGTCCCTGGACCAAAAAGAACTTCTGAACCGGGCTTGATAATCTGAGTAAGATATACCCCGAATAGGGCTTCTGCGTTACTCTGGGCCAGGGTACCCGCTTTTGTAGAAGGGCTTGTCGCTCCCATCATGGGAGCCAGGGCTACTATGACCGAGACCCCCATTTCCGCTGCTTCAATTGTCTCCTCGCTGTATTTACCAACTTTCATTGGGGAGACTGTTTCGGTAAATATACCAATGGATGGACGGCGCCGTAGCTCTTGTTCACCTCCACTTACTATAGCAGCCATTTCCATAAATTTTTGGGTGTGGAACCGCCCCGGGGCGCTGTAGAGGAATGGCTTTGTGGTGTTCAAAAGAATAGCTTTGTACTCGTGGAAAATCTGAATGTCCTCGGGTTTATCTCCGGCACAGCAAAAAGAACCGACAAAATCGATTTCGGGTAGAGAATGACCCAGACGGGCCGTGTTTACAACGTATTCCTTGGTTGGTTTTTTCTCTTCCTGGTTTGATAATCCCATAAATAGGGTTCAGGAGATCCTCCCAGGCCAAAATAAATCTGGGTGGGATCAAGGAAAAGGTCTTTATCCCGCTCCCGTCCGAATGATACCGTAGAAGCCGGCGCCAGTTCCAGGGCCTCGGGACTCAATAGATCAAACCAGGCCCCATGTGATCTTTTTTTTCACCTAAAATCGTCTTTTTTTTTATAATCTTCCCTTGACCAGCTCTCGTTGCAAAGCGGGATCCCCGTAATTACTTCTAAAAAGGAAAGAGTTCCCTGTACATAAATTAAAAAAGTTCAAGCTATATGCTGAAATAATTGACTTTGCAGGTTTTTTTCCTTTTGCAGGGTATATTGCAGTAGGAGTTTTAAAATTCCAAGAAAAACAGGGAGTGGGACAAATGTGTGGTCGGTTTACCCTGACTGTTGATGAGTTTTTAATTCTGGTAGAACGGTTTGGAATTAAAGGAGATCTGCCCGGGGGATATCAGCCCAGCTATAATATAGCTCCATCCCAGGAGGTTCTGGTCGTTGTAAGGGGACCTGATGGAAACAGGGCGGGTTATTTAAAATGGGGGCTCCTTCCATCCTGGGCTAAGGATCCTCAAAAAGCCAAAAAATTAATTAACGCCAGGGCGGAGACAGTCTCAGAAAAACCGTCTTTTCGTGCCGCCTTCAAAAACCGCCGCTGCCTTATCCCTGCAGATGGGTTTTACGAGTGGAAAAAGGAAGGCAATAAAAAAACCCCCTATCGCTTTTACCTTCCGGGGGAGAAGGTTTTTGCCTTTGCCGGTATTTGGGAAGAATGGAAGGGAGCAGATGGGGAAGTTATTCGGACTGTAAGTATCCTTACCCGGGAAGCGGACGAGAAGGTCAAGCCTGTCCATAACAGGATGCCCGTGATTTTAAATCCGGAGGAAGAGCAAGCCTGGCTTGGAGAAAAGGATAAACTTCAAAAATTAATTGATTTACTGGAAAAACATAGAGGACCGGAGCTGCAGGCCTACCAGGTGTCCGAAGCGGTTAATTCTCCCAAAAACAATTCTCCCCAACTACTGGAAAAAAAACAGACCCTATTCTAAAAACCCCCCTTTGACAGGGGGAAAGAAAAAGCTTATGATATGACTAAATAGTCATCACTTTTCCGTTTAATTTTAACCTGGTTCTTTTTTGAGCCCTAGTAGAAAAAGCGAGGGATTTTAGTGCCGAAAGAAACCTTTTTTAACCTGCCAACTGAAAAAAGAGAGCGAATAATTGCTGTAGCAATGCAAGAATTTAAAAATTTTGAATTCTCTCAAGCAAGTATTTCCCGGATAGTAAAGGAAGCAGGCATTGCCAAGGGAAGTTTTTACCAGTATTTTTCTGGGAAAAAAGATCTCTTTTCCCATATTATTGATCTGGCTGCAGAGAAAAAACTTGATTACCTGAAGGATGTCCAAATTGGTTCAGAAAACAGGGATTTTTTCGAGCTGCTGCGGGAAGTTTATGTTGCAGGTTTAAAATTTAGTCGGGATTACCCCGAACTGGGGGAAATTAGTGATAACCTGATGAAAAGTAAGGATGAAAAATTCAAAGAAGAGATTCTCGGAACCAGCATGCAAAAAAGCGATGCTTTTTTAACAGCCCTTTTACAGAGGGGAGCAGAACAGGGAGAATTAAAAAGAGGGCTTGATTTTGGATTTATTGCCTTTATCATGACCAGGGTTTCTATTGCCCTGGGGGAGTATGTCCGAGAAAAAGAATATTCGGAGAAAAATATGGAAAAACTACTTGGGGATTTAATTGAAATGCTGCGGAATGGTTTGCGGGCTTGAAGGGTCAATATATAAATGGGAAAAACCGATACCTTTCTTTTTTCCATTCCTGGTATCGTTCTCCAATAATTTTTTCCATTAATGCTTCTTCCTCCTGCATTCGGTAATTCAAGGAAAAAAACATCAAGAAAAGGCCAGAAGAGAAACGGGAAAATTTTGCAGAAAAACCGGGACCCCGGTTGTTAGAAGGAACAGCCCAAGATATAGGGGATGCCTCAGGTAATTATAAAGACCTGTGCTTATTAGAGCTTGGCTTTTTTCAACCTCGGTTCCTCTGGTAAAAAGGTCGCCCAGTTCCCGAATGGACCAGTAACGAAAAACCAGACCCATTATATAGATAAGCAACCCAACAGTGCGCATGATGGTTCCAGGGGTGTCCGCAACAACCCCAATTCTTAAGCGCGTGAAAATAACGGAAAGGGCAACCACTAAAAAAATGGGAAAAACAATAATCATAAAAGAAGTTCTTCCTCTTTTTTTACGGGCCGGAGCCGGGAAAAAGATAAATTCTGCCCACCAGACAAAGGTGCAGAGAATAAAAATAAACATTTGAAAATCCCAGCTTATCGGGCTGTACATAATCGAACCTCCTTTTTAGCTGATGGGTGAAGGGGTAATTAAAAGGGGGCAGGATTTTCCATTTAGTGGTGGAAATTGTTAACAAGTGATAAAATTAAAGTGAAAAACCGAATGGGGTGATGGGAATTGCCTAAAGGAAAAGTTGCAATAATTGGGGCTGGCCCCGGTGGGCTGACAAGCGGGATGCTTCTTGCGTCGAGAGGATTTGAGGTTGACATTTTTGAAAAAAAACCGGTTTTAGGGGGGCGTAATGCGCCCTTGCAGATTGGGGACTATAAGTTTGATACTGGCCCCACTTTTTTTATGATGAAATTTATCCTCGACCAGGTTTTTTTGAAACCAATAGAAAGGCCGAAGATTACCTGGAATTTATTCACCTGGATCCCATGTACAGGCTCCAGTTCGAGGACCTAGAAATTAATATTTCCAGCAATGCCGAAAAAATGCAAGAAGAAATTGATAGTTTGTTTCCGGGGAATCGAGGACAGTAAAGAAATTTTTAAACCGGGAAGAGAAAAGGCTCCAGAAGCTTTTGCCCTGTCTGCAAAGGGATTACAGCAAATGGAATGATTTGCTGGCCCCGGAGGTTTTCCAGTTATTACCCAGGTTAAGCCTGGGCCGTTCCCTTTTTGATGTTTTAGGAGATTATTTCAAAGATGAAAAACTCAAACTTGCTTTTACTTTCCAGGCCAAGTACCTGGGGATGTCTCCCTGGGAATGCCCTGGTGCATTTGCCATTATACCCTTTAACGAACATAATTTTGGAATATACTACATAAAAGGCGGGCTGAACGAGATTTCCCAGGCGATGGGAAAAGTTGTGCAAGAAGAGGGAGGAAAAATTCATACGTCTACCCCGGCAAAGAAAATAATTTCTTCCAATGGAAAAGTGCAGGGTATTGAACTGGAAGACGGGAGTAGAGTCGAAGCTGATAAAGTAATTATCAATGCGGACTTTGCTTATGCTATGAATGAGCTAATGGAGCCAGGTACACTCCGCAAGTACTCTCCCGAAAAGATTGCCCGCAAAAAATTCTCCTGTTCCACTTTTATGCTTTACCTGGGGTTGGATAAGGAATATGAGTTCAATCACCATAATATTATTTTTGCCCGGGACTACAAGAACAATGTGGAAAATATTTTTAAAAATTTTAGATTAACTGATGATATGTCTGTATATATCCAGAACCCTACTATTAACGATCCCACCCTGGCTCCCCAGGGGCACTCGGCCCTTTATATCCTGGTTCCCATTGCCAACCGGCAGGCCACGGTTAACTGGGATGAGAAACAGGTTAAAGAGTACCGGGGCAAGGTTTTGGAAACAATTAAAAATAAAACCCGATTGAAAGATATTGAGGAACATATTGTAGTTGAGAAATCCATAAACCCGCTCAACTGGGAAGAGGACTATAATGTTTACCGCGGGGCAACTTTTAACCTGGGCCATAATCTTTCCCAGTTGTTATACTTCAGGCCCCGCAACAGATTTGAGGAACTGGAAAACTGTTTTCTGGCTGGGGGGAGGCACCAATCCCGGCAGTGGATTGCCCACTATTTATGAATCGGGGCGAATAGCTTCTAAGCTAATCTGTTCTGATTTTAACCAACCTTACCAAATATAAGGGTTTGTTCAAAATAATTATCTTGGATTGAATTTCTTAACAATCTTATCCCGGACCTGCAGCCCCGATAGGAAAGCCATGGGCATTCCACCTCCTGGGTTTACACTTCCGCCTGTAAAGAACAAATTTTTATACTTTTTACTGACCTTGGGTGCTTTAAACCCGAGGTTTTTCTTTCTGTCAGATACTACTCCGTAAATCGCTCCCCGGTGAGACAGGTAAAGGCGATAAATATCTTCGGGGGTCCACATTAATTCGGTTACAATATGTTTTCGGAGATCGGTTAACCCCATTTCTTCAAGTTTTATAAGAACTCGTTCCCTCAGTTTTCTATAATCCTCGCGGGGAAAAGGTGGTTTTTGCAGGTAGGGAATGTGGGGCAGGATTTTAATTACCTCTCCCCCTTCCGGGGCAGTGGAGGGATTAGTTTTTGTGGGTGCAACCAGGTAAATGGTAGGATCTTCGGGAAGTTTCTTGCTTTTAAAGATAGTGGAAAAATGATTTTCGGGATCGGGGGAAAAAAAGAAATTGTGATGAGCGAGCTGGGGGTATTCTCGATTAACACCCAGGTGCAAAACCAGTCCCGAACATGCCGGTTCAAAACGGTGGAATTTGTTTAAAAAGCTTTGCTCTTCTCCTAAAAGATCTTCATAGGCAGGAATTTCTTCCATATTGGAAACAAAAATATCTCCTTGGACAATTTCCCCGTCTTCAAGCTGCATGCTGGTAATTGTATTTTCAGAAGAAAAAAGGCCGATAACTTCCTGTTCCAGGTAGATTTTGCCTCCCAGTTCCAAAAAAAGTTTTTGCAAAGCCTGGCTCAGGTTGAATAAACCTCCCCGAACATACCAGAGGCCGAATTTATGTTGAATATAGGGGAGCAGGTTTAAGACTGCTGGAGCTGAATAGGGTGATGAGCCAACGTATTTACAGAAAAAATTAAAAATGTCTACCAAGTATGGATTGGAGACATGTCGCCTAACCCCGCGATCAACTGTGGAAAACATATCAAAACCTCTAATTGTTTCTAAAATCCCGTGGTAGCTAAGAAGTTGGGGAAGAGTATCTATTCCTTTTTGGAAATAACCCCTTTCTACACGCTGATAAAGCTCCTGGCCGTAAGAGAGAAAACGTGAAATATCCTGCCCATCCTTTGAACTTAAAAGTTCATTTTTGCTGATCGTTGTTTCGGGATCGGCGTAAAGATCGATAACAGTTTCGTCAGGGAAAAAATTACGCCACTGCAATTCGAGCAGTTCAAATTGCACGTAATCTTCTATCCTGCGGCCGCTTTCTTCAAATACCCGGGAAAAAATATGGGGCATAGTGAGAATGGAGGGGCCGAGATCGAATGAAAATCCATCCTGGTCAATATAGTTAAGTTTACCCCCGAGATGGCTGTTTTTTTCATAAATTTCTACTCGGAAGCCTGAGTTCAGTAAGGCGATGCCTGCGGAGAGACCTCCAAGGCCTCCTCCGATAATTTTTGCTTTAGGAGCACTCATATTAAATCACCGCCTTTTTACAGAATATAGTAATAATTCTAATTGAACCGGGAAATTCCTGCAGAACTTTACCATAAGAAAAGGAAAATTTAGGGGTTTATTGACAGGAATTAAATCAGGTGATATAATTAAATCGGTCAATTAAATCTGACAGAAGGAGGTCCCTATGCAAGAAATATTTTTCCTTACCCGGATCGAACAACTAAAAGCTCTTAGCGATCCTTTGCGGATAAAAATTTTGTCTCAACTTATAGAAAAACCGATGACCGGACAGCAGCTGTCCGAGACTCTAAATATACCTCGTTCCAAAATCCATTACCACCTGGGGGAACTGGAAAAGAATGGTATTATTGAGATCGTTTGCAGGGAAGAAAAAAAGGGGATAATGCAAAAGTTTTATCGTTCTGTAGCTAAATCCATAATCCCCAGTGATGAATTGATGCCTTTTGTTGACAGTCGTTCTGTTCGGCAGTTCGGGTTGGAGGTAATAAACCGTTTGAAGAAAAAGATTATCAAAGCCCCCCTGACTGCTTTTAAATTCCGTCCCGGTTCTATCGAAGATCAAACCTCTTTATTCTCCCAGTTTGACGTACGAATGAAGCCAGAAGAATTCGCCTCATTCCTGGTTGAAATTGAAAAAACTCTGGAGAGAATTAAAGCAAGAGATGGAAGCGGAGAAAAAAGTTTTGCCATTGGTTTTACCGGTTTTTCTTTAGAGGAAGATTGACCCTGAAAGGGGTTTTTCTTTCGGGTTAACGGTCAAAAAAAATTGACCGAATTAAAAATATAAAGGAGGAGAGAAATTGTATTTCCTCTACCTGGCGGAGAAAAAGTTTGCAGAAAATTACATTAAATCTCCAACACTCCAAGGGCAGGTAATGACCTCTCGGGAAAAATCCTTAATTTTTTCCCGTTTCTGGGCTAGGGTTAAATTTTTTTTCAGTAACTGAATCCGGTCTCCCTAATTCCGTTTAAGTCAACGGGGTAGAACAGGAGCAATAAGGTAACCCCTTTTCCTTTTTGCTCCTGTTTTTGCTTTTTGTTATAGCTTTTCCAGTGCGAAATCCAGAAAGTCCTGTGTTATAATGGAGGGTATCCTGAGGAGGGGAGTTCAATGAAAACTCTTGGTTTAATTGGCGGAATGAGCTGGGAATCTACCAGTGAATATTACCGGATTATTAATCAGGTTGCGCGGGAGAAACTGGGGCCTGCTCATTCTTGCAGGAGTATAATATATTCATTTGATTTCGCGGAAATTTCTGATTTGCAACACAGCGGAAACTGGGGAGAACTTAGCGAAAAAATGGTGGAAATTGCGGTTCGCCTTGAAAAAGCGGGGGCAGAGCTGATTTTAATTTGTACCAATACCATGCATGTTATGGCCGAGGAAGTTCAGGATTCGATAGGAGTACCCCTTTTCCATATTGCTGATGCTGTAGCGATGGAGATAAGAGAAAATGGAATGGATAAGGTTGGTTTACTGGGGACTCGCTTTACGATGGAAAAAGAATTTTATTCAAAAAGATTAAAAGAAAAACACGGAATAAAAACCATAATTCCTTCTGAAGAAGATAGAGGTATTGTCCACAATATTATTTATAAAGAGTTGATTTCCGGACAATTCCTGGAAAAATCCGCGGAGCAGTATTTTAAGGTTATTGAAAAGTTAAAAAATAAGGGTGCTCAGGGAGTAATTCTGGGTTGCACTGAAATTCCTCTTCTGCTTAGTGAGGTAGAAACTCCTCTGCCGCTTTTTGATACAACCCGGATCCATGCCCGGAAGGCTGTAGAATTAATCCTGGAGGAAAGATAAAGAGATTTTTTTGAGAATTTACCTGAAAGAAAAAAATGTTAGGAGAGGATTTAATTGCTTTTCGAATTAAAACCATCTCATTTTAGCCGGTGTGAAAATATTACCAACCCCCATGGACATCTGGAAGTTAGGGCTATAATCGGTGGCAATAATCCGGGGCGGGTTTTTGTTGATGATGAAGAAAACCCTGCAAGTGGGTTAGTGTGGCTGGGGAATCATGATGGATTTTTCTTTATCGGAGACGAAGAAAACTATGAATTTAACCGAAAGGTTTCCGGTTTTATAGACCGGGTAATTGCCCCCCAGGCGCAAGAACTTGGCCTGGAGTGGTTTGAATGCTTTGGTAATCATCACGGTTGGGAAGACCAGATAGAAAAAATTTTTTCCGGCAGGGAGATGCAGACCTGGAACCAGAAAGTTTTAACTTTCCCAAAAGGAAATAGTTTTTCTCCTGGCCCCGCTGCTCCGGCCGAAGGCTTTTCAATAATCAGGTTGGGGCCTGAAAATTTTACTCCTGAGATATCTAACTATCCTTTTTGGCTTAAAAGGATTTGTGAGTTCTGGGGAGAACTGGACCGTTTTTTTGCCCTGGGATTTGGTTATGGTATCCTTCGGAATAAGGAGATGGTGGGGATCTGTTTTTCCGGCTTTGCCCGGGGGGATATGCATGGGATTGACATTGAAACCCTTCCCTCCTTTCAGGGGCGAAAATTTGCCCAGATAATGGCAAGATCCTTTGTCGGGGAATGCGGGGAACGAGGACTTATGCCTTATTGGGATTGCATGGAGGGTAATAAAGCTTCGGAAGTTATAGCGAGAAAAATTGGTTTGGTGGAGTCTTTTTCCTATCGTGGTTTTGAGTTTGCTTTATAACCAGAAATATGTTGAAGCAGCCCGGGCCATTGGGTGTAAAAATTTCCGGATAATCTGGGGAAATATCCTGCCCCAGTGTATTTCTCCGGTTTTAGTTTTGGCAACCCTGGGGATGGCTACCGCTATTATGGCTGAAGCGGGTTTAAGCTTCCTTGGGCTTGGATCCCAGCCTCCATCCCCCATCTTGGGGTCGGGACTATATCTGGGATGCCCCCTGGATTACTACTTTCCCCGGAATAGCTATTTTCCTGACCGTGCTTGGTTTTAACCTCCTGGGGGATTAAGAGATTTTCTTGATCCCAGGTTGTAAATTAAAAAAAGGCCCGGTGCATTTTTGCCCCTGGCCTTTTTTAAAATATTCTGGGGCGGTAATTGACAGTAAAAGAATTTTCATTTTCCAGTTTAATCCCTGACAGGGTATTTATTTTCAATTCGATCTCTTGTTTCGTCATAACCGGAAATCCGTGATATTTATTATAATACTTAAAGGATTTGCCCTGTTTTTCTTTTTCCCGGACAAAATCCAAATGGTTTTTAATTCGCTGTTGAAGGTATTTATTGGCGTCAGGCAGGAAGTTTAAGGCCCGCTTTTTGGCCAGTTCCTGGAGGTTTCTATCAATTTCTACACTCTTGCTATTTCTTTCTGAACACATTGCAGCCAGCATCACGGTCCCGGTCCCGGCAAAAGGGTCAAAAACCAGATCACCCTTGACAGAGAACATGTTAAGCAGGCGGTAGGCCAGTTCGAAGGGGAAAGCTCCGCTGCGGTTTCTCGAATTAATGCCCAACATTTTCTGCCTGCTCCCTTTAAGGTTAAACCAGACATCGGAAAACCAGTTGTTTCTCTCCTCCCAGAAAAAAGCGCTTTCTCGTCTGTTTTCTTTTTCCCGTAGGGAATTGAATTCTCTTTTGTTTCCTTTCCGGAAAATTAGTATGTATTCGTGTTCAAGGGTTACGTAAGCCCCGGGAGGCAGCATTCCTGAACCCATGAATTTGTTGGGGGCATTGGTTTCCTTGCGCCAGATTATTGAAGGAAGGCAGGAAAATCCCTGGGCTAAGCATCCTTTAATTATCCGGGAATGGTTGGGGAAAAGCTGGAACTGGCCCCCCAAAGACCTGGTAGCATCTCCGATATTAATACAGACTATTCCTCCCTTTTGTAAAACCCGGAAAGATTCCGCCCATGTTTTATCCAGCTCCTGATGCATCAACTCAAAAGCCTGGGTTCCCTGATTAAAGGAGAGGACTTTATCTGTTTTGGGATTAAGGTGGGAAAAAACTTCATCCCACATTTCAATCATGGGGTATGGAGGCGAGGTTACAAGCAGGGAAACGCTTTCGGTGGGAATTTCATTTAAGTTCCGGGAATCACCAGTTAAAAAATCATGCCGTGTTTTCATGGTTACCTCCCCTTTTTTTATTCGCTTTTATATTAACAGAGGGGAAGAGGAAAAGCAATTATTCAAGCCTTAATCCAGGTGGGGAATAAAAGCCCAATAATTGGCAAGGGAAAGGCTGTTTTTATGTTACAAAAAGAAAATAAAAGTAGGGTAAAAGGAATAAAGGTAAGTAAAAATAAAAATTAATTCCGGAGAGAGGGAATTTAAACCTTTAAGAGGAAAAAGTTTATTGGTAAGGAGAAGCGGAGTGAAAGTAATGCTTACTATTAAATGCGGGCGCTGTAAAAACAAAGTTTTGCGCTATAAAAAAATTGGTCAGGGCAGAGTTTTGCGCTGTTATTTTTCCAGAATAAAAAAAATATTTGCCCCGGTTGAGGAAGGGAAATTGAAGTGCCCTTCCTGTGGAAATGTAATCGGGGAAAAAGACAACGGTTTTTTTAAGATGAACAGGGATGAATTCACTTATTCTGGCAGGAAAATAAACAAATAGTTTTACCCGGAAAACAGGCAGGAAATGAATTGTAAGACCGGAAATTAATATAGACAGGGCTGTAAAGAAAAAAAAAGGCAACAGGAGGGATAAGATGTCAGTTGAAAAGACCGCAGTCAATACAATAAGGTTTTTGGCGGTGGATGCTGTTGAAAAGGCCCAATCCGGCCACCCCGGTTTACCCATGGGTGGCGCTACAATGGGGTACACTCTTTGGAGTAAATTCCTAAAACATGACCCCAGAGATCCTGCGTGGCCTGACCGGGATCGTTTTGTTCTTTCAGCGGGGCACGGATCGATGCTTTTGTACAGTTTGCTGCACCTTTTCGGGTACAATTTGAGTATGGAAGAAATCAAAAATTTCAGGCAGTGGGATAGCAAAACTCCAGGTCACCCTGAATTCGGTCATACCCCAGGAGTTGAAACAACAACAGGTCCTTTGGGGCAGGGTTTTGCCAATGCAGCTGGAATGGCCATCGCCGAACAGCGCCTGGCTGCAGAGTTTAATCAACCCGACTTAAAAATTGTGGATCATTTTACTTATGTTTATTCCGGGGATGGATGCATGATGGAAGGAATCACCAGCGAAGCTGCTTCCCTGGCTGGCCATCTTGGCCTGGGAAAACTTATCTGTCTTTATGATGACAACGAAATAACTATTGATGGGCCAACCGACCTGACATTTTCCGAAGAAGTTGGAGAGCGCTTTAAAGCCTTTGGCTGGCAGGTTCTAACGGTTAAGGATGGACAGGATATTGATGAAATTACCCAGGCTATTGCCGAAGGGAAGGCCAACTCAAAACAACCCACATTGATTAAAGTTAAAACAAAAATAGGGTATGGTAGTCCCGCAAAAGAAGGGAAAGCAGCCGCTCACGGAGCCCCTCTGGGAGCTGAAGAGGTTAAGGCTACCAAGGAAAACCTGGGCTGGCCAGTTGACAAGGAGTTTTATATACCCAAAGCTGTAGAAGAACATTTTTCCCAACTCCAGGATAAATTAAAAACATTGAAAAAAGACTGGGAAGAAAGGTGGAAGGAGTACAAAAAAATCTACCCGGAAAAGGCCCGGGACTGGGAAAAATGGCACGATCCCCGGCTCCCCGAAGAGCTAAAAAGGGGCGAACTTGCCGGGTTTTCCGATCCACTGGCTACAAGGGCAGCCTCCGGGGAAATAATGCAAAAAATCGCTGATTATCTGCCTAATTTGATGGGAGGGTCAGCTGACCTAAACGCTTCAACCAAGACCTATCTCAAGGGAAAGGGCGATTTTACAAGGGAAAACCGTTCGGGAAATAACATTTATTTTGGAGTTCGTGAACATGCCATGGCAGGAAGTGTTAACGGATTTGCCCTGCATGGGGGACTGCGCCCCTTCGCCTCAACATTTTTGGTTTTTGCCGATTACATGAAACCATCAATCAGGCTGGCTGCTCTTTCCCGTCTCCCGGTGGTATTCGTTTTCACTCACGACAGTATTGGAGTTGGGGAGGATGGGCCGACCCATCAACCCATTGAGCAGTTGGCGATGCTGCGATCCATCCCCAACCTGGACGTGCTAAGGCCAGCGGATGGGAAAGAAACTGAAGTGGCCTGGAAAAAAGCCCTGCAACGCCAGGATGGACCAACTGCTTTAATTTTAACCAGGCAAAAATTGCCTCAGCTAGAGGGAAGTTCGCCTGACGCAGGCAGAGGAGCGTATATTGTCGCCGAAACCAAAGGCAAGAGGCCCGAATTAATTCTCCTGGCAAGTGGTTCTGAAGTAAGGTTAGTAATTGAGGCAAAAGAAAGGCTCGAAGAAGAGGGCCGGGCAGTCCGGGTAGTAAGTTTTATGAGTTGGGAACTTTTCGAACGGCAACCCGGGGAATACCAGGAACAGATTCTTCCTTCAGAAGCTACCAAAAGGCTCGCAGTAGAGGCGGCCCAGCCCATGGGTTGGGAACGCTATGTTGGGCCGGAAGGTTTAATCTGGGGAATTGATGAATTTGGAGCCTCAGCACCAGGTGATATCCTGATGGAGAAGAAGGGTTTTACCGCAGAAAATATTACCAGAGTTGCCAAGGAAATACTGGAATAAAATAAGGGCCGGAGCCTTTCGCTCCGGTCCTCAAAAAAAGTATTGTCCCTGCGGATTTTTTAATGGTATTATTAATTATGTTTTGTTTTTTTCTGGAGCTCACTGGAAAATAATTTTTAAGGTTTGGGGGCAATAAATCTATAATCGGTTTTATTTTTGTGGGTTGGTGGAAGTAAAATCAGGGGGGATTGGTTTTTAATGGTTTGGAAAGCCGTGCTAATTTTGATGATTATTCTTTCTTCAGGCGGCTTGAGCTATGCTCACGATGAATGGCCAACGGGTTGGTCCCGGGAGAAGGCAATGGCAACCCTTGGCCGCTATTCCACAGATTATCATTTGGCAATTACTGAAGAAGGGGAAAAATTAATCGCAGGGTTTCTGGGAAACAGTATAAATGATATCCGCCTTACTTTGTTGGAAAATGGTACACAGGTTTATACTTCCAGAGTTTTTTTTAATGCCAGCCAGCCGGAGTTACTGGTTGACAGCAGAGGAGATCGCCACCTTTTCTGGGTCGAGAGAGATCGGACCAAAGAGCGCTTATTATATACCCATATTGATTCTGATGGCGGCATTACTACCGATAGCCTGGTCCTGCGGGAGAGTTCTTCCCGCCTGGGCGGGATAAATGCCAGAGAAAAAGAGGATGGTGTCATCCACGTGATCTGGTCGGACGTGGAAAGACCCCTGGGGGTAATTCTGCACGCAGTTGTCCACGAAGGGGAAATAGTTCAGGAGCATCAGGTCCTGGTTGAAGATGAATTTCGCCCCACGAACAGCTCCTTTGTTTTTGACAAAGAGGGCAGGATAAACCTCTTCTGGCGAAAAGTAGATGGCTGGGATATGAACTGTTATTATCAGAGGTTTTCTCCCGAAAGTGAGCCGCTGGGTCAGCAAAAAATGCTTGCGAAAATTTCAGCCCTGGATGGGGACAGAAGTCCTTTTGTTGACGGAGAACTGGAAACTTTTCTGGGCCCCGATGGAGAAATTAAGCTAATTTTTTCCGGCCAGGACCTGGAAAGAGGAATGGAAATCGGTCATTTTTCCCTTTTGGTCCTGGAAGAGGGAGAACTCACCAGGGGACCGGTCCGAATTTCGCCCAGTTTTCCCCGCTTTCGTACAATTGATATTATTGTAAATCCCGATGGTTTTCATTTGGCCTGGGTTCACCTGCAGGGGGGCAGGTACCGTCCCTTTTATTTAGAGGTTTCTCCCGAAGGAGAGGTGCTATACGGGCCCCAGCCCATGGATATAACAACCTCCGGAGGTTTTAACCCTGCATTATTACAGAAAGGAGAAACAATCTACTATTTCTGGCAACGCAGTGAAAATGATATCGGGCAGCTGAAGGTTTTAAACAGGAATAACGCTAACCCGCAGCGGGCCCCTCTGGGATACCAACTTGGTCTGGGTCTTCGAAATCCTCACCTCGGTTTTATGTACGTGTTAGGAGTAGGTTTTGTTTATGCAGCCCTTTTAACCCTTATAACAAAATTTCTTTCTCCGGTTGCAACCTATTTAATTCTTGCCTTAAGTACCCGGTTGAACCTGATTGGCAATCTGGAAAAATTCCCGATCCACGGGGCACTTGTTTTAATGGCCGGCTTATTTCTATTCCAGGATACCCTTTTGGATTTTGTAAGTTTGCAATGGCCGGGCCGGTATTTTCCTTTTCTTGCCGCAGGGTTGTCTTCGGTTTTTACATTGATGATGAAAATAGGGGAAAAACGCTGGCTTCGCCTGGATAATGTCATGGGCTGGATTTTCTGCATGGTGCTCTGGGTTTACTGGTATACATTTTTCACCTTAATACCCCATCTAATAATGACTTCATAAAGAGAGTTTGGGAGTTGATATTTTTGTCCAAAAAATCCTTTATAATTGACGGCCACAGTCTTGCTCACCGCTGTTTTTACGCCATGCCCCCTCTGGCGACCCGAGGCAAACCCATGGGTGCTGTTTTTGGCGTGGCTAAAATCCTTTTGAAAATATTGACCGAGGAAGATCCCGATTTTCTGGGAGTCGCTTTTGACCACCCCAGCCCAACTTTTCGCCACCGGGAATTTCCCGAATACAAGGCTCAGAGAGAAAAAACCCCCGACGATCTGAGGCCCCAGTTTGATGATATTAAAAAATTGCTTGAGGTTATGGGAATTCCTATTTACGAACAGGAAGGTTTTGAAGCAGATGATGTGCTGGGAAGCCTGGCCCAGGATTTCAAGAAAAAGGATTTTGAAACTTATATCATCACGGGAGATAAAGATATTTTCCAGCTGGTTGATGAAAAGGTAAGAGTTCGATATACCCAAAGGGGTATTACAGAAACTGTTGATTATACACCCGAACAGGTCCAGAAAAGATACGGTTTAAAAGCAGATCAATTAATTGATGTAAAGGCCCTCATGGGCGATAGCTCTGATAATATTCCCGGTGTTCCGGGTATTGGAGAAAAAACTGCAATCCAGCTGATAAAGAAATATGGAAATGTGGAAAAATTACTGGAAAATCGAAAAGAAATAACCGGTAAAAGGGGCCAGGCTATCGAGGAAAACAAAGACCTGATTTTGATGAATAAAAAGCTTGTAACAATAGATACTGACCTAGGCCTGGAGGTAACTTCCGACCTTAAAGATTATTCCTCGCCCCCCTGGCCTGACCTAGCTGAGCTTTTCCGGGAATGGCAATTTTCTAGCCTCTTAAACTCACTACCTCTGGGAGAAGAGGATCAGCCGGGAAAAAAAGAGGTTGAGTACCAGGAAATTAAAAATGAAGAGGACTGGAATAAGAATAAAAAGAATTTTAAACCTCTCTCACCCCTGCCCCTGGCCTGGAAACTAAAGGGTCCACGGCCCCTCGAATTTCGCCTGGAAATTTTGGTTCTGGGTGGAGAGAAAGGCGTTTTTGTTTTCTCTGGGGGCTGGCTTCCCGAAGAAATTAAGGAGCTTCTTTCCAGCCCCGAAAAAAGCAAACTTGGCCATAATTTAAAAACTGTCTACCGGCTCCTGGACCTTAAAGGAGAACTTTTCGATACTGCTTTAGCAGTCTACCTGCAGGAACCCGGAAGCGCCCCTCCGGCTTTAAGCCAACTGGTTGAGCGGATTTGCGGGGAGACGATTGAAGATGAAAATTCTTCTGAAGATATGGCCAGGATGGTCTACTACCTGCCGCAAATCCAGGAAAACCTCCAGGAGGGCCTGGAGGAAAATGATGTATTAAAAGTGCTCAAGGAAGTTGAAGCGCCCCTGGTTCCTGTTCTTGCGGAAATGGAAGCCAATGGGATAAAAATTGACCTGGCTTTTTTGGAAAAACTATCAGGCGAACTGGAACTCCGGTTGCAGAAAATTAAGGAGAAAGTCTTCAGTTTGGCCGGTCGAGAATTCAACCTAAATTCTCCCAAACAACTGGGGGAGGTCCTTTTCGAGGAACTGGAATTGCCCGTTATAAAGAGAACCAAAACTGGTTACGGGACTGGGGCAGTTATTCTGGAAAGGCTGAGGGATCAGCACCCCATTATTGAATATATTCTTGAAAATCGCCAGCTGGCAAAGCTCAAATCGACTTATGTTGATTCTTTGCCGGGGCTTGTAAATAAAAAGACGGGGCGCTTGCATACTTCTTTCCACCAAAATGTGACCGCGACTGGTAGGCTGAGCAGTTCCGAACCAAACCTGCAAAATATTCCCATCAGAACCCCCGAAGGGCAAAAAATCCGCCGGGCTTTTATAGCTGAAGAAGGCAATTTGCTCCTGGCTGCTGATTATTCCCAGATTGAATTACGTGTTATAGCCCACATGGTGGGGGAAGGGGGCCTCCGCAGGGCTTTTTCAGAGGGGCTTGATATTCATACTCAAACTGCAAGTGAAGTTTTCGGGGTTGACCCCCAGGAAGTGGATGCTGAACTCCGCAGAAGGGCTAAGGTAATAAATTTTGGACTTGCTTATGGAATGTCTGCTTACGGGCTTTCCCAGGATTTAAATGTTCCCCAGGAAGAAGCAAAAGAATATATGGACCGGTATTTTGAACGTTTCCCGGGCATGAAAGAATATATCAATAAATGTATAGCCCAGGCCAAAGAAAATGGTTATGTAGAGACTCTCCTGAAAAGAAAAAGATACCTTCCCGACATTAACCATCGGGTTCCTCACAGGCGAAATTTTGCCGAAAGAATGGCTATCAATACCCCCATTCAGGGCACTGCAGCGGATATAATGAAACTGGCCATGTTAAAGGTGGACCAGGAACTTGAAAACTGGCCTGAAGTTAGAATGCTGCTGCAGGTTCATGACGAACTGGTGCTGGAGGTACCTGAAGAAGAAGTTGAAAAGGTCGGAAAAAAGGTGGCCAGGGCAATGGAAGAAGCCTATCCCCTGGATGTCCCCCTGGAGGTTGAATTGAAACAGGGGCCAAACTGGATGGATATGGAAGGGTTCTAAAAGAGGAAGGGAGATCGCCCATGAAAAAGTTAATTGGGCTGCTGTTAATTTTTACTCTTTTTGGAATTGGATCTATTCAGGCCCGCCAACTGGATTGGCCGGAAGGCTGGTCTGAAGAAAATCTGGTTGGCCAGTACAGTATTTTTTCCCAGAGATTTGGATCTGCCTTTGATAGGGAATCGGAAATTTTCTATATCGCCGGTTTGATTGGCTCAAGAGGTGATATGAAGGTTGTATTAGATTCATTAAAGGCAGGACCGAATGTAGAGCCTATTGGAAGGCATTTTATCCGGGAAGACATTTATTTCGCGGATTTCCCCAGGGTTTTTGTGGGGGCATCTGGGAAAATAATTGTTTTCTGGCTAGAGGAAATTAATCGGAATCGTCATCTTAGATTTAAGGTTTTGGACCCGGAAGGAAACCTGATCCGGGAAGGCGAAATTCTGGAAAGCCCCCGCAGAATTAGCAATTTATACGGTAAGGTTGACGATCGGGGAAGGGTGCATCTTTCCTGGACCGGTTTGGGAGATACGGGCCTGGAAATTCACTATGCCAGGATTTCCCAACTGGGAGAATTAGAACTGGGGCCAATTCAACTCACTTCTTCAGATAAGTTTTCTTATAGGGGTTTAATAATTGGAGATGATAATTACCTGAACCTTTTCTGGGTAGAATTACAACAGTTTTCCGCTGACCTACAGTACAGGCGTTACAACCAGCAGGGAGAACCAGAAGGGCCGATTATTACAGTTGCTCAGGTTTCCATGATGGACCGGGCCGGCCTTCCAGTTTTGGACATCAGCCTTGATGCAGTAAAAGACAGGGAAGATAATATTCACCTGGTTTGGAACGCCCAGGGAGACGGTGCAGCACTATTCCGTTCCGGCTCAGATATTTTTTACACCCGGTTTAAAAATGGGGAAATGGAAATTAACCCCCGAAATCTAATCGCTTACTGGGCGGATGCTCAAAATCCTTCAATTGCCATAGAGGGTAATCATCTGCATATTGCCTGGGAAGACCATCTCCGGTCCCCGGTCAGGATTTCATATTTTGCCTCGGTTGAAGTTGGTGAAGTGCCTACCGATACAGTTAACCTGAATATTGGTACAAATTCGGCTTTTTCTCCGCGAGTTTTTTTGGATGGAGAGGGTAACGCCCACGTTTTTTGGTACAATTTCTTTCAGGATCAAAGGATGATAGAGGTAAAAACAATAAATAACCGGTACCCCGATAGGCCTTCATTTTGGTACAGGGTTGGACTGGGCACGGAAAACCCCTTCCAGAGATTGTGGTATATCCTGGGGTTAAACCTTTTCCTTTCTTTACTCAATAGTTTAACCCAGCTTCACTTTCTGGTTATCCTGCTGGCTATACTGGCCTACGCAGGAAGGTTTTTTGACCTGCGGGCTCATACCTGGCTGGTGGCTCTGACCGGTTTTGCCTTTATTTTCCTCCTGCAGGAAACCGGGTGGTATTATAGGCCTCAGTTTGTTGACAGGGGAATGGAACTAATGAACGCGGGGATTGCGGGTCTCCTGGTAATAATTTTTTTTAAAACTTTCAAAGATTGGCTGGGGATTAAAGATATGGTGGGGCAGTTTATTGTTTTCTGGTTGTTTATTTACTGGCATACCTTTTTCTCTTTTATCCCCCATTATATCCAGGATATAATCCCTTAAGGGAGGGAGTTTAATGGGTTTTCTGCAAATGTTAATTCAGAAAAAAAGCATCCTTTTTATTGTGTTAACTCTTTTGGGCTCTGCAGGGGTTTTTACCTATCTTTATTTTGTGGGTTTTGCAGAACCTGCTGAAAGGGGAAGTTTGTGGCTCCCCAAATTGATTATTTTTTTAGTGCTCTTAATCACCCTAATAATCCGCTTTAAATTTGAGAATGGGGAGAACAAAAAAGAGAGGGGTTAGTATTTTGCCTGAATTGCCCGAAGTTGAAACCGTACTCAGTTCCTTACTTCCCAAAATAAAAGGAAAAAAAATAAAGACAGTCAGGGTAAGGCATAAAGACGTTGTAGGGTGGCCCGAAACGGCTATAAAGTTTTCCCAGGGGCTTTGTGGGAAGAAAATATCCGGTGGTTTTCGCCGGGGCAAATTGCTTCTTTTTACCCTTGATGAAGAGGGCAAGTTAATTTTTCACCTGCGGATGACCGGACGCCTCTATTACTCGGATAAAATTTACCAACCCAGAAAACATGCCCATTTGGTTCTGGACTTTTCAGGGGGTGGAACCCTAATTTTTGAAGATACACGAAGGTTTGGAAGAGTTTATCTGGTGAAGACCGGAGAAGAAAAATACGCAGGGAACCTGGAAAAACTGGGGCCAGAACCTTTGGATCCTGAGTTCGATCTCAAGGCTTTTTCCCAGGCTTTAAAACAAAAAAAAGGCAGGATTAAGGGACTTCTGCTAAACCAATCCTTTATTGCTGGCCTGGGGAACATATATGTTGATGAAATTTTGTTTAGAAGCCAAATTCACCCTGAAACTTCTGCTCAAAATCTGGAGGACAGGGCTATTTGTAGGATTTATACCAGCATGAAGGAAATCCTAAATGAAGCAATAGCCGGTCGAGGAACCACTTTCCGGGATTATCGGGATGGAGAAGGCAGGGCAGGTGATTTCCAGGATTTGCTCAAGGTGTATGGACGGGAGGGCGAAAAATGCCCCTATTGTTCGGACTATATTGAACGGAAAAAAGTCGCAGGGCGCAGTTCCTTTTTTTGCCCCTGCTGTCAGAAGGATGATGTAAATGACTCTGGTTCGGTTAGAAAACGTTAGTAAATATTATTCTGGAGAATTGTTAGTTGAAGAAGTTAATCTCCAGGTTCAAATAGGTTCACGCCTGGGCTTAATTGGACGAAACGGAACAGGGAAAACCACTCTGCTGGAAATAATCAAAGGAGACAAAGAAGCTGATAGGGGTTTTGTTGAGAGAAACCGTAATATGTCTCTGGGGTTTCTGCCCCAAACTCTGGATTGGGCCCAGGAAGGGAAAGTAGCAGATTACCTCTGGCAGGCTTTTGCAGAAAAAGTTCAGTTGAGGGAGAAATTGGAAGAGATAACCGAAGAGATAAGCAGGAGATCCGATGAGGAAATCCTGGAAAAATACGCTCGCCTGCAGTCCGAATTTGAAGAAGGCGGAGGTTATGAGTGCGAGAGCAGGATCCGGGGAATTATCAACGGCCTGGGTTTTGCAGAAGAAGCTTTAGAAAGAGATTTAAACAGTTTCAGTGGTGGAGAAAAAACCCGTTTGGCCCTGGCCAGGCTACTTTTGGAAAAGCCAGATTTGTTACTTTTAGATGAACCTACCAACCACCTGGACCGCAATAACCGGGAATGGCTGGCTTCTTATCTTAAAGAATATTCCGGCGCTCTAATTTTGGTTTCTCATGACCGTTACTTCTTAGACCAGGTGGCCAACGGAATTCTCGAAATTGATGATCGCCGTTTATATTTTTATCCAGGGAATTACTCCGATTATACCGGGCAAAGAGAATTGAAGGTTAAAACCTGGGCTCGAGAATACGAGAAACAACAGGAAGAAATAGCGGCATTAGAGGATTTTGTCCGCAGGTACAAGGCTGGACAGAGATCCAAAGAAGCCCGTTCCAGGGGAAAAAGGCTGGAAAGGATGGAAAAGATCCCCCCGCCCCCTCCTCCACGGAAGAAAATAAATCTCCGCTTTCCCCTAAACAGAATGAGTGGGCAGGAGGTTCTTAAAACGCAGGGCTTTGGCTGTACAAAGGATAACCGGAGATTGTTTGACGGACTGGAGGTAGAGTTGAAAAGGGGAGGACGGGTAGCTTTTTTGGGACCAAACGGGGCAGGAAAAACTACTTTCCTTAAATGCCTTTTGGGTAAGGATAATTATGATGGTGAAGTTTTTTGGGGCCACGGAGTTGAACTTGGTTATTTTGACCAGGAAGGCGGTTTTCTGCCAAAGGAAGAGAATCTTTTCGAGGTTGTTGCAGATTTTGGTCTGACCCGCAAACAGGAAATAATGGATCATTTAGGCGCTTTCCGGTTTGGAGGAGAAGAGGCCGAGAAAAAAATAGGGATGTTGAGCGGCGGTGAGCTTTCCCGATTTAACCTTGCTCTTTTAGTTCTGGATGGAGCAAATGTCTTGCTTTTGGATGAGCCCACCAATCACCTGGATCTGGACCTGCAGGAATGGCTGGAAAAAGCCATGGTCTCTTTTTCCGGGACTTTAGTTTTCACTTCCCATGACCGTTATTTTATTGAAAGGGTAGCCACAAAAATCTGGTATTTAAATGATGGGAGATTTCAAGCCTTCCGGGGGCCTTATCAGGACTTTTTGGACTGGGAACGGGAACAGGGAGTGAAAAAAAATCGAAAACCTCGGACTCGAGCTAGTCGTAAGCCCAAAAGAGTAACTGCCTCAAAAAAAGGGGAAAAAGAAAGTATTAGAAAAGAACTGGAAGAAAGGATTACTGTTCTCGAGGAAGAAATCGAAGAACACAATCAACAGTTTTCAGACCCGGAATTTTTCAAACGGGAAGATTCATCCGAAATTATGGAAGAATATAATAAGAAAAAGCAAGAACTGGAATTATTAATTTCCAGGTGGGAGAAAACACTTGATGAATAAGGATTAGCTGTCCTTTTAAAGGCATATAATTTGTTTGACTGTTTCCAGAGGGGGGTGAGGATTAAAAATGAAGAAAATTGGAATTACTGGAGGCCTGGGAACAGGGAAAACCAAGGTTTTGGAAATTATTAAAAAGCTTGGTAGCCCCGTAATTAGTTCGGATGAGGTAGTACATTCTGAAATGAAAAAAGGACAAAAACTTTATAATTTAGTGGTTGAAAATTTTGGAAAACAAATTCTTGCTGAAAATGGAGAAATTGACCGTTCAAAGCTCGCTGAAATTGTTTTTAATAATAAAGAGGAAAAGGAAGTACTTGAAAGATTGATCCACCCCCGGGTTAAACAGGCAATTATTGATTTTTTTTCTGCTCAATCCCGACAAAAAAATCCCCCTTCCGCAGTTTTTGCCGAGGTCCCATTGCTTTTTGAAGTTGGCTGGGAAGATTTATTTGACCAAATTTGGGTAGTCTGGGTCCCCCAGGATGTTGTTTATCAGCGTTTGCTGCAGGGTGGGCGTTTTTCTCCGGAAGATATTAGAGACCGCCTTAAAGCGCAAATGCCCTTGAGAGAAAAAATCAAAAAAGCAGATCAGGTAATAGAGAATAAAGGGACTGTTAGGGAATTGGAAAGGAAGGTTCAGGAAAGGTGGAAGAAACTAAATGCGGAAAATCGCTCTAATTGCTCACGATAAA
Organism: Halobacteroidaceae bacterium; assembly: GCA_003554585.1. Lineage (GTDB taxonomy): Bacteria > Bacillota > Halanaerobiia > B1SED10-174 > B1SED10-174 > T1SED10-26. Next base: position 5,167 of record PWGV01000118.1, on the reverse strand, counting down.
AAGAAAAAGGATATGGTTGCCTTGGTATGTGAATTTAAAGAGAGGCTGGAGAGGGAGTTTCTTGTAGGAACCGGGAATACAGGTAAATTAATCGTTAAAGAGCATGGATTAAAGGTAAAGATAATGGCATCAGGTCCCCTGGGAGGGGATCAACAGATTGGAAGTATGGTTACAACCGGGGAAGTTGATACGGTAATATTCTTGCGTGACCCTCTAACAGCTCAACCTCATGAGCCCGATATTACAGCTTTGATGAGAGTTTGTGATGTTCACGCTGTTCCTCTTGCTACCAATCTCACTTCAGCAAGGCTGATCTTAGATGAAATTCTCGAAAAATAGAACTTGCTAACGGGAAAAAAGTGGAAGGTGGACTGGGAAATGAAACGAGTACTTTCTCCTGGCTGGGTTTTCTATATCGTGCTTGGTTGCATAATTCTTTTTTTACTCTATCCCCACCTGGGAAGAATTTATTATCCTTTTTTATATAGGGAAGAAATAGAAAATCTTGGAGCTGTTTATGACCTGGAACCCGAACTTATAGCTGCCTTAATCCATGTCGAAAGCAAATTTAACCCCGCAGCGGAATCCAGGCGGGGAGCAAGGGGCTTGATGCAAATTATGCCTGCAACAGGGGGTTGGGTAGCAGAGGCTTTAGGCTGGCAAAACTTTACTAGCGAGGATTTGTTCGACCCCCTTTTGAACCTGGAAATTGGTTGCTGGTACCTTGCAGGATTGCGAGAAGAGTTTTCGAATATAACCCGTGCCCTGGCTGCTTATAATGCTGGACGGGGAAATGTCCGCCGGTGGATTGAGGAAGGCATATGGGATGGGACTCGTGAGAACCTCGAAGATATCCCTTTTTTAGAGACAAGGTTATATGTAACCAAGGTAGAAAAAACGCTGGAAAGGTACAAAGCCCTTTACTGACAATTAAATAGCAAAATTTATACTTTTTTTTGCAGGAAATATGAACCTGAAAGCGAATAAGAATTAAAACAAGTTAAATATTTTTTCTATTTTTTATGGGGGTGATACCAGAAAATTTTGGTTAGTTTTGTTTGATCTTTTTGGGGTGTCATAATTCTTAAGGAGGAATGCTTAGTGAAAAAGAGTCTGATTGTCTTTTTTGTCGGGGCATTGGTTCTGGCAATGTCCTTTTCTGTAATCGCCTCAATTCCAAGCGATTACGTCGTCTCTCCCTATCCAGCAGGGACTATTGGGGAAACCCTGTTAAGTTCACAGATCTCCGATCCCAGGACTTTTAACACTCATATTGCCAAGGAAACTTCATCTACGGATATCATCTATCGCTTTCTGACTTCTTTTACCCGATATGATCCGCACACAGCAGAATTGGTACCGAGCCTTGCCAAGGGGTGGGATTTCAGTGATGATGGGCTGGAATGGACTTTCTATCTCCGGGAAGGTGTAAAGTGGAGTGATGGGACTCCTCTAACCGCATATGACGCGGAGTTTACCTTCGACGTTATCTACGATGAGTCAGTTCCCACCAGCTCCAGAGATATCCTCCAGGTGGCAGGTCAATATCTTGATTATGAGGTAATTGATGAGTATACTTTCCGCCTTATCCTGCCCGAACCCTTCGCACCACTTCTCAATTCAATGCCTTATATTGTTCCCAAACATGCTCTCTATGATGCCTGGGAAGCAGGGCTGTATAATGAAACCTGGGGTGTAAATACTCCACCTTCCGAAATCATCGGTTCTGATGCATTTATGCTTGGTGGCTATCGTCCCGGCGAACGGGTTGTAATGCTCCGGAACCCTAATTACTGGCATGTAAATGAAGAGGGAGAAACTCTTCCCTATATTAACCGCTGGATTATGCAGGTTGTAGAATCCCAGGAAGCCCAGAGTCTTGCCTTTGAAGCAGGCCAGACCCACGTTTCTCCGGTTCAGCCCGCAGACTATGCTCGCTACCGTATGAACGAGCGTATGTGGGATATGACCGTTCACAACCTAGGTCCTACTTTCAGCACCCTGTTTGTGGTTATGAACCAGAACCCGAGAGGTCCTCACTTCGAGGAAGAGCCCTATAAATATGAATGGTTTACCGACCTAAACTTCCGCCGGGCTATGGCTCACGCCATGGACAAAGAAACCATGATCGACCAGCTTTATGATGGACTGGCTTCATCCCAGTGGTCACCGGTCAGTGCGCCAAACGAATTCTTCCTCAATCCGGATGTACACGAGTATGTATATGACCTGGATAAGTCCAGAGAATATCTTGAAGCTAGTGGTTTCACCTGGGATTCCCAGGGAAGCCTGTTTGACGCAGATGGCAACAGGGTTAGCTTCATTATGACTACCAACGCTGGTAACGTTGTTCGTGAAGGTGCTGGTAATATTATTCAAGCCGACCTGCAGGAACTGGGAATGGATGTAACTTTTACTCCAATTGACTTCAACCAACTCGTTAATCAGTTGACTAGTGAATTTGAATGGGATGTCATTATCATCGGACTTACCGGTGGTCTCGAGCCCCACGGCGGCCGGAACGTATGGCATTCCTCGGGTAACCTGCACATGTGGAACCCGGTTCAATCTGAACCCGCTACTGAGTGGGAAGCCCGCGTAGACGAGATCTTTGACGAAGCAGCAACCGTTCTCGATCCCGAAGAAAGACAAGCCCTATACTATGAATTCCAGGAAATTATTTCCGAACAGGTACCCCTTATCTACACTGTAGTTCAGGACAGCATTATTGCCATGCGCAATACCGTTAAAAATGCTGACCCGACTATTGTAGGTGGGTGGGTCCACAATTTAGAAAGTCTCTTTATTTCAAGGTAAGGGAGAGGAACTTAGGGGGGAGAGCTTCCTCTCCCCCCTTTCTTTTTTGATTAAAGTGACCCAGTGGGGAAAGGAGGACGAATATGCGGACTTATGTAATTCGGCGAATATTGCAGATGATTCCCCTGCTGATTGGGATAAGTATGATCAGTTTTTTTGTGCTTAACCTTTCTCCAGGTGATTTTCTTGCCCAGATTGAAATGAACCCTGATATTTCTTCGGCGATAATTGCCCAAATGCGAGCGGAGTTTGGTTTGGACCAGCCAGTTTGGGTTCAGTATTTTAATTGGCTAAAAGAGCTTATGCAGCTAAACTTTGGTTATTCCTTTGCCTATCGCATTCCGGTTACAGATCTGATAGGCGCTCGGATATTGAACACTTTCCGTTTATCTCTCGCTGCCACAATTTTAACCTGGGTTGTTGCAATTCCAATTGGAGTTCACGCCGCAATCAACCGTTATACTTTAAGAGATAATATTTTAACCTTTTTTACTTTTTTTGGAATCTCTATTCCCAACTTCTTCTTCGGCCTGATAATACTTTACCTTCTTGCTAGATATGGCCTGTTCAATTTACCTGTGGGGGGTATGACTTCCTGGTACCACGAGGAATTAAGTTTTATAGGAAGAATGTGGGACTATATTCGGCACCTGATTCCGCCGACAATAGTTCTGGCTACTTCCGGGATGGCCGGTTTAATGAGACAGATGCGGGGCCAGATGATGGACGCCATGGGCCAGGATTATGTTCGGACAGCTCGGTCCAAGGGTTTGAACGATCGAGTTGTTATTTACAAACATGCCCTGCGTAATGCAATAAATCCGCTTATTACCATTTTTGGTTTCAGCATCAGTGCCCTGCTTAGTGGGGCGGCAATTACCGAGATTGTTTTCAGCTATCCGGGTCTGGGCAATATGCTCTTGACTGCAGTTAGACAGAAAGATCTTTATGTTGCCATGGCTGGACTTTTAATGGGAAGTGCTCTTCTTATCCTGGGGAACCTTCTGGCAGATATTCTTCTTGCGATAACTGATCCCCGGATAAGGTACAATTAGAGGAAAGGAGGTATAAAGGTGCAGCAACCTCCAGCCAATCATAATATGGAAAAGGAAAAAAAGAGACTAGAAAGTGAAGAGGATTTTATTAGATCTCCGTTTCGAGTTGCCTGGATCCGCTTGAAAAGACACCGCCTGGCTTTGCTTGGGGGGGTCATCCTTGCAATGTTGTATTTCTCCGTAATTTTAGCTCCGTTATACGCTCCTCATGACCCTTATAACCAGTACCGTGGCAAATCCTACCACCCGCCTGTTTCAATCAACGTCAGGGATGAAGATGGAAACTGGCGCTGGCCATTTATTTATAACTCCCTTAGGGGACACCGCTATATGATTTATGGCTATATTGAACAGGAAGATCCCGAAACTGGAGAAGTTACTGAGGTTGAACTTGACCTGGGAACTTTTGATGTGCAAGAAAGGGCAGAAGCCCATGCTTTAGCTGAAGCTATCGCTGATGAAGAAAGGGTAGACGATTTCACCTATTTCCCGGTTATGAGAATTTGGGTGGAAGTTAAGCAGGAATCTCCTCGCTATCCGTTGAAGTTATTTGTGGAAGCCGACAGAGAATTTTCTATCCTTGGTCTTACAGCTAGGACCAAAATCCTGGGATTGGGAGAACCAAGTTTTGAGGACCCCTATTCAGACCGGGATACGGCCCGCCTTTTCTTGTACGGGACCGACCAGTTTGGACGGGATAATTTTTCCCGGATCCTGCACGGCGGCCGCGTTTCTCTTTTCATTGGAATTGTGGCCTTGATGATCAGTACTTTTATTGGTATGATATTTGGGGGTATATCCGGTTTTTATGGAGGCTGGATTGACAACCTGATGATGCGTTTAGCGGAGGTTGTTATGAGCTTTCCGCAGCTCTATTTATTGATGGCCCTTGCTGCTGTACTACCCCTTGATATGACCTCGGCAACCAGGTTCTTTTTAATTGTTGTTATTCTTGCCTTTGTTGGCTGGGCGGGAATGGCCCGTGTTATTCGAGGTATGGTCCTTTCCATCAGAGCACAGGATTTTGTTGAAGCGGCCCGTGCTCTTGGGGCAAGTGACCTGAGGATAATTATCCGCCATATTCTTCCCAATACCTACACCTATGTTATTGTGGCGGCAACCCTGGCCCTACCAGGCTATATCCTGATGGAAGCAGCGTTAAGCTTCATAGGGCTGGGTATCCAGCAACCCCAGGCCAGCTGGGGAAATATGTTGTCTGCAGCGCAAAGTGTTAGAGTCCTTACAGAAAATGCCTGGCTACTTGTTCCCGGATTTTTTATCTTTGTCGCTGTTCT
>PWGV01000060.1 GCA_003554585.1 Halobacteroidaceae bacterium | reverse complement strand
TAATTGATGCCTATCAGGGTAGCGTTGATTTCTACGTTGTTGATGAAGAAGACCCCATTATCCAGACCTACCAGAAGATTTTCCCTGATATGTTTAAATCAATTGAAGAGTTCCCCGAAGGCCTGGAAAAACACTTCCGGTACCCTGAAGATCTGTTTTCCATTCAAAGCAGAATGCTTACTAGCTACCACATGCGCGACCCCAGGTCTTTCTACAACCGGGAAGACCAGTGGGACCTTCCCCAGGAAAGATATGGCGGTTCTACCATCAACATGACTCCTTACTATACCCTGATGCAATTGCCGGGAGAGGAGGGACTCCATTTTGTCTTAATGACTCCTTTTACTCCGGTAGGAAGGAACAATATGGTAGCCTGGCTCTCTGCAAAATCCGATCCCGAAAATTACGGGGAGCTGGTCCAGTATAATTTTCCCAAGGACCGGCTGGTTTTTGGTCCCATGCAGATTGAGGCCCAAATTGATCAGAACGATGAAATCTCCCAGCTTATATCTCTCTGGGATCAGCACGGTTCCCGGGTGATCAGGGGCAACCTACTGGTTTTACCAATTGGAGATACCGTTCTTTATGTTGAACCTGTCTTCCTCCAGTCTGAACAGGCTGAAATTCCGCAGCTGCGGCGGATTATAATGGCGACAGGAGAGAGAGTTGTCATGGAGCCCAATATTACAATGGCTCTGGCCGCCCTTCTGGGAGAAAGAGTTCCCGAGGAGTTAGAAGGGTTAATCGAGGAGGATATTTTACCCGAGGCAGAACTTCCCGCAGAGGAAGATATTACTGTCGAAGATGAACTCCCCGTTTATCCAGAGACAGAACCGGGGACTCTGGAAGAATTAATTGTTGAAGCCCAGCAGGCTTATGAAAAAGCTCAGGAAGCTTTAAAAGAAGGGAACTGGGCAACTTATGGCGCCCAGCAGGAAGTTCTAAGGGAAATTTTAGAAGAAATGGCTGTTAAATTAGAGGAGGCAGGCCTGGATGACCAGTTTTAATTTTTCCCGCCATTTTTTGCCCGAGCAGGGTATCTGGCTTTTCCACATGCAAACCGCTAAATTTAAAACCAATTCTTTAAAGTGCATCCTGCCTTTACAACTCGATTTTGAGAAGGCTTCGGCCAATGCCCTTTTACCATTCGTTCTTTACAGGGGATCGGAGGATCTCCCCCAGAGCATCAAACTTATCCGGAAACTGGAGGACCTGTTTGGGACCGACCTATCTGTTGATGTCCGTAAAAGGGGTGAATGGCAGCTAATTGATTTTTCCCTGGAAACGGTTAACAGTGATTTTTTGCCCAATAATAAGGATATTTTGCCGGAGGCAATTAAGATTCTGAGCGGAATTCTTTTTAAACCACTGCTCCAGAATGGTGGTTTTCAGAGGAATTATGTTGACGGGGAAAAAAGAACCCTCGAAGAAGAAATTATTAACTTGAAAAACAACAAAATGGAATACGCCCTGGAAAGGTGCTATCAGGAAATGTGCCAGGGCGAACCATTTTCTGTGTTCCGCTATGGAAGCCCGGAAAAAATCCGGGAATTAACCCCAGAGGGTTTATATGAGCACTATAAAAGGGTTCGGCAGGAGGCTCCTATCCTGGTCTTTTTTGTCGGGGATCTTCCCCTGGATACCGTTAAAAAGTGGTTGCTTGAATTTTTCCCATCCCGGGAGAAAATATATGAAATCAGGCAAAATGGTTTGAAAATCTCACCCCGCCCGGAAAAAGTTGTGGTGGAAAAGGATTCCATCTCCCAGGGAAAACTTAATATTGGGTTTCGAACGGGGATAAATCGCAGTGATCCTGATTTCCCAGCTCTGCTTGTGGCAAATGGGCTTTTGGGATCTTTTCCCCATTCCCGATTGTTCAGAACTGTTAGGGAGGAATACGGCCTGGCCTACTATATATTTTCCAGGATAGAATCAACCAAGGGCCTTCTGACTATTTCCGCTGGAATTGATGCAGACCAGTTTGAGGAAACGATAGATATAATCGAAAAAGAATGGAATAATATAATCCAGGGAAAAATTAATGAACAGGAAGTCGAGTTTACCAAAAAGGGATTATGCAGTCAGCTTAAAATCAGTGAAGACAGTGCCTTTGATCTCATGGGGATAGAATTAATCAATGCCCTGAATTCTTTTGGTCAGTCCCGGGAAGAAATTATGGGAAAAATTAAGGAAGTTAATCCGGCTGATGTTGCCCGTGTTTTGAGCAGAGTAAAAAGAGATACCATTTATTTTCTTGAACCGGATGAGGAGGAAAATTAATGACCGGCCTAAAAGAAACTTTAATCAAAGAAACTCCGGTGGTCAAAAATTTCGATTCCGGTTTGACTGCTGCTCTCTGGAATATTCCAGGGTATCAAAAAAAATATGCTCTTTTAAATTCACCCCTGGGATCCATCCTTACCGGGGTGAAGGCAAATGGCCAGGAATTCTTAATTCCCGAGGGAACAGCCCATTTTTTAGAGCACAAACTTTTTGCAGATAAAGAAACCGGTAATGTTTTTGACTATTTTGCCTCTCTCGGGGCTTCCTGCAATGCCTATACCAGCCTGATCAGCACCAATTACCTGTTTTCAACCGCTGAAAACCTTCCTCAGTGTCTCGATTTACTCCTTGATTTTGTGCAGAATTTGTATATGACGCCGGGATCAATTCAAAAAGAAAAAAAAGTAATTCTGCAGGAGATTTCCATGTATAAAGATCATCCAGGCTGGCGAGTTTTTTATAATCTGCTGCAAAACCTTTATTTTCAACACCCCATCCGCAATGATATTGCGGGAACCAGGGAGAGCGTGCAGACCATAAATCAAGAAATTATCAGGTTCTGCCATGATTATTTTTACCACCCCCAGAACCTGCTCCTGGCAGTTATTGGGGACTTAAACATTGAGGAAATTACTGAAACCATTGCCCAGAACCAGAGCAAAAAGAAATTTCCCGGGGTTCCTGAATATAAAACAATAAACTTTGAAGAACCACGGGAAATAAGGAAAAAAGAAATCCGGGAAAAATTCAGCCTGGGTCAACCCATAATGCAGATGGGATTTAAAATAAACGAACATCCTTCCGGGGGGAAAAACCTGCTGGAGAGGGATTTAGCCTTTGCTCTGCTCTCGGATATTCTTTTTGGGACAGGCTCTCCTGCTTTTTACGAAATGTACGATGAAGGTTTGATCGATGATGGTTTTTCTGCAGGATTTTCCGGGGAAGAAACCTTTGGGTATTTTGTTCTCGGCGGAGGAACCAACCATCCGGAAAAGCTTATTGAAAAACTATTAGAAGTTTTAATAAAAGCCAGGCAAGAAGGAATAAAAACAGAAGACCTGGAAAGGTCGAAGAAAAAAATCTGGGGCGGTTTTATTGCAGGTTTAAATTCGCTGGAGGTTCTGGCCGGGCAGTTTGTAAAGGATTACCGGCGAAACCTTGATCTAGTAGACCACTTTGCTGCCCTGGAGAAAATTAACACTGGGCAAATGGAAATGGTCCTTAATGAACAACTGGACCGGGAAAAAGCAAGCATATCCATCGTGGAGCCCAGGGCATGAAAACGATCTCTTTTCCCCAGAGCTTAAAACTGGAAAACCCCTTGTACATTGATCTCCGCACTCCTGCAGAATTCGAGAAGGGAACTATTCCGGGGGCGATTAATATCCCGATATTTACTGACCAGGAGAGGGAAAAGCTGGGCTGGGAGTACAAAAACCTTTCTCCCCAGGCAGCTAAGGTTTCCGGCCTGCGGTTGGTAGCCCCCAAACTTCCAGATTTAATCGAAAAAATTGACCGGGTAAGAGCTAAACAACCTGTTGTCCTTTTTTGCTGGCGGGGCGGGCTGCGCAGCCAGGCCATTCAACAGGTCAGTCACCTGCTTGATATTGAAACTTATAGATTAAAGGGCGGCTATCGGGAATTTCGGCGTTATGTTTTGGAATTTTTAAAAGAATTTGAGCCTCCGGGTCCGCTGGTGACAATTCATGGGCTAACAGGAGCGGGAAAAACCAGAATTTTAAAAAAACTCAGCCAGGAAAATTTCCCCGTAATAGACCTGGAAAGCCTTGCAGGGCACAGGGGTTCGGTTTTTGGTAAACTGGGTATAAAGGGAAAAGTCGGTCAAAAAAAATTTGATGCCCTGTTGTGGCGAGAACTGGACCAACTGGGTGATTTTCCTTTTTTAATCGTTGAGGGGGAGTCCAAACGAATTGGAAGTATTTATCTACCCGATTTTCTCCTGGGGGAAAACAGGAAAAGAGGGGTTAATATTTTCCTCGTTACGCCCCTGGAAAAAAGAACTGAATATATTTGGGAAGAATATTCGCAGGGAATGAATGAAGAGGATTTGCTCTGCAAAGCGCGAAATTGTTTAATGAATATCGAAACAAAGGTAAGAGAAAAAGCAGGCAAAGCGGTCGTATATAACCTGGAGCAGGCCCTGGCCAAAGAAGACCTTTTTTCTTTTATTTTTCTTCTTTTGCGGGATTATTACGACCCGCTTTACTCCGGATATTTAAAACAGTTTGATAAATTCGATTTCCAGGTATCCGGGGAGGATATTATTCCTGCTGCAGAGAAAATTTCCGGTTTTTTAAAAAATAGGTTTTCATTAGAATGAGGAGGGATTCCGATGGCAAAAAGGGTGAAATACAGCGATTTAGATAGCGAGTTTGGCAAGATTTTAACTTCCTTTAAGTCTACCAGTGAAATAATTCCCTTACAGGAAATGATCGGACAGAATAGGGCTGTTAAAGCTGTTGAATTCGGGCTTTCGGTTAGGAAAACCGGTTATAATGTTTTTGTTGCAGGAGCCCCGGGAACTGGAAAAATTACCTACATAAGGAATTACACCAACCAAAAAGCTAAAAAGGAGAAAACACCAGACGACTGGATCTATGTTTACAATTTTCAAGCTAACGATCAACCCACCGCAATTAACATGGCGGCCGGTAAAGGCAGAAAATTTTGTAAACAGATGGACCAATTAATTGAAGAAGTCCAGGCTGAAATAAAAAAGACTTTTGAAGGTGAGGATTACGAGAGGCAGAGAAGTGAACTGCTAAAAAAATATAAAGACAAACAACAGGCAATTATGAGTGAACTTGATGAATCTGCCCGGGAGAAAGGCTTTATTATCCAGAGAAAGAGTACCGGGATTTTTACAATCCCTGCAAAAGATGGCCAGCCCATGAAACAGGAAGATTACGAAAATCTGAGCAAAGAAGAACGGGATAGACTTTCCCAGATTTCCCAGGAAGTCCAGCAGGAAGTTGCTGACGCCATGCGCCAGGTTCGCCAAATTGACCGGGAAGCAAAAAAAGCCATTGAAGACCTGGATAAAAATATAGCCCGAATGGCCGTTGATGAACCTATTAATGAATTGAAAGAAGAATATTCAGAGTATGAAAAAGTTGTCCAGTATTTGCAGGAGGTCCGCGAGGATATTATCGAAAATATTAACGAATTTAAAGAAACCGAGGAGGAAGAACCTCAAATTCCCTTTTTAACAAGGCGACAGGAGGATCCCCGGCGCAAATACAGGATTAATCTGTTTATAGACAATCATGATACAGAGGGAGCACCGGTAATCCAGGAGAGTAATCCCACCTATACCAACCTTACTGGAAAAACTGAGTACCGTAATAGAATGGGGACCATGGAAACAGAATTTACGCTTTTGAAACCGGGAAGTTTGCACCAGGCCAATGGCGGTTATCTGATTATCCAGGCCCGGGATATCCTGAGTCATTACCATGCCTGGGACGCTTTAAAAAGGTCATTGAAAAATGGGAAGGTTATAATTGAAAACATTGGGGAACAACTAGGTTTTATGACCATCGCTGCCTTAAAGCCGGAACCAATTCCGCTTAAAGTAAAGGTTATTTTAATTGGCAGTCCCCTTTATTACAACATCCTCTACCATTACGATGAGGACTTTGCCAAGCTTTTCAAAATCAAGGCTGATTTTGACATAGAAATGGACGCCGACCGGAAAAATGTAAATAAACTGGCTTCTTTTATTGCAACTCACTGTCACCAGGAGGACCTGCTCCATTTTGACCGGGAAGGAGTAATTTCCATAGCTGAATACAGCTCCCGGATTGCCAGCCATTATGACAGGCTTTCCACCCGTTTTAATGAACTGGTGGAAATAATTTACGAGGCTGAAGCCTATGCCAAAAATGAAGGCAAAAAGCTTGTAGGCGGGGAAGATGTGCAAAAGGCCATTGAAGAGAGAACCTACCGTTTTAACAAGGTGGAATCTAAACTGCACAATTTAATTGAAGAAGGGACCCTGCTCTTTGATTTTGCCGAGAAAAAGACCGGCCAGATTAATGGTCTTTCGGTTAGCAATATGGGCGATTATCAATTCGGAAACCCGGTGAAGATAACCGCGAATACTTTCCTGGGCAAGGCCGGAATAGTTAATATTGAGCGAGAGGTAAAAATGAGCGGCCGAATTCACAGCAAGGGTGTCCTGATTTTAAACGGTTACCTGGGTTATAAATACGCTCAGAAAAATCCCCTTTCTTTATCGGCAAGCCTGACTTTTGAACAGATGTATTCGGGGATTGAGGGGGACAGCGCTTCTGCTGCCGAACTTTTTGCCCTGCTTTCCAGCCTATCGGAAATCCCTATTAAGCAGAATTTTGCCGTTACCGGTTCAGTAAACCAGAAAGGTGAAATTCAACCGGTGGGTGGAATTACAGAAAAAGTAGAGGGATTTTTCAATGCTACTAAGGTTAAAGGAATAAATGAAGGAGCAACGGTGATTATTCCTGAAACCAACCTGAAAAACCTGCTTCTTTCCCATGAGGTCAAACAGGCGGTGAAAGAAGAAAAATTCCAGATATACACCATAAAGAACGTCGACGAAGGGATCGAGCTTTTAACAGGGGAAAAAGTAGGAAAGGTTACTAAAAAAGGCACCTATACCAAGGGAAGCATAAATTATCTTGTAGAGCAAAAACTTAAAAAAATGGCCCGTTACCACGAAAAGGACGAGGAAAAGAAAAAAGAAACGGATGAAGACGAGGAAAACGAGGAATAAAAAGCAAGTTGGATTTAAGGGTTTTATGCGGGGCAAGGCCCCGCATAAAACTGACTTCTCTTTGGACAGGTTAACTTCCAGTCCGAAAAAGTGAAGGAAGGGGAAGCTTATGGAAGAACTGATTATTATTGTTGTTATTTTGCTCATCATATTTGGTTTTGGGACTATTCAGTTCCCGGTTGGTTTTGATTTTCCCCAGGAAGCCCAAACCATGGGGAGTATTTCTGGAAATGAAAGGCTTACCTTCAGAGAGAAAGGGGACCTTAACCTTGATTTCCAGGGCCGGATCAGCGGTAATCCGAGGATTGATATCGTATCCGAAAGGGGAAATGCTTATATCCGGTTCAGGGAAACGATCACCGGCAACCCCAATCTGGAGATTAAAACCTACACGGGAGCCGTTTATCTGGGTTTTGCTAAGTTTATCGAAGGAAATCCCAAGGTGAGAATAGAAAGCGGTGGTAACGTGATTTTTGCCAACGACCGTTCCACGATTCAAGGGTATATCAATAAGAATTTAATTGAAATTAAAGCTGAGGGCAGAATTTATTATGGGGATGACTCTTTTTTTAGCAGGTTTCGCAGCAGGAATTAAATAAAATTCCCTGAAAAAAAAAGAAAAAACGACCCTGGAATAATCAGAGGTGAAAATATGGCCCGGAAAAAAGCAGAACTTATTTTTCAAAAACTAAAAGACTACTATGGAGAACCAGGTACAGCTTTGAATTATTCCAACACCTTTCAATTACTTGTCGCGGTTATCCTTTCTGCCCAGACTACTGATAAACAGGTGAATAAAATTACCCCCAACCTTTTTTCTCGCTTTCCCACCCCGGAAAAAATTGCCCGGGCAAAACCGGTGGAGCTAGAAAATTTAATCAGGGGGATTGGCCTTTACAGAAACAAAACCAGGGCCTTAATTAGCTGCGCAAAAAAAATAATTAATGATTTTTCTGGTGAAATCCCCGATAACAGGGAAGAATTAATGACCCTGCCGGGGGTGGGGAGAAAAAGTGCGAATGTTGTCCTGGCGGTAGCTTTTGGTAAAGCAAGTTTTCCGGTTGATACACATGTTTTTCGAGTTGCCCGCCGGCTGGGTTTAACTAACGGTAAAACCCCTGATAAGGTAGAGGAGCAGATTACCTCAATTTATCCTGAAAAAAAATGGATTGTTTTTCACCACCTTTTGATATCTCATGGTCGAACCATATGCAAGGCGAGAAAACCGCTCTGTCCTGAATGCCCTGTGGGGATAGATTGTCCGAGCTATCAGTGTTTTTAAGTTGCTCAATCAACCATTTTATGGTATACTTTTTTTGGACAAATCTATAAAGTTGGATGAAGGAAACGGGAGAGTCCCTGAATGGGCACCGAAGGCGTAATCCAAAGTCAGGCTAATTTTGGAGAAACGCTCAGGTTTAAGGACCGTTTCTGGACAGAACTCTGGAGAGACCAGGTGAGGCTGGTCACCGAAGGGGTAATAATCTCTCAGGTATCGGGGACAGAGTAGTCGGCCAAGTTGACTGCTGTGTCCAATTTTATTTTATGGAGGTGCTTTTATTGACCAGTGAAACCCCTCTTTATGAGCGTCACGTGGAGCTGGGAGGGAAGGTAGTAGATTTTGCTGGATACAAACTACCTGTTCAGTACTCCGGGATTATTGAAGAACATAAGGCTGTAAGAAATGGTGTTGGGATTTTTGATGTTTCTCATATGGGTGAGTTTGAGTTTAAAGGGCCCCAGGCTCTGGATGCTGTGCAGAAGCTAATTGCGAACAATGCTGCAAAACTCGAGGTGAACCAGGTTTTATATACTCCGATGTGTTATCCGGATGGGGGAGTGGTCGATGATTTACTGGTTTACCGACTGGGGGAAGACAGGTTCCTTTTTGTTGTTAATGCTGCAAACCTGGACAAGGACTGGGAATGGGTCCAGGAAAACACTAAAGATTTTGATGCTGAAATTGAAAATCAATCCCCAAAAACCGGGCAGGTTGCTCTCCAGGGACCTAAGGCCCAGGAACTTTTGCAAAAAGTTTATGAACGAGATCTCGACAGTATTAAGTTTTTCTGGCTGGATGCTGAGGGTAAAATCGCAGGCCAGGAATGCATGGTCTCCCGGACAGGTTATACCGGCGAGGATGGCTTTGAAATTTATGCTCCAAATGAAACCATAGTAGATATTTTTGACGCGATCTGGGAAGCCGGTAAGAAGTTTAATTTACAGCCCTGTGGCCTGGAAGCCCGCGATACCCTTCGTTTTGAAGCTGGTCTGCCCCTTTATGGTCACGAATTGAGCCCGGATATTAACCCTCTTGAAGCTCGATTGAAAATTTTTATTGACCTGGAGAAAGAGGATTTTATCGGGCGAGATTCCTTAATGGAGGTCAGGGAAAAAGGTGTTGAGAGGAGAATAGCTGGAATTGAAATGAAAGACAAGGGTATTCCCCGACAGGGTTACCCTGTAGAAGTAGACGGGGAAGAAGTTGGATTTGTTACCAGCGGGACCTTTTCTCCCACTTTAGAGAAAAATTTAGGAATAGTAATGGTGAAAAAGGAATTTGCCAAAACGGGTAGTAATTTAGATATTAGAATCAGAAAAAGGCTGCTTGAGGCCGAGGTAGTCAAATTACCATTTTATAAAAGGAGGTAGTTGTTAAATGTATCCGGAGGAATTAAAGTACACAGATGATCATGAATGGGTTCGTGTCGAGAATGGCAAGGCATATGTTGGTTTAACTCATTATGCCCAGGAACAGCTAGGAGATGTTGTTTTCGTTGAACTTCCTGATGTCGGGGAAGAGTTTGAAATGGGAGATTCTTTTGGGGTAGTTGAATCTGTTAAAACGGTTTCCGATCTCTTTATGCCAATCGCTGGGAAAGTGGTGGAAATTAACGAAGACCTTGAAGATTCACCGGAAGCAGTTAATGAAGAACCCTATGGTCAAGGCTGGATTATCGCAATTGAGATTGAAGATGAAAGCCAGCTGGACCAGTTAATGGACAGCGAAGCCTATCAAAAAACTTTAGAGTAGGTGGTATAATGAATCATCAATTCCTGCCAAATAATGAGGACTCCAGGCGTGAGATGCTAGAATCTCTGGGCCTGAGTTCCATTGAAGAACTTTTTGGCTGCTGTATTCCGGCTAATGTTCGCTTTAAAGGGAATTTGGAACTTCCCAAGCCCCTTTCGGAAATGGAAGCCAAAAAACTTCTTACCCAGATAGCAAATGTGAATCGCCCGGCATCCTCAATGGTTTCATTCTTGGGGGGAGGGGTTGCCGACCACTATATTCCTTCAGCAATAGACCATATCGTTTCTCGAAGCGAGTTTTACACCGCTTACACCCCCTACCAAGCTGAGGTAAGCCAGGGAACTCTGCAAAATATTTTTGAATTTCAATCTTTAATCTGTATGCTGACTGGAATGGATGTTGCGAACGCCTCTATGTATGACGGAGCATCCGCCCTTGCTGAAGCTGTTTTAATGGCATCTGCCGCTTCCAGGCAGGACAAGATTGTGATAAGCCAGACTGTAAATCCCCAGTACCGGGAAACAGTCCAAACCTATGCCAAAGCAACCGGATTAGAAATAATCGAAATACCGCATAAAGACGGCCAGACAGATCTTGAGGCCATGGAAAAAGAAATCGATGACAAAACTGCTGCTATTGCCTTCCAGAGTCCCAACTTTTTTGGGATAATTGAAGATCCATTCCCGATCAGCAAGCTGAAAGAAAAGGGGAAAAAGACACTTCTAATCAGTGTTGTTGATCC
This sequence comes from Halobacteroidaceae bacterium, assembly GCA_003554585.1. GTDB lineage: Bacteria > Bacillota > Halanaerobiia > B1SED10-174 > B1SED10-174 > T1SED10-26. The sequence continues at coordinate 6,379 of PWGV01000060.1, read as the reverse complement.
TCTGTCCCTGGGAGTTCTTGTTCCTCCAGGAGATTATGATTGTGATATTGTTCTGGGGGAGGGACAACCCCTGGGTAACCCGATTTCATTTGGTGGCCCCCACCTTGGGTTTTTTGCCGCCACGGATAAGTTAACTCGAAAAATGCCGGGCCGTTTAATCGGGCAAGCTAAAGATGTCGACGGTAAAAGAGGCTTTGTTATGACCCTGCAGACCCGGGAACAACATATCCGCCGCCACAGAGCGACATCAAATATCTGTACAAACCAGGCTTTAAATGCTCTTGCTGCTGCTGCATACTTGAACCTGATGGGTAAAAAGGGAATTCAGGAGGTTGGCCAGCAATGTCTGCAAAAAGCAAATTATTTAAAAGAAAAAATTGATAACCTGCCCGGGTATTCAATTCCCTTTGACGGGCCGATTTTTAAAGAGTTTGCGGTAAAAGCCAACAGGCCTTTTGAAGAAATCCAGAAGGTACTTGTTGAAAAAGGATTTTTACCGGGTATTCACCTTCAACCATATTTTGATGGTATGGATGACTGGTTTTTGGTTTGTGTGACCGAAAACAGGACCCGGGAAGAAATGGACCGATTTGCGGCCGGATTGGAGGGAGTTTAAATGAAGGATAGGGATTTGATTTTTGAAAAAAGTCGTCCGGGGAAAATTGGGTATTCCCTTCCTGAACTGGATGTTCCCCAGAAAGATGATATCCTTCCGGATAATCTAAAAAGAAAAGAATCGGCCCCACTGCCCGAAGTTGCCGAAGGAGAAGTTATCCGGCACTATATTAACCTGTCCCAGTTAAATCACAGTGTGGACAACGGGTTTTACCCGCTGGGGTCCTGTACAATGAAATATAACCCGAAAATCAACGAAGATATTTCTCGTCTTCCCGGTTTTGCTGAACTCCACCCCTATCAATCTGAAGATATGGTCCAGGGCGCCCTGAAAATTATGGCCGAACTGGAAAAGTATCTCTGTGAAATTGGGGGAATGGATCGGGTTACCCTGCAACCTGCAGCTGGTGCTCACGGAGAGTTAACCGGCTTGATGTTGATCCGTGCCTATCACAAACATCGCGGTCAGGATCAGCGGAAGAAAATAATTATTCCCGACTCGGGTCACGGAACCAACCCTGCTTCGGTTACCATGTGCGGTTATGAAACTGTAGAAATTCCATCTGATGAAAAGGGTTGTATCGATCTCGAGGCATTAAAAGAAGTTCTGGATGATAAGGTCGCAGGAATTATGCTGACAAACCCCAACACCCTCGGGTTTTACGAGGAAAATGTAAGTGAAATTTGCCGGCTGGTGCACGAGGCAGGAGGCCTGCTCTATTTTGATGGAGCGAATGCCAATGCTATAATGGGTTATTCCCGCCCCGGCGACATGGGTTTTGATATTCTCCACTTTAACCTGCATAAGACCTTTGGAACTCCTCACGGTGGAGGAGGACCTGGTTCTGGACCGGTTGGTGTAAAAGATAAACTGGTACCTTTCCTGCCCAATCCCATGGTAGAAGAGGAAGATGGTAAGTATTTCTTGGACTACGATCGGCCCCAGTCAATTGGTCGGGTTCGCTCCTTCTACGGCAATTTTGGGGTTTTAGTCAAGGCCTTTACCTATATCAGGATGATGGGGGCTAAGGGTCTAAAGCAGGTAAGCGAAGATGCTGTTTTAAATGCCAATTATATAATGGAAAAGCTATCCAAGTCCTATTACCTCAAGTACCACCGCAATTGCATGCATGAGTTTGTCCTATCAGGTAAAAAGCAAAAAGATGAACACGGGGTTACTACGACTGATATCGTCAAGAACCTGCTCGATCACGGAATTCACCCTCCAACTGTTTATTTCCCCTTAATTGTAGAAGAAGCAATGATGATCGAACCCACAGAAACCGAGAGCAAGGAAACCCTCGATAAATTCATTGAAGTAATGGAGAAAATAGCCAAAATGGCCGAAGAAGATCCCGAAAAATTAAAAGAAGCACCTTTTACCACTCCGGTCAGGCGGTTGGATGAAGCATCTGCTGCCCGTAATCCCATCCTCAAGTGGGAACCGGAAGAATGATCCTAAGAAAGGGACCGGCCGCAGGAAATAAGCTGCGGCCGGCTTCTTTAATCACCGGTCCCAACCCTCCGGTTTTTTTTAACCCCAACCAGACTCTTCCGGTTTCCGTTTCCGGAGAGAAGTGTTCTCTTGATTGCGCCCATTGCCGGGGGCATTTTCTAAAAACAATGAAAACCCTGCCCGAAGTTTTGGGAAAAAGCTCGGATAAGGCCAATAGTTTTTTAGTAAGTGGGGGCTGTGATAGGGAAGGAAGAGTTTTTCTTCCTCCCGAGGATGATTTGCCCCGCCTGGCTTCAAAGGGCAGGTTGAATTTCCATGTTACTTTAATTGACGATGAACAACTCGCTGAAATTATCCCCTGGGCCCATACAGTATCCCAGGATTTGCACGGGGACGACCGGGTTATTCGTGAAGTATTGGGCCTGGAAAAGTCTTTTGCCGATTACTCTGCGAGCTATAAAAGGTTGTGGTCCCGGGCCCGGGTTATTCCCCATATCCTTATTGGCCTGGGAGGAGAAGAATTTACAGGGGAAAAAAGGGTGGTTAAACTGTTAGAAAACTATCCGCCTCCTGCGGTAATTTTTCTTGTTTATCTACCCCTGGTAAAATCACCTTTGACTCCCCAAAAGCCACCTCCGCTGGACAAAGTTATCGATTTTCTGGGTTGGGCCAAATCTCGACTGGAAGGTGTGCCCCTGGTTATGGGTTGCATGCGTCCGGGCGGAAAATACCGCACAGAACTGGATTGTCAGGTTTTAGATTTGGGTTTTTCGGGACTGGTTCAACCTTCCTGTAGTTTTCAGAGCCCGATATTGAGTAAGGAGTGCTGTGCTTTATGGGACTGGTAGGCGTCTCCAGTGGAACAGCTGCTGCCCTGGGGTTGAAAAAAACCAAAAATGACACCCTGCCAACAACAGCTTATCTTTTGCTGGGAACGGGTTGCAAAAATTCCTGTCGATTTTGCCCCCAGGGGACCCAGGAAAGCGGGCAGAGGAATTTTCTTTCCCGAATAACCTGGCCCCGCTATGAGTGGGAAGTTGTTTTTAACAGAATTATTAAATCTGCAGGAGAGGGAAAGATAAAAAGAGTATGTTTTCAGGTTACCGATTCTCCTGGAAACCTGGGGAAACTAAAAACCTATGGTAAAGCCTTAATAGATGCCGGGATTGCAGTAAATTCTTCCTGTGTGGTTGAGAATAAAGAGATTGCCCGGGATTTAATTTCGACGGGTTTTGAAAAAATTTCCCTGGCCCTTGATGCTGTAAATCCAGAATTATTTCGCAAAATAAAAGGGAGAGACTGGAACCAAACCTGGAATTGTTTGCAGGAGCTAAATAACGCCTATCCGGGCAGGATCTCCACCCATTTAATTGTGGGGATGGGAGAAACCCAGCAGGAACTGCTGGAAATTCTCTTTAAACTTTTAAATATGGGCGTGACTGTAGGGTTGTTCGCTTTCACCCCGATTAAAGGAACCCCCATGGCTTCTCAAAAACAACCCCCTGTTGATTATTATCGCAAGGTTCAGGTAGCCCGGCACCTTCTTTCTGAAGGCAAACTTGCTTATGATAGGCTGAATTTTTCGGAAGGCAAGTTGATTGACTGGGGTTTATCCGCTGAAAAAGTGGTAGAGATGCTGGCCCCTCATTATTATCAAACTCCGGGTTGTAAGGATTGCAACCGGCCTTATTATAATGAGAGCCCCGGAGGAGAAATGTACAACTATCCCCGACCATTAACCTTTACGGAATATAAAAACGCTGTAATCCAGACTTTTAAAGAAACTGCACAGGAGGGAACCCTGGATGAAGAAAAAATCCTGGCGACTTATAATAGATAATCCCCTTAAAGGCAGCCGTAATATGGCTGTAGATGAAAGCATGCTGGTTCACTGCAGTAGAAATCAGATTCCCACCCTTAGATTCTATAAATGGGAACCCGCCTGTTTGAGCCTGGGTTACTTCCAGAAAACCGAGGAAGTTGACCTGGAGGGCTGCTATGAGCAGGGAATTGATTTGGTTCGGAGACCAACGGGAGGCAGAGCAGTTCTGCATAAAAATGAACTAACCTACAGTGTAACTATCCCCTTGAGCATACTTCCCGGGAAACTATTGGAAACCTACAAGGTTTTGAGTACTGCCTTAACTGAAGGGTTAAAGCTGGTTGGGCTGCCAGCTCAATTAACTCCCGCCAAAAAGAAACTGGAAACCAACAGTGCGGCCTGTTTTGATGTTGCCAGTTCTTACGAGATAAATTCTGATGGGAAAAAATTAATCGGCAGTGCCCAAACCAGGAGGGGAGAGGCCCTTTTACAGCACGGTTCAATTCCCCTTTTTGACTACAATAAGCAGCTTACTTCTCTATTTTCTTTACCTTCAAACCGCAAAAAAGCCTTGGAAAGGATTTTAGGACAAAAGGCTACCAGCCTGGAGCAAGAAGGTTTTCCCTGCAGCGAGGAAGCTTACCTGGATAATATTCCCCAACTGGAAAAAGCTATAATTAAAGGTTTTGAAAAAACTCTGGATATCAACTTTTCCGCGGGTAGAATAAGTAAAGAAGAGGAAGAATTTGCCCAAAAGTTAGAAAAAGAAAAATACCTTTATCTTGATTGGAAAAAGGAAAGGAGGCCTGAATAATGCCTGATTATGAAATCATTATCCTGGGTGGAGGACCTGCCGGATACATGGGGGCCCTGCATGCTGCACAAAAAGGAGCAAAAGTTGCACTTGTTGAAAAGAAATACCTCGGGGGGACCTGTTTGAACTGGGGTTGTATTCCAACCAAAACCATGGTTGAAGGGGCCCATATTAAATCCTCCCTGGAAAAAGGGAAGGCCTATGGTATTGAAGCAAAAGATGTAGAATTTAGCCTTGCAGGCCTGGTTAAAAAGAAAAATGAAGTGGTTCAAAACCTCCGCGATGGTATTGCCAAGTTGATTAAAGCCAACAAAATTGACCTTTTCAATGAAGAGGGTAAAGTAACAGAAACAGGTAAGGTTAAAGGAATAACCTTCTCTGGGGGTAAAACCATCAGTTCTGAAAAACTTTTACTGGCCACAGGGAGCCAGGTAGCAATTCCTCCCATTCCCGGTTTAGATGAAACACCTTTTTTAACCAGCGATTCCCTTTTAGATCTGGAGGAAATGCCCGAAGAATTGATTGTTATTGGGGCCGGTGTTATTGGCCTGGAAATGGCGGGAATTTTTAATAGCCTGGGGGCCCAGGTAACTGTTGTGGAAATGATGGACCAAATCCTTCCCGGACTGGATAAAGAGGTTGCTCAGAGGGCCCGGATTTTCCTCAAGAAAAAGGGAGTTAAAATTGAAACCCAGGCCCAGGTTCAGCAGGTAGAAAAAAATGAAGAGGGGAAAATTGAAGTTCACTACCAGCGGCGGAATAAAGAAACTTCGATAAAAGGGACCCATCTTCTCATAGCTACTGGCCGGGAACCTGTGTTCACAGGCTTAGATTTTCTCGGGGAAAAAAAGGAAATCGAAGTAAATGAATACCTGGAAACCAAGTGGGAGGGAATTTACGCCGCCGGGGACTTGATAGGAGGTTATCAATTAGCCCATGTAGCATATCACGAAGGGATTGTTGCAGTAAATAATATGCTTGGGGATAAAGAAAAAGTTAACTATGCTGGAATTCCCAATTGTATTTTTACCGATCCCCAGATTGCTGCTTCTGGCCTATCCGAGGAAGAAGCCAAAGAAAAGGGTTATGATTATGAAACGGTAAAATTCCCCTTTAGTGCCCTGGGAAAAGCTGTTGCTTCCTCTGACCCCGAAGGGATGATTAAAATAATTTTTGCTAGAGAAAAGCAAACCCTCCTGGGAATTCATATAGTTGGCCGGGAGGCTACGGAAATTATTCACCATGGAGCAGGGGCAATAAGAATGGGACAATCAGTTGAACAACTGGCAAAAACCATTTTTGCTCACCCCACCTACAGCGAAGGACTTGGCGAAGCCTACCACATGTCCCAAGGACATTTTTATCATACCTCAAGATAGGGCCGCTTGTCGCGGCTCTTTTTTTTGCAAATAGGAAAACTTTTCACAAAGGGTTTCAAGATATTCTGTCGAATTAGTGTTAATGGGGGTGCAACGATGGCTAAGTTTAGCTGGTTTTTATTGTTTCTTTTGGTTTTTTCAACTTGCTCTGTTTTTCCGCAAACAGTTCAATGACAGGATCCCTTTACCGAGGCTTTGGAAAATGCCCAAATTGCCTACAGGAGAGGGGAACTTGCTGCCAGCACCCTTTTGTTAAAATATGCACTTGAAAAAGATCCAACTGCTACCAGGGT
>PWGV01000130.1 GCA_003554585.1 Halobacteroidaceae bacterium | reverse complement strand
GGTGAAGGAGTTATGCACCACCTTTTTGACCATTATGGCCCCCTTAAGGGAAAATTTACGGGCCGGCGGCGGGGAACTTTGATAGCATTCGAAACCGGAGAGGCGACAACCTTCGGCCTGCACAGCGCTGAAAAGCGAGGCACCCTTTTTATTAGACCGGGGGAGCGAGTTTACGCCGGGATGATTATTGGAATAAATTCCCGGGAACAGGACCTGGAGGTAAACGTCTGCAAAACAAAACACCTAACCAACCACAGGGCAAGCGGTGCAGAGGACGCTTTGCGCCTTGCACCTCCAAAGCAGATGAATCTGGAAGAAGCCATGGTTTTTATAGCCGACGACGAACTTGCCGAAATTACCCCCAGGAAAATCCGTCTCAGGAAAAAAATGCTCGATTCCAACAAGAGAAGGAGAAAAAAATACAGTTAGACCAAAAAAGCCCTTTGCACGGGCTTTTTTATTGTACCCTTTTCCCAATTATTAAAGATTTATGTTGACTTTCCCGGGGGGCCTGTTACTATGTGAACGAATGTTTTTTTTGTTCACAGGTTAACGAAAGGGGGCTTTTTTTGAGGGAAAATTCACTGCTTCCGAAAGGGAACGGGTTAAAAACCTCCTCTTCCAGGCGGGAAAAGAATTCTTTGGTAAATTCGGGTTAAAAAAGACCTCAATGCGGGAATTAATTGGAGCGGCAGGCATCGGGCAGGGAATTTTTTACCACTTTTTTTCTTCTAAAGAGGAATTATACTTCCGGATGATCAAAAAGGAAGAAAAATCCCTGCAAAAATCTTTTTTAGAAAACTGGGGCCCTGATCCCCAATCTTTTAAAAAAGCATTCTTGAACGCTTTCCAGGAAATTGAAAATAACCCGATCTTCCAACAGCTTTACCTTGAAGATGAGTACCAGAACCTGATAAAAAAACTCTCCCCGGAATTAATTGAAGAACATATAAAAAGAGATCATAAAACGCTTTCAAAAATTACCAGGTTTTTTCCCGATTACAATTCCAATGCAATTGCAGGGCTTTTCCGCGCCTTATTTTTAATTCCTCTCCATAAAAAAGAAATCGGTTCCCAAAATTATCAGGAAACCCTTGACCTGCTTTTAGATTTAGTAACCAGGGGATTAACCGAGGAGGCCCGGGACAGGGGACATGATTAAGATAAAAGATCTTTATTATAGTTACCCGGGGACAAACAAAAATACCCGGAAAAAAATCATTTTTTCCAATTTCAGGGGAGAAATATTCGGTTTCCTGGGCCCTTTCGGAGCAGGAAAAACCACTACCCAGAAAACCCTAATCGGCATCCTCAAGAACTACCGCGCTGAAGTAAAGGTTCTCGGCCGGAATATTAGCGAAATTAACTCAGATTTTTATGAAAACATCGGAGTTGCCTTTGAAAACCCAAGTTTTTATGAGCGTTTTACGGCCCTAGAAAATTTATCTTACTTCCGTTCTCTCTACGAAAAGGAAACAGCCCCTATTCTTCCACTTCTGACCCACTTAAATTTAGAAGAATTTGCTAACATGCGGGTTAAAGAATATTCGAAAGGAATGAAAGTTCGTTTAAACCTCTGCAGGGCCCTCCTGCCCCGGCCCGAAATATTGTTTCTTGATGAGCCTACAGCAGGCCTTGATCCAGTAAACGCCTCTCGGGTCAAGGAGATTATTCGATCTTTTCAGGAAAAAGATAAAACTGTTTTCCTTACCACTCACGATATGGGAGTTGCAGAGGATATCTGTGATCGGGTAGCTTTTATCATTGATGGCCAAATCTGTCGGATTGATCCCCCCAGGAATTTAAAATTGAAAAACGGACAGAAAAAAGTACTGGTAGAATTCGTATCCGGTGGAAAAGGACAAACCAGGGAATTTCACCCTGGGAATTTGCTTACAGCCTGCTTATTCTTTTAGTAGCAACTGTTTTAGCGGGAATTTTATGTAAAAATATTTTCTTAAAAAAAATTATCCTGGCCGAAGGGAAGGATTAACCTTGCGAATAATCTGGGTTCTCTTAAAAGGAGACTTAACAAACATTCGCCGTGATGCGGCTCTAATTATGGCTTTTCTCGCCCCCCCCTCTTTTAATCCTGTCCATCAATTTGGCTTTGCCTGCTGTCCATGAATTAATTAAAAAATAATTCTCCTTCGATATTTCCATCCACTACCCTTTCTTCTCCGCCTTCCTTCTCCTCCTAATCCCCCTTCTACTTGGAACTTTAAGTGGATTTTTAATTCTTGAAGAAAAGGAAAGCGGACTCTTAATGTTTTTTTCAGTCACCCCGTTAACCAGACAAGGTTATTTCCTTTATCGAATTTTTCTCCCCTTTTTCCTTGGAGCTTTATTTTCTTTTTTCGTTTCTTATTTTTCCAACCTCGAAACCATCCCTCTATGGTCTCTTTCTCCACTAATTTTAATTGCTGCACTTGAAGCTCCAATGATAACCCTTTTTCTGGGCACTTTTGCCACCAACAGGGTGAAAGGTCTGGCCTTTTCCAAGGGACTGGGGGTTATGTTTGCCGCACCGCTGGCCGGATATTTAATTGATAGCAACTGGCACTTTGCGGCAGGTTTTATCCCCCCGTACTGGATTACCCAGGGATTTCTTGCAGCTTATAATTCTCAATCCTTTTTTTTCCTGTACCTTGCAGGAGGAATTGTTGTCCATCTCGTCTTCCTTAATTTTTTAATAAAAAAGTACCTTGCTTCCGTTGATTGAAAACCTGTTTTGCCGGAAAATTCCCCGGTTCTTTTTAAGTTTGGAGTTCTGGATAGTTCGCCCGGAAATTTATTCCCTTTCTTTTATCTCAAGACCATTAAGGAATAATTCTGCCATCTCCCTGTCATCGGGGGTGGGTTCGCGGTCAAAACTTTCTTTAATTTGCCCCAATATTCCCTCCCAGTCCTTTCCTCTTTTTTCCACGATCCTGGCTATTTCTTCCCATTCCTCCATTTCCTTTTCCAGGCCTTCACTGGATTCCGGATCGCCATGGGATCCAACGTAAATTTGGGCTCCATAACCCCTGATTTTTTCCAGAAGCCCCAAGAACTTACCTATGGAATAGTAATATTGGGGGGCATAAAGATCCGGGCCCAGGCAATCTCCCAAAAAGAGCACCCTGTCTTCGGGAATGTAAAAAACAGTTGAACCCGAATCGTGATCTCCACCAACTTTTTCAATCAAACAGGTTATACCCCCCAGGTCAATGGTCAACCTGTCGGGAAAAATAATTTCCGGTACTTCAACTTTTATCTGGCCTCGATCCCAGGCAAATTCTTTTTTGATCATCTCAGCACAGAATTCTATTTCGAGACCCTGCTTCACTCTCTTATCAAGGGATCCGTCGTCCCAGGAATACTCCATTAATGCCTCCAGGCTCTTCCTGGTATCTGTATGGGCAATAATCGGAATATCCCAGGCTGACATCCCGAAGGTATGATCCCAGTGCCAGTGCGTTATTCCCATTAGCCGGGGCGGAGGAACGCGGGAAGCGGACAGTTTTTTAATAAACTGCCGGGCATGGGCAGGTGAATTTCCACTGTCAATAATAAAGCTCTTTTCTGCCCCGGAAACCGCACCCAGAACAGGACGGTCCGTTTTTTCCTCAGCCGGCATAAAGAGAATATTGGAAGTAATTTTTTCCAGCAAAATTAAACCCTCCTAAGCCTTACTTCTTCTCCAGGGGAACCACTTCAAATAACACTCTGCCTCCAGGGGTATGGGGCGGGCCGGGATCAACGCATTGCCAGAGGCGTCCTTCCAGGTCCAGATCCCGCAAATTGACCCCCAGGCGCAGGGCGAAAACCGCGGGAAAAACATTGGAGAAAGCATAACCACAGATAACATCTGTTTCTTCCAGGGAAACATTGGGACCCCTGATAACAATTTTGTCTCCCTCCTTAATACCCGCAGAACAGTAACCTTCAACTTTCCTCGCCACTATTGCTACATCATTGCTCACTTCAGCAACCCTTTTAGTCATTTTCTTGCCTCCTCGAGGGGGACAATTCAACCCCTTTTATTGTAACCAGGTTTTCCTCCAGTCGGCTTTCAGTTCCAAGGATTTTTTCGATAAGCCAGAGATTGGTAGAAACATGTTCGGTC
>PWGV01000190.1 GCA_003554585.1 Halobacteroidaceae bacterium | reverse complement strand
TTGAACCTTCGTAGGCGTGCGCCGGCAGATTTACAGTCTGCTCCCTTTGGCCACTCGGGCATCCCTCCACGAGATCCGTACTCTATTATATACACTGTAACCCTTTTTGACAAGTAAATTCAGCTATTTGTTTTTAAACTTTGGTTTCCGCTTTTCAAGGAAAGCAGCCATTCCCTCAGTCTGGTCTTCAGTGGTAAATAGTTCGGCAAAAAGAGTCCTCTCTCTTTCCAATCCACTTTTAACCTGTTCAAAATTATCACTCAGAATAATTTTTGCTGCCCGCAGGGCCTTATGACCCTTTGTTCCAATTTCCCGAACCTGGTTAAAGGCCTCCCCCTTAAAATTTTCCTGGGGAAGAACCTGATTTACCAGGCCGATTTCCCTGGCTTCATCTGCTTTAATTGCTTTTCCAGTCAAAATCAATTCTTTAGCTTTAGCCTCCCCGATTACTTTTTTCAGGAAATAGGTCCCCCCAAAACCGGGGATAATTCCCAGGGTGATCTCCGGTTGGCCTATCCGGGTTCCTTCTTTTATTATTCTCAAGTCACAGGCTAAAGCCAGTTCACAACCCCCTCCCAGGGCATATCCATTAATTACCGCTACAGTTGGCAGTGGCCACTGGTAAATTTTATGAAATACAGCCTGGCCGGCCTGGGAAAGCTTTTCCGCTTCAAGGGGTGTCATTTCTTTCATGGCAGCTATATCCGCCCCGGCGACAAAAGCCTTTTCTCCTTCGCCGGTAAAAACCAAAATCGAAGGATCCCTGCTTTCCTCCTCCAGAACCCAGTGTAATTCCTCCAATACGTCCAGGTTTAGGGCATTTAACTGGTCAGGCCGATTAATTGTAATAACAGTGAAAACATCTTCTTTTTCCACCTTGAGGTATTTGTACATAAAACTCCCTCCCTTGCAAGTATTTCTAACCAAATGGTTCGGAGCGGGAAACTCCCGTCCCGCTATTTTCTTTTAACTAAACTACAGAAGGCTCCAGAACAAGTTCTCCTCTTTCGAACCTGCCCAGGTCCAGTTTTTGGACTGGCATCGAAAGTTCTTTATTCAAAATCATTTCCGCCATAACCACACCGGTCATGGGAGCAATCATAAAGCCGTGACCACTGAAACCCATGGCCAGGAAAAACCCGGGAACTTCCGGAGATTCACATAAAATCGGCTGGGAATCAGGAGTAATATTATAAAGCCCCGACCACTGGCGGACCACTCGCAACTTTTTCAAAGCCGGGAAAGTTCTGGTTATCTTCCCTGATAACTCCTGGAGAAATTGCCAGCTGTGTCCAATATTGTGCCCTTTTGGTTCATTGGGGTCGCCCTGTCCCATAATAAAAGCTCCGTGAGGAACCTGCTGACAGTAAAAGTGGTGATAAAAAGAAATTACCATAGGGCCCTGCAGTCGGTTAACCGGCTCAGTAACCATGATCTGGTGACGTTCGGAATAAACAGGCAGATCCAGGCCAACCATTTCCCCGATAAGGTCAGAATAACCACCAGCAGCGTTAACTACTTTTTCAGTTTTTATCCTCCCCTTGTCGGTAACAACTCCCGTTACCCGATTCCCTTCCATTTCAATATCCCTGCATTCGGTATAGGTATAAATCTCGACACCCATCCTTTTTGCCGCTTCTGCATAAGCCTGGGTTACATGGAAAGGATTGGCGTGCCCATCCCGGCCGCAAAAAGCGGCACCAAGCAAGCCCTCAGTATTCAGGTGAGGCACAATTTCTTTGGCCTCCCGGGGGGCAATAAGCCGGGATTCAATCCCCAGGCTGTTTTGCAGGGCAATATTTTTTTTGAATTGCTCTATTTCCTTTTCTTCATAGGCCAGGACAAGGTACCCATCCTGTTTTAACTCAATATCAACAGGGTACTCCAGCATTTCGTTTAAAACCTCGAAGGTATCCATGCTGGCCCTGGAAAGCCTGCAGTTCATTTCCGTCCCCCACTGCTGACGGATCCCTGCTCCACAGCGCCCCGTGGCTCCAGCGGTCAGGTACTCCTTTTCCAGGACAACTAAATCGGTACATCCCATGCGGGCCAGATTGTAGGCAATAGCGCAGCCCACAACCCCACCGCCGATAATTACAACTTCTGCGCTATTCTTCATCATTATCACTCCTGGCTGCATCCTGGAGAAAAATCCCTACTGAAGGTGGTCTCTGGCGGGGTAGGGGTAATTCTTCCCTTTTCTTTCCCGTAATGGCCATTATTTCTCTCTGAATATTTTCATCACAGGTTTTGCCCTGACAGGCGCCCATTCCACACCTGATTAATCTTTTTAATTCATCAAAAGAAGTTGCTCCATTTTTAATTGCCTCCCGGATCTCTTCCCGGGTAAGATCTTCGCAAAAACATAGAATAACATCATCCTTCATCAGAACCCCTCCTCAACCGGATGTGGCGGGCATCCATTAATATATCCTTAGGGATAGCTACCGAGACTATTGCCGTTCTATCCTGCTTTTTCGTGTTAAGAACATGGACCACACGTCCCCTGCCTATTTCTTCCCCTGCCCGGTTTAAGACAGTTACTTCTTCTTCCTTTTCTGGTAAGGGTTTGAGTTCATAGGGGATTTTCAAAAGCCCCTCTTCTTCAGAATAGGTGTAATCTACCACGAAGATGGCCAAACCGGGACAGTTGGCAATACAAATGGAACATCCATTACATTTCTCATAATCAATTTCCGGTTTTTGATTGATATCTGCAAATGGTCGAAAAGCATCCCTAGGGCAGGCATAATAACAGGGATCACAGGGAATTTCCTGCATGCATTCGACTATTACAACCGGCCCTGCTTTTAGTCTTTCCGGAGATGGCTTAACTCCTTCCAGTTCCTCAGGTGAAGGTACTCCGTCCTTTTTCAGCATATTCTCACCTCTCAACCCGGGCCAAACCCTGGCGAATATGTTCGCCCACGGGACCGGCCCGCAGGGATCTAAGATTTTCTTTAATCTTATTAATTTTTTCTTCTGGAACACTTAAGCCAATTTTCCGGGCTGCCGAAATTCCCCCAAGCTGTCCTTCCAAAATTGCGCTGGTGGCTTCTTCAATTCCGGCCACATCTCCGGCAATGTAAATTCCTTCTTCAGTAGTCTCTAAATTCCCATCTCGGATGGGGACATAACCCCCGAGTTGAGGGGAAAACTCCATCGCACAACCCGCCTGCCACAATAACTCCGCAAGTGGCGAAAGCCCAACGGCAAGGCAAATGGTATTAACTTTCACCTCTTGTTCCGCTCCCGGAAGGGGTTTCCAGTTTTCGTCGATTTCCGTTATTATTGCCCCTTCGACTTTTTCCTGTCCTGTTGCCTGGAGAATTGTGTGGTTGGTAAGAATGGGAACTCCCATTCTGCGAATCTTTGAAGCGTGAACCCAGTAACCACCAACCTTGGAAGTTCCTTCAATTATAGCTTCTACTTCAATTCCGGCCTGCATTAATTGGTAGGACACAATCAACCCTATATTACCCGCTCCTACCATGAGAACCTTTTTTCCGGGAGCAACCCCATAGACATTCATCAGGGTTTGAACCGCCCCCGCTCCGTAAACTCCGGGGAGGTCATTATTAATAAAAGGTATCATTTTTTCCATTGCTCCGGAGGCAATTAATAAAGTCCGAGGTTTAATTTTCAAAACCCTTCCAGAATTAGCCGCAGTCAAAACGCCGTCTTCATAATACCCCAGAGCCGTAGCCCCCCTGAAAACTTCAATATTTTCATTTTCCTCTATTTGTTCAGTAAAATGCGTGGCAATATCAATTCCCCGCATCCCGGCGAATTCATTTTTTGAACCAAAAAACTGATGGGTCTGCTTGACCAGTTGTCCCCCCAACCAGTCATCCCGCTCCAACAAGATCACTTTGGCCCCTGCATTCGCAGCTTCGAGAGCTGCAGCAAGACCCGCGGGACCTGCGCCAATTACTGCAAAATCAGTCGGCCGCATTGATATCCCCCTTACCCTCTTGATATTCTACCTTCATTCCTTCCCGCAGGGGGGTAACACAAACCTTGACATTGGGTTCTCCGTCTACAACCATCAAACAGGAGGAACAATTGCCAATAGCACAAAAGAAACCCCGGGGCCGATTGTGCCGCGGGCTTTTGCGTAAAACC
>PWGV01000094.1 GCA_003554585.1 Halobacteroidaceae bacterium | reverse complement strand
GCTGGTGTTAGGAGAATCGAAGCCATTACAGGTTTCAATACTCTTGATTATTTTTCCGGCCAGGAGAAGCGACTGCATGAGCTTTCCGATAAACTAAAAGCCAAACCTGAAGAAATAGAAAGAAGGCTTGAACAACTGCTAAAAGAAAAGGAAGAACTGCAGGAAAAACTGAAAAAAGCCCAGAGTTATTCCCTGGCAGATCAGGCTCGTGACCTGGCAGGAAAGAAAGAAGAAATAAACGGGATCCAGGTTATCCGCCAGAAAGTCCAGGTTGATGGCCCCAATGAAATGCGACAACTTGGAGATATGATCAGGGACAGGCTTTCCAGTGGCTTAATCTTCCTTGCATCTGAACAAAAGGGAAAGGGTCAGCTCCTGCTCATGTTAACTCCTGACCTGGTTCAGGAGAAAAAAATCCATGCAGGAAAATTGGTGGGCAATTTAGCCAAGATTATTGGAGGGGGAGGAGGAGGCCGCCCCGATATGGCTCAGGCTGGAGGTCCGAAACCGGAGAAGATTGACCAGGCTCTGGCTGAGCTGGAAACGTTTCTCCAGAAGGAAAAGGAATAGAGAAAGGAATAACGAATAATACTGTTAAGAATAAAAATGGAGGAGAGAGGTGGGGAGGATGCAGGATAGAAATCAAGAGACAAGAAAATTTAGTGTGGACAAGGAAGAAGTACGCAAGGCGTCTCAGATCCTCCGAGAAGTTTATGCCGCCCTGCAGGAAAAAGGATATAACCCGATCAATCAAATTGTGGGTTACATTCTTTCCGGTGATCCTGCGTATATAACCAGTTATAAAAATGCTCGGACTCTCATTCGGACTCTGGAAAGGGACGAGTTAATCGAGGAACTGGTAAGATCCTACCTTGAAGATAAGTAGGAGATTATTTGTTCTCCGGAAAACCTAAAAAACCAATCTATCCTTTGCAAGGGTTTGAGGGATGCTGCTGCTCTGGAACCGGCGGGGGGCAATTTATAGGTTTCGCGCCGGATCCAGGGCATTTATGTTTTTCCCAGAATTCAAATTCCCGCAGGATTTTTCTTTTTGAGGCAGAAGAAAGATTCTGGCAGACGAAAATTTGGATAGCTGAAGAATGAACTTAATTCTTTCCTTGAAGTAAAATATTTTAAGGGGTGAAAATCTTGCGGTTAATGGGTTTGGATCTTGGTGAGAAAACAATAGGAGTTGCCCTGAGTGATCCACTTAGAATAACTGCTCAGGGACTCAAAGTTATTCGCCGCCAGACCCTTGAACAGGATTTAAAAGAACTGGATCAAATAGTAGAAGATTATTCAGTAAAGGAAGTTGTAGTTGGGCTTCCCAGAATGATGAATGGGACAATTGGCCCCATGGGGGAAAAAGCCCTGGAGTTTGCCAGTATCTTAAGGGAACGGTGGGAAATAGCTGTCCAAACCTGGGATGAGAGGCTGTCGACCATGCAGGCTGAGAAAGTCCTCCTTGAGGCTGACTTAACTCGCAAAAAAAGAAAAGGTTTGATTGATAAAACGGCAGCTGTTATAATTTTACAATCTTATTTAGGTGCGAGAAAGGAGTGAAAAAATAATGAATGAAGGGATTATTGATTTTGATCAGGAAACCGGGCAAATAATCCTCCGGCAAGAGGACGGAACCGAAAACCGCTTTTATATTGAATGCGAAATTGAAGTGGATGAAAAGAGCTATATTGTTTTGGTTCCCGCAGAAGAATATATTGGGGACGAAGAAGAAGTTACTGGAGTAGTATTTGAAATTGGTAAGGATGAAGAAGGGGAACAGGTCTGGATGGCAGTCGAGGATGACCAAAGACTGGCTAAGATAGAAAGAGCCATGGGTGAATTGGAGGAAGAGGAAGAAGAGGAAGAAGAGGAGTAACATTTGGGGAGGAGGGACAGCATTGACCAAAACCAAAACTCCAATTGGAGCAAAATTATCTGCTGTCCTGGTATTGTTCCTGGCAATGGGTATGTTTGTTGTGTTTTTTACAGCAGATTATATTTGTACCCCTCTGGAAAAAGAAAAAAGGGTAATGATTCATCCTGGGGCTTCAACCAGAAGAATTGCTGAAGAACTGGAGGAGAATAATGTTGTCGCCAGTTCACTCGTTTTCAGGGTTATTGTTCGCCTACAGGGGCTGGAAAATTCTCTCCGAACTGGTTTTTATTCCTTTTCCCCGGAAGAAGATATATTTTCTGTAATTGAAAAAATTAACCGGGGAGATGTTTTAAAATACCGGGTGACAGTTCCAGAAGGTTTGACCATGGAACAAACTGCTCAAATTCTGGCGGAAAAGAGTGGGGATTTTTCCGCGGAAGAATTTCTAGAAGTTGCAGAACAAAATGAATTTATGTATGAATATTTGCCGGAGCATGATGACGTGGATTACCGCCTGCAGGGTTATTTGTTTCCTGCAACTTACGAGTTCCCTGTTGGGAGCCAGCCCCGGGTTATTATCAGGCAGATGCTGGTAAGGTTTGACCAGGAAATTACCCCTGAATTGTTGGAGAGAGCAGAGGAATTGGGTTATGAAATCCACCAACTAATAACCATAGCCTCTTTAATTGAGCGGGAGGCAAAAATTGATGAAGAAAGATCCCTGATATCTTCGGTAATTCATAACCGCCTTGATATAGATATGCGCCTTCAGATTGACGCTACGGTCCAGTATGCTCTTCCCGAATGGAAAGCCCGGTTACTATTTGTTGATCTTGAATACGATTCTCCCTATAACACTTACCTTTACCCCGGGTTGCCTCCCGGACCAATTTGCAATTCAGGGAGGGCATCCATCCGGGCAGCTTTTTACCCTGAAGAAACAGAGTACCTGTTCTACATTGCCAATCCTGATGGTTCCCATAGTTTTAGCAGAACTTTCGAAGAGCACCGCCTTTTTAGAATAAGGTAGCATAGTTTCCTTCAATTTATAGTAATAAATTTCTGGATGAGTGGAAATATAAGTAGATCTTCTACCAGGGAGGTCTTCTTTTTATTTTTTGCAATTTGTGCTATAATAATTAAGGTGTAAAGAAGGAAAAAATTTCAATCCCTAAAAAAGGGGAAGATTATATGCTGGAAAGATTCCGTCCAGATGAGGTTGCCCCGCATTTAGATGATATAGCTTTGGAAAAGTTGCAAAAAAAAGGACTGCGGGGTATAATCTGTGATATAGATAATACCCTCCTACCCTGGGATCACGATGTCCCGGACCAGAGGGTGAAAAAATGGATTGAAAAAGCTAAAAAGCTTGGAATTCAGGTGGTTTTACTTTCCAACGCTTTACCTCGAAGGGCACGTTCATTATCAGAACAACTGGAAATTCCTGCTCGGGCCCAGGCGGTTAAACCCCGCAGGCGTGGGTTTAAAAGGGCCCTGAAGGAAATGAACCTTGAAGCCCGGGAAGTAGCGGTAGTGGGAGACCAGCTTTTTACAGACATTTGGGGCGGAAACAGGATGGGGATGTATACAATCCTGGTTGCCCCTCTTGCGGAAAAAGAATTTTTCAGCACCAGGCTTCTGCGCTGTTTAGAAATAAAAATTAAAAGGAAGCTAGGTATAATTAGCTAGTTTGCAACGGAGGTGAAATACAATGGGAAAATTGCGAACAAGAACAATAACTTTATTTATCGCAATCATCCTAATAAGTTATAGCTTTTCTCTCCAGGCCTCGTCTTTCATAGACCTTGGAGAGAGAGTATTACGGTCGGAAATGGAAGGGGCCGACGTGGCTTTACTACAACAACTTTTGGCTCAGAAAGGTTTGTATAAAGCTGACTCAATTGATGGAATTTTTGGTAAAATTACTGAAAATGCAGTCCGGGATTTTCAAAGGAGCAATAATCTCACGGTAGATGGTATTGCTGGGCCAAAGACTTTTTCAGCCTTGCCCAAGGATTCCGGAGTTTCGGCTTCTCGTTCAGAATTTAACCGTGACGAAATTTTATTGCTGGCCCGTGTAATCCATGGAGAAGCTCGAGGAGAAAGTTTCAGAGGCCAGGTTGCAGTTGGGGCAGTTGTTTTAAACCGGGTTGCCGACCCTCGCTTTCCCAATTCAATCAGGGATGTCGTAATGCAGGATGGCCAGTTTTGTATATTGTTTGATGGGCAAATAAACCTGTACCCGGGGGAGAAATCTCTGGAGGCTGCCCGTGCAGCTTTACTTGGATATGATCCTTCCCGGGGAGCGTTATTTTTCTATAATCCTACCATAGCTACAAATTCAGCTTGGATTTCTCAGCGACCTGTGTTGCTACGAATTGGAAATCATGTTTTTACCCGCTAAAAAAAACCCCGGGAGTTTCCTGGGGTTCTTTTGTAATAATTGGTAGCTTTATTAGGGTTTTAAATCTTAATTTTTTTACGGGGTAACTGGAATTTTACAAGCAGGTATTTTTGGCCGGGTGGCGAAAAAACTAGCATGGGAAATGAATTCCATTATCACTTGAAAGGGGGGGGGTGGGTTGTCCCGGATTAAAGAAATTGAAAATAAACTGGTTCACGCCAAATATAAACTAACTACCCCCCGCCGGTTAATCATGGAAATTCTCCTGGAAAATGAAGGAGACCACCTAACCGCAGAAGATATTCACAACAGGTTGCGGGAAAAGGGATATCAGGTTGGTTTAGCCACTGTTTACCGAACTTTAGAGCTTTTTTGTGAATTGGACATTTTGTCCAGGCTTAACTTTGAGAACGCCAGCAGTTATTATGAACTGGAAGAGCAGGACCAGCATCACCACCATTTAATCTGTCTTTCTTGCAATAAGATTATCGAATTTAGCGATGAACTGCTTGAGGATTTTATGGAAAGTATTGAAAAGAAATATGGATTTGAAGTCACTGAACACAAAATTAAATATCTTGGGTATTGTTCCGATTGCCACGATTAAAACAGTAACTACCGGCCCTGAAAAAATGCCTTGTCCCAGATCATTTTCTTGTAATGGTTAATTTTATGATTTCCGTCCAAGTTTTTCGGTTTTCGGAAAGCTAATATTGCAAATTAACTCTCTGGGCCGGGATATTAATCCTGGTCTTTGTTTTTCGGGAAAAAAATATTTTTGAAATAAATCACGGAGGTGTAAAAATAGTGGAATTTTCTCGCAGCAAAAAACTTGCCAAGGATGAAGTTTTTTTTCTCCAGGAATCTCCCCCTCCTCTGACTTATATTGATAAGGGTTTGGTTAAGTTTTATATCCTGAATTCCGCTGGAAGGGAACGGATTCTTTTTCTTGGTTCTGAAGGCAAATACATAAGCGGTTTGGAGCAGGAGGATGAAGATTGCAGGGTTTATTTACAGGCCAAACAAGATTCGCATTTGGTTTTTTTTACCGAGAATGAAATTGAAAAAAATTTTGGGAACGGAAAAACCAATCCCCAGTTTCTCAAAAGCTTATTTCGACAGATGAATTTTCTGGTAAAAGAGATCAAAGCAATTACCTTTAATAATTTTCCGGCAAGGCTTGCGGGTCTCCTTGTCTATCTGGTCGAAGAATTTGGAAATAAACATTTATTTTTTTCTCATCAGGAAATTGCAGATATGCTTGGGGTTTCAAGGGTTACTGTTACCAGAGTCCTTGGGAATTTTACTGAAGAAGGTTTAATCAATAAAAAACGGAAAAAGATTATTATTAATGATATACAGGGACTAAAGCTTAAGGCAGGAGGGGGAGAGGAAAATTAAAACGTTTGTGGCACGGGGCTGGAATAATGGAATTAATACATTTCTTATTTTAATGCGAGTTATGATCCCCGTATACATCCTGATAACCATTGTCCGCTATACTCCTCTCCTGGGTTGGTTGAGTGAATTTTTTCAACCCGCAATGGCTTTTTTTGGGTTGCCCGGAGAGGCGGTTATGGTTTTAATTCTGGGGCAGGGGATAAATATTTATGCTGCAGTTGGAGCTATATCAGGGTTGGAACTGGGGATAAGGGAAATTACAATCCTCGGGGGCATGCTTACCATTTCCCACAGCCTGCCCATGGAAACCATGGTAATTCATCAGGCCAGGGTTCCCGTTAAAGGGCTATTGTTTCTCCGGGTTGGGCTTTCTCTGGTAAGTGGGATAACTTTAAATTTGCTTCTTTAGTAAACTGGCTTTTGTTTTTTCGGGGGAGGGTGAGGAATGGAACATGTCGGAACAATTTTTGGAGAAATAATATGGGGACTAGGTGAAATGGCTATTAAGATTTTTCTAATTATTGTCCCTTTAATGATTGGGCTGGAAATATTAAAAGGTTTCGGGATTCTGGAGAAGCTTACCCGTCCCCTGGTCCCTTTTTTACGAAGGTTCAATTTGTCCCCCGCGGCAGGTGTTCCGTTCCTTGTTGGGCAGTTTTTGGGACTCTCTTATGGAGCTGGTGTTTTGATCCAGTCTTCGAGGGAAGGCAAGGTTTCTCCCCAGGAGATGTGGCTTATCTGCCTTTTTCTATCTCTTTGCCACTCCCTTTTTGAAGACACCCTACTGTTTGTGGCGGTTGGAGCCAACCTTTTCGTCCTGGTAGGTTTCCGTTTGGTCCTGGCTATTGGAGTAACCCTTTTATTCAGTCGTGTCCTTTTGCCGAGGAGGGTTAATTAATGGGGAAATCGGTCAATAAATGGGCATTTTTATTAATTATCGTTGCCTTTATCTGGGGCACCACCTTCGCAGTGATGAAGGATCTACTTGAACAGGTTTCTTTGTATAATTTTTTGTTCTGGCGGTTTTTGCTGGGGGGGGTATTTTTGGCAATCTGGTCAGGTCCCCGCTGGAAAAGTCTGGACCCTTCTCGCCTGAGGCGAGGGGTTTTTTTGGGTTTTCTCCTTTTTTCCGGGTATTTGACCCAGGTGCTTGGTTTGAACTGGACTACAGCCTCCCAGGCGGGGTTTATTACCGGGCTTTCTGTAATTCTGGTTCCTTTAATTGCTTTAATTCTTGGACAGGAATCTCTAAGGAAAAAAAGTCTTCTGGGAGCTGTCTTGGCCGTAATAGGTCTTTATTTACTTAATTATGTTGACCGCCTTTACTTTGGGTTAGGAGAATTTTTGGTTTTTTTATGTGCAATTTTCTTTGCCCTTTATATTGTTTTTGTTTCCCGCTTTGCTCCCGAAGCAGATGGGCCACCTTTTGTAGCCCTGCAAATTCTTTTTATGGCGTTTTTAATGGGGATTCTCGCCATTTTTTTTGCTCCCTACAAACCATGGGAGATAAGTTATCTTACCGGTATCCAGTGGGTGCAGATAGCCTATATGGGTATTGGGGCTACGGCCCTGGCTTATCTATGGCAACATAAGGCCCAGCAGGTCATTTCCGCTACTTTTGCGGCCCTGGCTTTTGCTCTGGAACCAGTTTTTGCAACAATCTTTGCTTTCTTTTACCTGGGGGAAGTTCTTCCCGGGGCCAGTTATTTTGGCGGTCTCTTAATTGTTTATGGGATGTTTTTGGCTGGCCGGGAAGAAAAAAAGGTTGTAGGTGTGTAAAGGCTTGTAAATAAAAAAGCAGTTGGAAAAATCCTAAACCCGAAAAGGAGTAATTAAAATATGACGGAAAAGACCCGCTACATTATTTTTTCTCTTTATATGCTGGCCCTTTTGATAATCGGCTTGCTCTGGCCCGGGGAGGACCTGGCTTCAATCTGGGGCGGGTTTCAGGAAATAATGAAAACACCAGGGGTTTTAATTACTGATTTTTTCTCCATTGGAGGTGTGGGAGCTACTCTGATTAACTCGGGCCTGGTCGGTCTTATTGGCCTGGGGTTAATTTACTTTAGTAAGACCCATTTTTCGGGACCGACTATTGCAGCGATTTTTACCATGGCGGGTTTTGGCCTTTTTGGGAAAACTCCCATCAATATCTGGCCGATAATTTTAGGAGTTGGTTTGGCTGCAGTCTTGAAGAAAGATAACTTCCGATCTGTTATTGTTGTTGCCCTTTTTGGAACTGCTCTTGGTCCCCTGGTTTCCCAGGTTGCTTTTGGACTGGAATGGGGTTATATTCCCGCAGTGTTTTTGGGAATCGGAACCGGTCTAATTCTTCCGGCAATGGCTTCCCACGTTTTGCATAACCATCAGGGCTTCAACCTGTATAATGTTGGATTTACTTGTGGAATCGTAGGGATCTATCTAACGGCCATGCTTACTCTCGCAGGGGAAGATCTGCTTCTGTCAAGTGTCTGGTACAGCCAGGAACAGTGGGAATTGGGACTGGTTTTTTTCCTTTATTTTGGTTTGATGGCAGTTCTGGGGTTTTCTGGCTGGAAGGATACCAAAAAACTCTGGAAGCTTCCCGGAACACTGGTAACTGATTTCGTGACTGAAGAGGGCATGCCCCCAACTCTATTTAACATGGGCCTGGTTGGCTTAATTGGAATGTCTTATATTCTCCTTGTTGGAGGCGAATTTAATGGACCAACCCTGGGTGGAGTTTTTACCATGGTAGGATTCGGGGCTTTTGGTAAACATGTGAAAAACATCTGGCCTCTGATGGCGGGGGTTTATCTGGGTGCTGTTTTAAGTTCTTATAGTCCTTCGGCCCCAGGCCCCATCCTGGCGGCCTTATTTGGGACAACCCTGGCGCCTATAGCAGGAAATTTTGGCCCTGTTATTGGAATCCTAGCGGGATTAGTTCATCTGAGCGTGGTTATGATTTCCGGTCCGTTTCACGCGGGGATGAACCTTTACAACAATGGTTTTGCGGGGGGCCTGGTGGGGACTGTTTTTGTTGGGGTAAGCCGCTGGCTTAATCAGCGGCCGCATAAAAAGAAGGAGGAGAAATAATGCATTCATACAGGAGAAATATCAGGGGGATAATTGATGAACTTTTTAATAATGCCATAAAAGCTGGCGCCACAAGTATCGAAGCTTCAGTTAATTTTGATGGTGATCAGGTTGTGATCAAGGTCAAGGATAATGGCTCCGGAATGGACGAGGAAAAATTAAAAGAGGTTGAAAAAAAGCTTTACCGGCCTCGCAGGGAAGAGCTTGAGGATTATTACGGGTCCCTGGCCGGTCAGAGCTTCCAGGGAAAAGGACTTTCCCTTGTGGGTATGATGACGGACAAGGCAGAAGTTATAACTGCTCCCGGGAAGGGAACCGAAATTACAGTTTGTATTAAGCTTTAGAGACAAACAGGTAAGGAGAATAAAAAAAGTCCCCGCTAAAGGGGACTTTTTTTAACCTTTGATGGTAGCAAGCGGTTTCAAACGGCAGACCTTTTCTGTAATATCAATTTCAGTCAGAGTATTTATTACATCGTCAATGTCTTTATATGCTCCAGGAGCTTCATCAACTATTTTTTTGTAATCACGAATATTGTAGCGAACGTCGCCCATCTGTTTTTCAAAATCATTTTTGCTGATTTGTTTTTTGGCCTGGGAACGAGAAAGAACTCTCCCCGCACCATGATTAACTGAGAAGTAGGTTTCAAAGGCTTTTTCTCTGGCAACTGTAACATAGGAACTGGTTCCCATGCTTCCGGGTATTATTGCTGGCTGACCAATATTCCGGTATATTTCAGGATTAAGGTGATGTTTAGGGGGCAGGGCACGGGTTGCGCCTTTACGGTGGATCAAAACTCTTTTTTTGCCGTGATCCTCAAATTTTGCAATATTATGGGCAACATCATAAACCTGGCTCAGCCCCAGGCGATGTGGTACTTCGTGCAGAGCGTCCCCAATTGCTTCCCTGACCAGGTGGGCGAGGAGTTGCCTGTTGGCAAAGGCGAAGTTGATGGCACAGCTCATTGCCTTGATGTATTGTTGTCCTTCGGGGGATTCTATGGGAACAGAAGCGAGACCTTTATTCGGCAATTTGATATTATACTTCCCGGCAGCCTGGAGCATCCGGGAAGAAAAATCTGTACAGACCTGATGGCCAAAACCCCTACTCCCGCTGTGGATGAGAACTGTAAGGTGATCTGGTTGGAGGTTCATCAGCCCCCCGGCCTGGGAATTGTAAACTTCTTCTACATACCCCAGTTCGATAAAGTGATTCCCCGACCCCAGGGTTCCCAGCTGGTCACCCCTGGAAAAGGCTTTTTTACCTACAGCCCCGGTATCAGCGAGGGGGAAGGTTCCCTTTTCTTCAGTGGTATCCAGGTCGGCCCAGCGCCCATAACCTGCTTCAACAAGGGCCCGGGCGCCCTTGGTAAAAATTTTCTTATTAATGGAGGCCATCTCAGCCTTATAGGGGGTGGCTTTTCCCAACCCCACCGGAATTCGGGAAAGAATGTTTTGCATGATTTTTTTTAACTGCCCGGGTTTGAGATCGTGATAATTGATATTGGTTTGCAAAAGTCTTACGCCGCAGTTAATATCCATTCCAACAGCTCCGGCAGATACCAGTCCCTTTTCAGCGTCCATGGCCATAATCCCCCCGATGGGAAGGCCAAAACCTGTGTGAACATCTGGCATGGCCAGGACAGGCCCTGCAAGTCCAGGGAGGGAAGCAGCGTCTGTGAGCTGTTTGGTACAATCGTTTTCCAGATTCCTGGCAAGTTCCGGGGTAAGGTAAAGGTAACAATCGGTATTCATAGCACCTTGCTTGTTAATTTTGTATTTGTTCTTTCCTGCGGTTTCTAGTTTGATAAAAACCACCTCCCTTTCAGTTCATTATATATTATTGGGAAGAAATTCTCAAAGGATTGTTAAGGTTTTCTTGCAGGAAAAAAATGGAAAAAATAGAAATTATTTAAAAAGAATTGGGAGGTGCTTGGCTGGTGAAAAGAAATGGTTTTACGCTGGTGGAATTACTTGTGGTTATTTCTATTCTTGGCTTGCTGGCTATGATTACTATCCCCAGATTTGGGGGCTTTCGGGAAAGAGCAGTTGAAACTGCGACTATTGCTGAACTGCAGGCGGTCCGCCAGGCCTGGAATTATTATGAAATTGAGTTTGGAGAAAATTCCCTGGAAAGTGCGGAAGATTTGAGGGTTTTTCTGGGAGAAGATTTGCAAAATGTTGTTTATATGGAAAGGTATGAATTAAGTTTGCAAGATGAAGGTGAGCCACCGCAGATAGAAGCCACAGTTATTGAAAATAACCAGGAAGCGGAAACCCAGAAAGAACAAAGGCAGGATGCAATAATTTTTTTGGATAGGATTGAAATTAATTAAAAGAAAGCAAAAAACTTCCGCCCCTGGAGGGCGGTTTTTTTTTGTAAGACTTGGCTGGAAAAGTTTGAAAAAAAACTAAAAAATTCCGTTAATAATAGGGGGAGGTGTTTTATTTGTTGATTTTTTTCATCCTATCTTTGATAATTTTTCCGGTCTTGTTTTTTATTTTTACTCCTCCCCTCGTGGTTACAGGTTTATTGGGTTTAATTTCTCTGGTTTTTTGCTTTTCCTTTGGACCGGGGATCAGGGGCTTTTTCTTTATTTATTTTTCTTTTTTGATTTTCCAGACCGGTCAGGAAAGCATCAGCCTTTCCCATTTTTCCTGGTTGCTTGTCCTGGGAATTTTTTCAACAATGGGTCCCCGTTTTGTTCCCCTAATTCTTAGCAATGTATTAAAAAGTTTGCTTCCTGGAAAAATTAAAATGGGATTTTTAGGACCCGGGAATAAATTCCTTTCGGGGGATTATTCAATAAGAAAAATTCTTGATTCTAAACCGGAAGAGGGCTGGTGGAACAATGAGGGAGTCTGGTTTAAAACCCAGGGGGGAAATTCCAGGTACTGGTCATTGTTGGGGAAAAAATTGCTCGGAGCAAAAATCACTTTTATTATTGCCCAGGATAAAACTCAAAACTGGCGATTGGGAAGACTATTAAGGGATTTAGATGATATGGTTTTTTTCTTGAATTCTAAGGGTGAAATTTTAACCGCCAATCCCCGGGGAGGAAATTTTTTGGGTGCTAAGGGGAGTTTAAAAGGTGAAAACCTTTTTTCCCTCCTTTCTCCCGAGACAAAGACTAAGTTTAGCCGTTGTTTAAACAGGGTTAAAAAAGGAGAGGGGTTATCCAGGTTTTTCCTGGAACAGGAAAATCACGAAGGAGAGAAATTTTTCTGGCAATGGGAAATTGAGACAATCCCGGTAGGAGGGGAACCCCCTGGAGAAATTAGAGTCAGGGCCAGGGATATAACCCGTCAGGTTGAAAACCAGAAAAAGATCAAGAACAAAATAAAACAGTTGCGGGAATTGGATCTAGCCTTCCGGCAGGAAATAATGGAGAGGAAAAAAACCGAGGAAATGCTGGCTGCAGAAAACGAGAAACTGGATATAACCCTCCAAAGTATTGGCGAGGGGGTAATAACAACTGATGAAAATATGGCCGTGACTCGAGTTAATCATGCCGCGGCGGAGATAACAGGCTGGACCCAGGAAGAAGTCGCAGGTGATTCCCTGGAAAAAATTTACCGGGTTACCGAGAGGAAAGCTACTGGAAATTCCAGCAGAAAAAATACACTTCTTTCCGCCAGGCATGGGGGTATGAAGGTGATTAGTGAAACCAGGTCTTCGATAAAAAACAGGACAGGAAAGACCCTGGGCCAGGTTATTATTTTCCGGGATATTACCGAAAAAAAGCACATCGAAGATCAGGTAATTGTTTCACAAAAAATGGAATCAATTGGGCAACTCGCAGCCGGAATTGCCCATGAGATAAATACACCAATGCAATACATTGGGGACAATCTGAGTTTCCTGCAAAAAGCTTTTGCCGCCCTTGATCAATATATTGAAATCCCCGATGGGCGAACCAAACAGCTAAAACAGGAAATTCCCAATGCCCTCCAGGACGCCAAAGAAGGTGCGCAGAGAGTAAATAAATTGGTTCTTTCCATGAAAAATTTTGCCCATCCGGGGGATTCAGAAATGAAGTTAGGAGATATAAATAAGGGAATTGAGAGCACCCTGGAAATTGCTAAAAATGAATGGAAATATGTTGCTGAAGTTGAACTGGATCTTGACCATACATTACCCGGGATAGGATGTATTACGGAAAAAATCAACCAGGTTTTTTTGAACATGGTGGTCAATTCCGCCCAGGCTATTTCAGAAGCCAGGGAAAAGGGGCTAATCGAGAGAGGGAAAATAAAAATTAAGACTCGAGCTTTCGCGGAGTTTATCCAGATTAGAATTGCAGATAATGGGATGGGAATTTCCCCCGAATTAAAAAACAAGATTTTTGACCCATTTTTTACTACCAAGGAAGTGGGTAAGGGAACCGGCCAGGGCCTGACAATTGCGCACGATATTATTGTTAATAAACATAATGGAGAGCTGTTTGTGGAATCGGAACCGGGAAAAGGGACAGAGTTTATTATTAATTTGCCACTGACCAATCCCGTGGCGGGCGAGAGCTAAAGGAGGAATGAAAAATGGATAGGGAGAAGGTCCTGATTGTTGACGATGAGCCCCGGATACTGGAAGCCTTTAAGCGCCATTTAATTGATGATTTTGACGTGCTCACCGCAAAAAGTGCTGAACAGGGTTTGGAAATAATTACATCTAACAACGATATTGCAGTTATTCTTTCCGATTACAAGATGCCGGGGAAGGATGGGGTTAAGTTCCTGGCAGAAACCCGACAATTATCGCCGGACAGCATTCGAGTAATAATAACTGGTTATGCTAACGTGGATAATGCTTTGCAGGCAGTCAATGAAGGGCAGGTTTTCAGGTTTTTGACCAAGCCTATGGCTATTGAAAGGCTGACCAGGGTAATAAAGGAGGGAATTGTAGAATTCAGAATAAACAAATTTAAAAGAGAATTGTTTAATAAAACCGTTGGTGCTGATTACCATCAGATCCAGAGTTTTTTGGAAAACGATTGGCAGCATGTTCATTACGAAATTTTGAGGTTCCTTAAGAAAAAAGAAGCCTGCTATGCTGATCCTGTTGATTCCGATTCTCTGGGAAATTCTCTGAATATAACCCCATCGTATATAAGGGGAGTAATTGGTCCCCTTGTTGATTCGGGAATTGTAGGGGTGCGAATGGGCCGTAGAGGTGGCTATTACTTGAATATTGATCCCAGCCTGCTTTTAGACTGGGAAGAATTAATGGATTTTAAAAAAAGCAGTTAAGGCTACCCCGCCTGGGAAATGAAAATTACTAATCAGGAAAAAAATGCAAAGAATAATAGATGAGTACAAATAAAAAAGCCCAAAAAAGAAAGAAGGAAAAAACTTTCCAAATAGGCGAATTAAGGCCCGATTTGCAGCAATTTCGAAGAAAATAAACTTTGATAATTTTAAGCCCGAAAACTATAATTAAATCAACATAGAGAAGTTTGGGGGCTTGCTTTTTTACGCCCAAGCGTAAAAACCCCTCTCTATTAAATCTGGGAGGAGGGGATGAGATGAAAAATGAAAAGAAAGGTCAAGCCATGAAAGGTCGCAAAGCGGAAAAGGGCAAACCCATGCCTTCTGAAAAACCAAAAGGAACAAGTGAAAAACCAAAAAAATAGCTGGGAAATCCTAAAAAAGAATTTTAAGGGCTTTTGACTTCGGTCAAAAGCTTTTTTTAATGAAAAAATTAAAAAACTTAAAATGGTTTTTCCGATTAAAGAAAGGCACTCCGACAAAAAAATAGAAAAATACATTATAGACTCTGAAAGCTCAATTTTTAGGAGGTAAACAATGGAAAAGAAAAATTGGTCAGTTGAAGATTTATTTTCCTTTAAAACTCTGGGAAGCATGGATTTATCACCGGATGGGAAGAGAGTGGTTTTCACGATCCAGACTGTAGACCGAGAGGAGGACAAAACCAAAACCCGGCTTTTTCTGTGGGAGGAGGGAAAATCCCGCCCACTTACTTTTTCCGGAAAGGATCATTCCCCCCGTTTTTCTCCTGATGGAGAGAAAATAGCTTTTTTGTCCGACCGGAAGGAGCAACCCCAGGTTTTTTTACTCTCTCTTGAGGGAGGGGAACCCTGGCATCTGGAAACAGAACAGGAGGTTAAATCATTTTTCTGGCATCCCAACGGGGAAAGCCTAATTTTTACAGCTGATGATTTTTGTAAGGAGGAGGGTTGGATCCCCTACCCAGGAGCTCCAGAAAATGATGGGCTCAGAATAAAAGAAATGGAAAAATCCCCTGCTAAAGAAAAAGAAAAAGAAAAAGATAAAGATGATAAAAAAGCCAATAAAGTCAAGGTTATTAACACCTTTAAATATCGCTTTGATGGGAAGGGTTATCTCGGGCACAAGGTGCAGCAGGTTTACCATTTAAAACTCCCCGGGGGATTTGATGAAAAGCC
Organism: Halobacteroidaceae bacterium; assembly: GCA_003554585.1. Lineage (GTDB taxonomy): Bacteria > Bacillota > Halanaerobiia > B1SED10-174 > B1SED10-174 > T1SED10-26. Next base: position 40,464 of record PWGV01000094.1, on the reverse strand, counting down.
CGATGTAGAAATGATTACCGGCGGAGACTTTTCCCATTCTGATCCAGCGGTTGACCCTTCGGGTCGTTTTCTTGCAGTTGTAGCCAATTATGATGACAAGGAGGGGATGGACCCCAAAAAAAATATCCTGCTCTGGGATATGGAACTTGGAGAGGAATATATGCTTTACCAGGGGTCGGGACCAATTTTCAGCTCTTGCTGGTCTTACTGTGGAAATTATTTGTTTTTCGCAGGGCATGATCAGAAAGAAGGACTTTCCACAACCACTCACCTCTGGAAACTTGCAGTGGGGAATTTCGTGAAAAACATACAAAATGGAGATAACCCCGATTCCCTGGATAAAGAACAGGCTGAAAACCTGTTAAAGGAAATTGATCGGCCGGTGGGTGCTTATGTCCAGTCTGAACCCCGGGCGGGGAAGGGTGATTTCCTGATCTGTAGAGAAGATGGAGCCTACTTTCTCCTGACGAAAAATGGTGTTCCCGGACTGTTCCGGGCGGGGGAAGATGGCCAGTTTGAAGAAATTCTCTACGACCGGGAGCAAATAATTACCGGGTTTTTTATAAATTCCAGGGGCCTTATTTACTCTGCGGCCAGAGGGGATAAAATGGACGAACTTTACCGCTTAACAAATGGGGAAGAGCAGGTTTTGACGGATTTCAACGGGCCTCTTTTAAAAGAAAGAAAAGTAATAAAGCCCCGGGAAATTAATTACCCGAGTAAGGATGGGAAAGAAATTCAAGGCTGGGTTTATTACCCTTCGGGAAATGATAAAGAGAAATTTCCCCTTTTATTACTTATCCATGGGGGACCCCACGGGGCCTATGGTCCTTCTTTTATGTTCCGAGCGCAATTCTTTGCCAACAGGGGTTATGCCGTTCTTTTAACCAATCCCCGGGGAAGTGAAAGTTATGGCCAGGAATTTGCCAGTTGTATTGACCGGGACTGGGGAAAACTTGACTACGAGGATATTATGGCCGGTGTTGATGCTGTTGTGAAAAAAGGAAATATTGATGAAGAAAATATTTTCGCCCACGGCTGGTCCTATGGTGGCTATATGGCTTGCTGGCTTCCCACGCAAACGGACCGCTTCAAAGCAATCTGTGCCGGGGCGTCGGTTAGCAACATGCTCAGCGGGTATGGAACTTCGGATATTACCCTTTCCGATGAATGGGAATATGGGAGCTGTCCCTGGGAAAATCCCTTGCACCTGATGGAGCATTCTCCCTTGAGTCATGTGGAGAAGGTTAATACACCGATGCTTTTAATGCATGGGGAGAATGATATGCGGTGTCCTCCGGGACAGAGTGAAGAATTTTTTATCGCCCTGAAAAGACTGGGCAAGGAAGTCACAATGGTTCGTTACCCGGGAGAATTCCACGGAATAAAGACCCCCAAACACCGGGAAGATTTTTTTAATAGGCTTTTTGCCTGGTTTGAATATTTCCGGGAAAATTAACAATGTTCAAAAGAAAAAGGAATAAGTAAAGAAAGGGCTAATAGTATATTAAATTAACCAAATAGAGTGAGAAAGTGGGAGTGATTTTATGCAATTTGTTGAATTAAGAAGCGATACCCTCACCCGGCCTACGGAAGAAATGAGGCAAATCATTGCCAGGGCTGAAGTTGGAGACGATGTTTACGGAGAAGATCCATCCATTAACCAGCTGGAGAAACTCGCTGCTGAAATAATGGGCAAAGAAGCAGCTCTGTTTGTTCCTTCAGGGACTATGGCCAACCAGATTGCTGCTATGGTTCATACCAGCCCGGGGGATGAAATAATCACGGAAGTAACCAGCCACATTTTCCTCTACGAAGCAGGGGGGTTGGCCCGGCTGGCAGGTGTTCAGACGCATGTTTTAAAAGGAGAACGCGGGATGTTTTCTCCTGATGAACTGGAAGGAGCAATTCGGGGGGAAAATATTCATTTTCCGAGGACTACCCTTGTGGCATTTGAGAATACCCATAATCGGGCTGGGGGGAGAGTTTTTTCTCCCGAAGAACTGGCACCCCACCTGGAAATTTGCAAAAGAGCGGGAATTGCCACCCATCTTGATGGAGCAAGAATTTTTAACGCCGCAGTTGCTTTGGAGTTGACTCCAGACATAATTGCCCAGGATTTTGATTCCCTGTCTTTTTGTCTATCTAAGGGGCTGGGAGCTCCAGTTGGGTCCCTTTTATGTGGGTCCGCTGAATTTATCAGGGAGGCCCGCCGCACCCGCAAGATTCTGGGGGGAGGGATGCGCCAGGCTGGAATCCTTGCTTCCGCAGGACTTTTTGCTCTTGATGGAGCTGAAGAAAGGCTGGCCCGGGATCATCAGTTGGCCCGGGTACTGGGAGGAGCAATTGAAAAAATGGAAAATTTCCGCCTGGAATTCCCGGTTGAATCCAATATAATTGTCAGTCGTTACCTTGGAGACAAGCCTATCCAGGAGATAGTAGCCCTTTTGAAAGAAAAGGGACTATTGGTTAATCCCTTTGGCCCTGCTTCTATTCGGCTGGTTACCCACCAGGATGTAACTCAGGACGAAGTTTTCAGGGCTGCAGAAATTATGGGGTCAATTTAAAAAAATAAGCAGGAAAATTTTTCCAGTTATTGAATCCTAGAGTAAAAGCTTAATGGGGAATTTTAATGCAGCAGAGAAAAAAACTGGGAAAAATTTTGTGTGAACTCGGTTTCATCGGGCAAGAAGAACTGCAAAAGGCTCTTTCCCGACAAAAAAATACCTCGCCGCACCGGCAGATTGGTTCAATCCTGATGGAGATGGGTTTCCTTGGTGAAAGGCAACTTGCTCAAGGGCTTGCTGTGCAGTTTAAATTGCCCTTTGTTGACCTGGAAAAGGAATTGCCCGTGCCTGCCGTGGCGAGGAGTTTAAACGAAGCCAAAGCCCGGCAAAGCCGGGCTTTGGTTTTTGATCAGGTGGAGAGGACTTATAAGGTTGCTGTGGCCGATCCAACAGATATTTCTTTATTGGATAATTTGCGCGGTTGTTTGGGGGGAAGTGTAGAAATATTTGTTGGCGTGCCTTCGGAGATAAAAAGAATGATCGATTTTGTTTATTCCGGGAAAGATGAGGAGAAGGTAATCGAGTTAGCCGATCAAATAATTCATGAAGCTATTCGCAGAAAAGCAAGCGATATTCATCTAGAACCCGGAATTGAAAAATTAATGATCCGCTACAGGGTGGATGGGGTTTTAGAAAAAGCTTTTTCAATTCCCAAAAAGGTCCACCCGTTTTTAATTTCCCGCTTAAAAATTCTCGCAGAAATGGATATTGGGGAGAAAAGAAGACCTCAGGATGGAAGGGTAAAAATCGAGAGGGGAGGAGAGTGGGATCTTCGCATTTCAACCCTGCCCGCATTCCAGGGGGAAAAAATGGCCATTAGAATCCTGGATCGTTTTACTATACCAGGGCTGGAACAACTGGGCCTGGGGGCCAATCAGGAGAAAAAACTCCGGGAAATTTTAAACCTGCGGGATGGAATTTTCCTGGTTGTTGGACCAACCGGGAGTGGGAAAACCACCACCCTTTTTTCCATGCTCAGAAAACTACAGGAAAAAAACCTGAATATAACTACGGCAGAGGATCCCATCGAATATATTCTTCCCGCAGTAAACCAGATTCAGGTTAATCCCAAAATTGGTTTGACTTTTTCCACCCTTTTACGCTCCATTTTGCGCCAGGACCCCGACGTTATCATGCTGGGGGAAATACGCGATGAGGAAACCGCAGGGATCGCAATTAATGCCGCTTTGACAGGACACCTGGTCCTGAGTACCCTGCATACCCATGATGCTCCTTCCGCCCTGATCAGGTTATTGGAAATGGGAATTGAACCATATCTTGTTTCTTCCACCGTAATTGGCATAATGGGGCAAAGACTCGTCCGAAAATTGTGTCCGGATTGTTTTCATGAAGGAGAAAAAGACAGGGACTATTTGAATTTGGGTTCGTACTGGGAGCAGATGGACAGGGTAGGAGAAAAGCCAGGTTGTTCTTCTTGTTATGCTTCGGGGTACCGGGGAAGGACAGCAATTGCTGAAATTCTAATGCCGGATGATAATTTGCGGGAGTTGGTTGTCAAAAAAGAGCCGGGGGTTAGCCTGAAAAAGGCTGCTGCAGGAATAATGGAGGAAAGTTTAAAAGAAGCCGGATTAAATAAAGTTGAGCGGGGGGAAACTTCCCTGGAGGAGGTGTTAAGAGTTGTTCCGGGTGGAGGATAAAACCATTTTTTCTGGAGAGAATTTTTTTTACAGGGGAATTGACCAGGAGGGGAACAGGGTAAAGGGAAAGATAGAAGCGGAAAATTCCCGAGAAGCACTGGAGGTGCTCGGAGATAAGGGTTATATAATTCTCAAACTAAAAAAGCAAAAAACAATGAAAAAGAGAATCCAGCGGGGGACAAAAGGTAATGAAAAAAAATTGATTTTTTTTTCCCGCCAGCTGGCAATTCTTTTACAGGGAGGGTTACCTCTTGGCCAGGCCCTGGATTTACTCGCCAAACAGGCAGGGGATAGAAGAATGAAAGGAGTTTTCCAGGAAATAAAGGGAAAGATCATGCAGGGTCATTCTCTCTATGCAGCAATGTCAGAGCACAGGAGATTTTTCCCGGAATTTTTTCTGCAGATGATTAAAATGGGCGAAGAAACCGGGCTGACTATGAAAATTTTGTTTAATATGGCCGAACATTTTGAGCGGAATCTCCAATTGAAAAGAGAAATAAAAGAAGTTTTGCGTTATCCTCTTTTTGTCCTGGCAGTTGCTCTGGGTGTAATGGGCTTTCTTGTTTTCAATGTTCTTCCCTATTTTTCCTCCCTGTACATGGATTACAGCCAGGAATTGCCCCTATTGACCAGGAGACTTATTAAAGCCAGTCAGTTTATCAGGACGAATTCACCATATTTTTTATTATTTTTTCTTTTTATTACCCTGCTATTCCACATTTTGAAATCCCGGAAAAAGTGTAGGCTGTGGCTGGATACCCAAAAAGCAAAGTTCTCCCCGACCAGAAAATTTTTTTGGGCCTTCGTGGGAAATAACTTCGCTTTGCTGTTAAAGGCCGGGCTAACCATAGATCGAAGCGTGGAAATGATTGCCGAGCAGGCTGGTAACCTTTTCTTACGCGATGGGCTGGAAAGGACAAAACAGGAAGTAGAGGGGGGCGAGCTGCTTTCTAATTCTCTGCAAAAATGGCTCAATCCGGATCCTTTTTTTATCTGTATGCTTCGAATGGGTGAGGAAACCGGGAAGTTGGATGAAATGACAGCCCGGGCTGGAAGCTATTATTTAGAGGAAATGGAAAACTGGGTAAAAAATATAGTTTCTTTTTTGGAACCCTTACTGATTTTGCTCATTGCCGGGCTGGTTGGTTTGATCATGGTAGCCATGGTTCTTCCCATGCTGGATATGATCCAGGTCTGGTAGTAGGAGCCTGGTTTTAAAACGATTTTTACTGGAGGTAGCTTTAAATGGTCAAAAGATCTTTCCCGGGGGAAAAAGGATTTACAATGATAGAGATTATTCTGGTCCTCTTATTGCTCGGGATATTATATTCGATAATTGGTGGCGCGGGCTGGAATGTCGAGGTTTTGAACCTTCAAAAAAAGGCCCGGCACCTGGCCACTGACTTACGCTGGGCCCGGTTCCGGGCAATTCAAACCGGGCAGAACCAATTCATAAACCTGGAATTGGATCAAAACAGTTACTGGATTTCGAAACAAGAAGGAGAAGAAGAAATTGTATTACTCAAAAAGGAACTGGGTGAAGGGGTTGCATTGGAGGGTTTTTCCCTGGCTCAGCCGGGTTTTCATTTTACTTCAACGGGATCTCCCTCCCGGGGAAACACCATTACCCTGGGGGATGAAAAAGCAGTGGCCCGGGTTATTACTCGGGTGGGAACAGGCCGGGTAAGGGTCAGCGTTGAGCGGAAGGAGGAATAGTTTTTGCGAAATGATGGTTTTATTCTCTGGGAAGTTTTGTTTTCTATGGTCCTAATGGCTATGGTCCTGGCTTTCATTTCTGAAGGCTGGTTGAACTGGAAAAAGATGGATTACCAGGCCGAGGTGCTCGGAAAAGGGGTTTTTATGGGGCAAAAGCAGATGGAAGTTTTGCTGAAAACAGGAGAGGAGAAAACAATTGAAGAGCAAGAAAGGGGTTTTATTATCCAGTCCCGTTTTGAACCCTGGGAAAGTCTTAATATGGGCAGGGTTAAGGTAAACTGGGAACAGGGGGATAATTTTAGGGAAATTGAATTTATCACCCTTTATTCAGCTGACTGTATTTTCAGGGGGCAAAAGGACAGATGAAACGCGGTTTTATTCTATTAGAAGTTCTCCTTGCAATTTTTCTCGCGGGATTTCTCTGGATCGGCCTGGGCACAGCCTATATCGAAGTCGGAGAAAACTGGCAAAGGAGCAGTGCCCGATTTGACATCAGGCAGCAACAGCGGGTAGTGATGGAGGAAGTAATCAGGAAAATCCGGCAGGCTAAACCCGATACAATCAGGTTCCTTGAGGGGCCAGATTCCCGCGGGGCTTACACTCGCCTAGAAATGAGCGTAAACTACGAACCGGAGAGGGAAATTGCTTTTTACCAGAGAGGAGAGAATATTTTAAAGGGAGTAAAAAACCCCGGTCGGGAGCGTTTTACAGGCATGTCCATAGCTTTAAATGCAGGAAAACTTGCTTTCAAACCTGTTGAGCAGGGAATTATTGTTACAATCCAGGCAGAAATCAGTTCTTTGGAAAGCCAGGTTTTTGCCCGGGAAGGGGAGGACTGAAAATGGGCAGGGAAGGGTCTGTTTTGGTTCCGGTTCTTGTAGTTTGTATTGTGTTCGCCGCAACCCTGGGAGCTCAATACCGGGAAAGCCGGCTGGAAATGATGATTAACAATAACCTGTACCGAAAACAAAAACTGTTTTACCTGGCCGAGGCGGGAATGGTAAAGGGTTTTTACAAACTAAGAGAAGAGCCCGGGTGGAGGTCAGAAGAAAATTATTATCCTCTGGGGCCAGAAAAAGGTTTTTTCCTGGAAACCCGAGAAAAAGAATGCGGTCAATACCTCATTTCCCGGGGATATGAAGGGGGAGAAGAATTTTATTTAACAGCGAAATTCCAGGTTTCTGATACCCTAAAAGATGTTGAATTGCTCTGGTGGAAGGAGGGTCTGCCCTGAGTTTTTGGTGCTGGCACAGTTTTTAGAGAGGAGGATCGATTTTGTTTGCTCTTGACTGGGGAGAGAAAAACTTAAAAATAGTCCGTTTTATTCCCGAAAGTAGGTTTGAATTTAAACCGGTAGAATACTGGATGAAAGAAATCCCAGCAGGTTTGCTGGGGGAAAGGTTGGTTAAGGACAGGGAGGGGATGGATAAGTTATTAAATACTACTCTGGGAAATTGCGACTTTAATTCAGCCTCCCTGAGAGTTTCCTTACCCAGGACAAGAGGGCGGTTAATGGTAATGGATTTTCCAATATTAGGGAAAAAAGAATTGAGGGAAGCGGTCAAATGGGAAATGACCCGTTATCTCCCCTTTCCTGGAGAGGAAGCTTTATTTGATTTTATCTGTCTTGAGAAAGGTAAAAAGAGGCAAAAAATTGTTGCTGCAGCAATCTGTGCTAAATTTTTTCGGTCTTTTTTTAACTGCCTGGACCGGTTTGGGAGTTTTAAATATGAGAGAATTACCCTTGCACCCGCGGCCCTTTTTCCCCTATATTCCAGCTGGAAAGAAAACCTTGTTGTTTTGGATTGGGGATGGGGGGGAGCCACCCTTGTCTTTTTGTCCAGAGGAGTGCCCCTGTTAATAAGAAACCTATCAATCCAGGGAGATAATGAAAAAGTAAACCTGGTAAAAAAGATAAATGTAGAGGAAGACTTTATTAAAGTTAAAAAAGAAATTGAAAGAGCCCTTTTACATCTCCCCCAAAAAAGCAGTCCCTGGGAAATGGAGAAAATAATAATTACGGGAGGTAATGTGCTTAAAAATGGCTTTATTAAATTCCTAGAGGAAAATTTTAAAGTTCCAGTCCGGTTTCCGCAAAAATTTTGGCCTGAAAAAGAAAAAGAGAAGGTTTTGCTCTCAGTTGCTCTGGGTTTGGGCAGTTTGAAAAGGAGAAAATCATGGAAAGAATTGATTTTTCAAGATATTTAAAAGGAGGGGAAAAGGGTTACTGGCCTGCCCTCAAACTGATTTTGCTTGGCCTGGTCCTGGTTTTGCTTGCCTTGAATTATTTTCAATTAAGGGCGGCCCTGCTCTCCTCTCGAGAAGAGTTAAAAAGATGGGAGGAGCAGAAGGTTGAACTGGAAAAAAGACTTGCCGGCATGGATTTATTGGAAAAGCAGCTGGAGGAAAAAAGGGAGCAGCTAAATTTTTTTAAAGAAAAAATTCCAGAAAATAACTTAAATGAATTAACCTGGGAGCTATTTTTTAACATGCCTGAAGGAGTATACCTTGCTTTTTTCAGGGCTGATAAAAAGGAGTTTTTTGTTCTGGAAGGGTACCTGGAAACCGAAAATAAAAAAAAGGAACTGGAAGAAAATCTGTCCCTGGTTTTACCGGAGAAAAAGATGGATTTTATATTAGAGGATTCGCAAACAAAAGAAAATTGGAAATGGTTCGTCCTGGAGGTAAAACCCGGGGGAGAGGAAGATTTAGATGGGTAAAATGGATTTTCTGATAATCATCCTTGGTTTGGCTACCGGACTAATTTTCTTCGGAATATTTCTTCCTGTTCGGGATCAAATTGAAGAAAATAAAGAATTGTTGGGCCTAACCAAGGGGTTAGTAACTGAATTTAAAGCCCGGGAACAAAGGCAAAAAGAAATAAAGGCGGAGCTGGAGGAACTGGAAAGGGAATTAAAAGAGCTTGGGGAGAAATTTCTCCAGAACCCTGAAGGAATGCAAAAATTCAAAAATTACCTGGCCCAGAGGGCGAAAGAAAGGGAAGTAACTAAAAAAGAACTGAAATTAGATCGCTCTGGAGAAAACGTCTTGTTAAAAGGAAAATGGAAAGGAAATTTCTCCGAGTTGCTGGTTTTTTTACAGGACCTGGACACCTCTCCCTATTTTTTTGAGTTACTCCAGGTTCTTTTCCAGGCGGAAAAGGAACTGGTTCTTGAAGTTACGGGGGAAATTCCTCTAATAAAGGGAGGCGAGTTAAATGAATTTTAAAACGGGAGAAAAACTGGGAATTTATATCCCGGGAGTGCTGTTATTGCTCCTCGGGAGTTTTTTAATCACAAATATCGGAGAAGACCCCCAAAGAAAACCAATTCCAGAAATTCTGCCTGCAGAACCTTCCCCGGAAGAGAATATTGAGCAAACCGCTGTGTTTGTTTACCAGGGGGAAAGGGAAACTCCCCCCAACCCTTTTTTAAGGGAGCAGGGAAAGATTAAAGGCAATTTACCACGTCCAGTGGATTTAGAAGTTCGGGGCATTATCCGGGGCCGGGAGGAATTCCTGGCTATAATTGAAGTTAAGGAGGAAATTTTCCTGGTAAGAAAAGGAGATGGGTTTTCCGGTTGGGAAATTGAGCGGATATTTTCTGATCATATTATCCTGAGAAAAATTCCCGAGAGAGCTTTTTATTATTTACCCATAGGTGGTGATTAGTTTTGGCTAAACTGTTAATTCTTTTTTTGTTCTTAGCTTTAATTATTAGCCCGGCTGAAGGAAGCGAGCCCCTGGTTGAGGTTAAATTTAATGAAGCCGAATTGAGCGATGTTTTAAGGGGGCTTGCAGATATAGGGGGCATAAATGTTTTAATTTCTGCCGAGATTGAAGGAAGAGTTTCAGCTCATCTGGAGGGGATCTCCTTTTCAGAGGCCTGGGCGGGAATTCTCTACACCCATGGGCTTGATTATTACAAAAAAGACAATCTTTACATTGTTGGCCCCCCGGATTTGATAGCTGAATTAAGTTCTGATGAGGTAATTGAGGTTTTTAGCCTCGAAGGCAGGCCGGGCGAGGAAATTCTAAGATGGGTTGGTGAGATTTTTCCCGGGCTCAAAATGGCTTTGGATATTAAAAGTTCCAGCCTGATTTGTAGCGGTGAAAAAGAAAAACTGCAAAAAGTTGAGGAAATTTTATCCCAGGTCGGTGGTCCGGGGAAAAAAGAAAAGGTGATAATCCTGGAAATTGATAATATCCAACCCGAGGAAGCGATCGAGATAATTTCCCGAATGTTCCCTGGTCTTACGGTAATAAAACAGGGAAGGAAGCAGATAATAGTTAGGGGTTTTCCGGAGGAAATTGAAAAAGCAAAAAAACTAATTGAAGAAATTGACTATCCCCTTCCTCAAAAAGAAATATTAGTCGAGGAACTGGAGTATGGGGATCCCGAGATTTTTCCCCCGCTTTTGCAGGGGCTTTTTCCAGAAGCAGAAATAAAAACTGATAAACGTTTGAACCGACTTTTGCTGAAAGGAAAACCCGGAATTTTAGAAGAAATGCTCCTGGTCATCGAGGAAATGGATCAACCCCGAGATTTGGTTCTTGTTGAATTTCGGATCGAAGAAGTTTCCAGCCATTTTATTAAAGAAAAAGGATTGAATCTGGGACAGATAGCCAGTATAGATTTACTTGGGGATGGGTTTCTTTTGCATGGGGAGGGAATTAGTTTAAGTCTGGAAAATTTTTTGGACTTGATGGAAGAAGAAGGAGTTTCGGAAACTCTTGCCCGCCCGAGTTTAACCACTCTGGAGGGAATTGAGGGAACACTCCATATCGGGGACAGGATTCCAGTTCGGGGAGAGAGAATAAATAATGATGGGGGACAGAATATAGATTACCTGCAAACTGGAATCATAATTTCTTTTACACCCCGACTTTCCGAAGGGAAGTATATCACGCTCGAGGTCCGGCCGGAAGTAAGCAAAATTGGAGAGGAACTGGTTTCGGGTTTTCCCCGGGTAAGCACCAGAGAAGTAGAAACTGTCGTCAGGGTGGAGTGCGGGGAAACTTTTGCTTTGGGGGGACTTTTGCAGATCGAGGATCGCTTCAGAAAAAAAGATTTGCCCTGGTTTCGGAAATTACCCTTGATTGGCTCCTGGCTTGGATCAAGCAAGGAGAATAAACTTGCCACAGAATTAATAATTTTTATCACCCCCCGGATAGTTAGAAAAGATGGAGGAAAAACCCTGCGGGATCAAGAAGAAATTATTGAAAAAACGGATTTAAGGAAAAAACATTAGGGAGGCTGAACAATGGAGAATAGGATAGAAAAAGTTAGAAAAGAACTTGGTGACAATAACCTGGATGGAATTATTATAAACCATCCCTCTAACCGCTTTTACCTGAGTGGTTTTACCGGATCCGCAGGTACCGTTATGGTAACTCCACAAAAGGCGATGCTTATTACTGATTTCAGGTATACAGAACAGGCTCAAAACCAGGCGCCTCACCTGGAAATAGTCGAGCATGACCTGAAAAAAATGGATACCCTTAACCAGCTTATTTCGGGGGAAGAGTTAAATAAAATTGGTTTTGAAGCGGACTTTGAGACCTACGCAACTGTAGAAAAAGAACTGAAAGGAAAAATTGATAACGTGGAGTGGGTCCCTACCCAGAATTTCGTAGAAAAATTCAGGATATATAAAAGCACCGAAGAACTTGCTTTTTTGCAGGAGGCAATAGATCTGGCCGACCAGGCCTTAGAATATATTTGTGGTTTTATCAAGCCGGGAATGACAGAACGCGAAGTAGCCCTGGAACTGGAATTTTTCCTCCGTAAAAAGGGAGCCAAGGGGAGTTCCTTCGATATCATAGTTGCATCTGGCCCCCGGGGTTCTTTACCCCACGGAATAGCCAGCGACAAGGTGATAAAAAAAGGGGAACTCGTGGTAATTGATATGGGAGCCCGCTTGAACGGTTATGCCTCTGATGTGACCCGGACCTTTGCAATTGGGAGCGCAGGAGAAAAAGAACGGGAAATTTATGAAACCGTTTTAGAAGCGCAAATGGCAGCTATTGAAGGAATTAAGCCTGGAATGTCCGGGCCGGATGCAGATAAATTATCCAGGGATGTTATTTCTGCTAAAGGCTATGGAGATAATTTTGGGCATGGTCTCGGGCATGGAATTGGGATTGATGTCCATGAAAGTCCCCGCCTGAGTTCAGTTAGCGAAAACAACCTGGAGCCGGGAATGGTTTTTACTGTTGAACCGGGAATATATCTACCCGGCTGGGGTGGAGTCAGAATTGAAGATATTGTTGTAATGGAAGCGAATGGGGTCCGGAGCTTGACCGGAGTACCTAAAGAGTTTAAAATTATATAAACCGGAATAGGGCTAATGGTTTTTGGCCCCTGGATAGGAGGGAAAAAATGATAAACACTAACAACTTCCACACCGGTCTTACTATTGATATTGAAGAAGGGATCTGTACTGTTATTGAATTTTTGCATGTCAAACCGGGCAAGGGCAGCGCTTTCGTCCGGACCAAGTTAAGGAATATTGAAACGGGCGCGGTTTTTGAAAAAACATTCCGGGCCGGGGAAAAAGTTAAAAAGGCTCACCTCGACGAGAGAGAAATGGAATTTCTCTATCAATCCGAAGATCAGTTTTATTTTATGGATAGAGAAACCTTTGAACAAACAGCGATTAATGCGGTTGATCTGGGAGAAGAGATTATTAAATTTTTGAAAGAAAACCTAGCCCTCAAGGTTAAATACTATCAGGGACGCGCTGTAACTATTGAACTCCCCACCTTTGTCGAACTGGAGGTAACTCAGACCGATCCGGGTGTTAAGGGGAATACAGTTTCCGGGGGAACCAAACCTGCTCAACTGGAAACAGGTGCAGAAATAAATGTTCCTCTGTTTATTAATGAAGGTGATATTGTAAAGGTCGATACCCGATCGGGAGAATATATGGAGCGGGTTTCCAAGTAATAACTGGGTAGAGGTATTTATACCCGGAGTTTTTGCTCCGGGTGTGTTTTTTTCGGTTAAAGAAGTCCGGAACCGTTGGGCATAGAAGGGATTTTGTTTTTTAAAAGGAAAACGGCCCTGTTTGTAGAATTTAATTTAAGTAGAGGTTTGGTTAATTAAGGAAAGAAACAGGTGTTCACTTGGAGGTGAAAAAATGTACCAACCAGCCCATGATTATGGAAGTGTTCATATCGCGGATGAAGTTATAGCAATAATTGCAGGCCTGGCAGCCACGGAAATCGAAGGTGTAAAAAGTATGACCGGAGGTTTTGGGGGAGGCCTGGTTGAGCTTCTTGGCAAGAAAAACCTCTCCAAAGGGGTCAAAGTTGAAGTCGGAGAAAAAGAAGCCAAGATTGACCTCTACCTTGTTATTGAATATGGCGCCGTGATTCATGCAGTTGCTACAAAAGTCCAGGAGAATGTTAAAAAGGCCGTTGAAGGAATGACAGGGCTTAAGGTGGTTGAAGTTAACGTATTCATAACCGGAATTGATACTCACATGCCTAAAGAAGAAGAAGAAGAAGAGGTTGAAGAAAAAATAGAAGAAGAAGAAGAAGAAGAAGAAGAAGGGGAAGAAGGAAAAAAAGAAGAGAATAGCAAAGAGAAAAAAACGAAAAAAGGGAAGAAAGGTAAAAAGGAAAACGAAGAAAAAAAAGATAAGTAAATAACTTTATTTAATAAGGGGGGATGGGAATGGGTTTTTTTTATAGAGCAATTCAGTTTATTATTCTGATTGTGATAACACTGGGTAGCTTGCTTTTAAGCTTTCACTTTTTTGGTTTGATTTCTCCCGACATTTATATTTATTTCCTGCGGACCCTTTATCAAAACTACCTGGCAGGAATAATTGGGTTAGTTGTTTTCTTTTTGGGGATTTTAAGTCTACTCCCCTATTTCTTAAGGGCTGAACCCCAAAATACAATGGTTCGAGACGGGAAAACAGGGGCCATTAGGGTTTCGCTCGACGCCGTTGAAGGTTTAATCCACAGGTTCGTGTCCAGGCAGGAGGGCGTAAAAGAAGTAAAAACCTTCATTAAACCCGTGGAAGGTGGACTATTTATTCGCTTGAAACTTGGAGTTTTCCCCCATCAGGAGATCCCCGACCTGGTAACAGATATTCAGGAATCATTGAAAGATTATGTTAGCCAGGTGGTGGGAGTAAAGGTGGAAAAAATCGAAACCGTCGTTCACAGTATTGAAAGTGAAGAAAGAGATACTTTTGAACGTAAACGGGAAGAAGTCAAACGAGAAAAGGTAGAAAAAGAAAAGGAAATAGAAAAACCTCAGGAACAGGTTTATGAAGAGGAAACAGAAGAAAAATGGGTTGATGAAGAAACCACTGAAGAAGAAACTGAAGAAACTGAAGAAAAAAAGCAGGATAAAGATCTTTAAAACAGGGCCTCGGAAAAATATTTAGGGAAATGAGATAAACTTTTTACCCATAAAAAGTTTTCATTTTGTTGGTTTTGCTCGGGGTAATAATTTTTCCGCTCCCATGTTGAGAAGGTGAGGTTTGTTTTGGCAACAATAATTAGTAGAAGACAGCAGAGAGAATGGGCTGTCCAGGTGCTTTACCTTATGGGACAGACCAATTATAATTTTGCCCAGGCCTGGGAGTATTTTTTATTGCTGGCCCCCGAGGCGGAAAAAGCTACGTATACCCAAAAGCTTGCACAGGGTGTTCTGGAAAAAATGGAAGAACTGGACCAAAACATAAAAAAATACCTTTCCAGGTGGAGGTTGGAAAGGTTATCCCGCGTGGACCTAAATATAATTAGAATTGGTCTCTTTGAAATGCAGTACTGTCAAGATGTCCCCGACGCAGTAGCAGTGGACGAGGCTATTGAGGTGGGTAAAGCTTTTGGAGGCGAGGAATCGGGCAAGTTTATTAATGGATTGCTGGGGCGTTTTTTTGAAAAGCAGGGCTGAGAAGGCCTGCTTTTTTTTAGTAAAGGAGCATAAAAACAAAAGGAAGGATCAGTTTGAGTACCATTAAACGGGACAGGTGCATCAGGGAAATTGCAACAGGATTACGGTTTTCCTGCAGGGCAAGAGCAGTCATTATGGTAAAGCCTGCAGGGGCTGCTGCCAGGTAGGCTGAGATCGGATCCCAGCCTGCCAACCGGTGGATGAGAAAGGCTATAAAAAGGGAGCTTCCGATTATCAGGATAATCGATAAAATAAGGGGAATTATAATCTGGATACTAACTATTGCGGCAAGGCTGGCTGTATCAACCCTGTCAGCGATCATAACTCCCACGCCAATCAAAAACCAATTAAAAAGGTAGTGGGGAGGGTGAAAGACCGGGAGTCGTAACCGGCCGCATACAACCATGAAAATAATGGCGCCAACAAGCCCCCCGGCCGGAATCTGGGCTGCGTGGCTCAGAAAACCTATTAAAGAGGCCCCGGCAAGGGTGAATAAGGCTGAGCTTAGCGACCTTTGGGCCTTGTAAGGAGATTTTTTTTCAGTTTTCATTTCATTCCGGGCCGGGGGAGGTTCGGGGAATCTTATCTTTAACCATTTTAGTACCACTGGAAAAAGCATCAGAGTGACAATTAGCCTGGTAATGTGAAAGAAAATTACCCCTACAGGATCAGCATCAGTTGCAACTGCTAAAACAGTCATTTCAGGAAGACCGCCTACACTGGAAGAAAGTATTGCTGTATTCAGGTCAAGAGAGGTCAGGCAAGTGATAATGTAACCGGAAATGAAGGCCAGGCTAAGAGCCCAGGAAGAGACGATAAAGGCAGGTTTGGTAATTCCGCTCAAGGGTTGACTGGTTTCTTCATTGAACCGGGCTCCAACCATCAACCCCAGGGCAACCTGGATAATCAAAACGCTTGCTTCGGGTAGGTTAGGAAGGGGGACCTCGATTAACCGAAGAAGTGTTAGAAATATCAGGCTTCCCAGCACGGGTGCTGCGGGAAGGCGCGCTTTTCTTCCCAGTAAACTTCCTACCATACCTAGTCCATAGAGAAGCATCAGTTCTAAAATGAACATGCCGGGCCTCCTATTCTTATTAAATCAAAAAACTGTCATCGTTTATCCATATAATTATTAATTTTCCCTTTTTTCCCTTCCTTCCTCCTTTTATATTATATCTTGATAAAGAAAGTGGTTTTGGAGAGTGAAAACTATTGGTTAAAAGGGCCGGGGAGGATTTCGTCTTCTGATAGAGAAGGGATTTTGGTGAACAGCAGGGAAAGGTTCTAATTTGAATGGATGGAGGAGATTTTATGTCAATAATTAATAATAACCATCAGTTATTTGAAGAAGAGAGGAGTAAAAGACCAAAAGATGTTCTGGCCCGGATAAAATTTGGTTTGTTCTTGCTTGTAATCCTGTTTTTACTTTTATTTTTTGTTGTTCGAATACGGGGTTAGGGAAGGTTTGCTATGTTTTTTAAATCAAAAAGAACCAAGTGGGTTTTTTATCTATCGATCATAATAGTAATAATTATTTTTGTGGTAATCAGGGATTCGGGTTATGTTCCCCAGGCTTTTAGCATGCACATGGTTTCAGAAGAGAGAAGGGGAGCAAGGCTTGTTGTTTTTGAAGAAAGTGTTGAATTTGTTGAACCCCTCTGGGAACGAGCCAGCTATTACGCAGAACGAGGACGGGAAGAGGAAATTCAATCGGATAATAAAGAATATTTTTTTGAGATTTATTTTTCCGAAGGCCAGAATATATTAAGACAAAAGGGGCGCTTTGTAGTTTTCCCGGATCGTTTAATTGTTGACGGGGAAGAAAGAAAGCAGGATATGAGGGACTTTTTTGTTTACTGTGAAAAGGTAATGCAAAGCAGGAGATCGTTACTATCTTTGCTCGTGGATGCAGAGTACCTGAAGGTTTTGGAGCCGGTAACTGGAGAGGAGATGGTTCTTTCCAGGGATGAGACTGACCTTGTCCTGGACAGACTTAATGATTTGGAGAATGGAAGAGAGGGGCGTCCCCCTTCTCCAGAGAAAACCGAATTTCAAATTACTATCCCAGAAGGAGAAATTCACCTGCAGTCGGATAATGGACTGATATTTTCTTTCTGGGGAGGACACTGGCATTACAGGGATGCGGACAACCTGGGTAGTTTCTTACAGGAAATAATTACCGAAGAATAAACCAAAAGAGGAGCAGTGGGGATGGTACAGACGGTATTCTGGTTTTTAATCGGGCTTGGCCTATTAATAAAAGGCGGAGATTACTTCGTTAGTTCGAGTGTTAATCTTGCCCGTATTTTCCGGATCCCAAGGATGATTATTGGAGGAACCCTGGTCAGCCTGGCTACAACATTACCTGAATTGCTGGTAACGGCAACAGCAAGTTTCCAGGGGAATCCCCAGTTAGCAATTGGCAACGCCGTTGGTTCAGTGATTGCTAACAGTGGGCTCATTGTTGGTTTTACTGCCATCGTGGGTGTGGTTTTAGTAAGGCGCCGCGATTTTATTATTTCTGCCTGGGTAATGCTGGGTTCAGCTATCCTTTTAAGCTTATTAATCCTTGATGGGTTTGTTCCGCGATGGGGAGGGGTGGTTTTACTCCTAACCGGAGCGGTTTACCTTGCAGGCGATCTAATCCGAAATTACCGTTTAAATAATAAAGGGGAGAAGGCAGAAGCAGAGCCGGAGGCTCTGGAAAATTGCGGAACTTCTCAACGCAATTTTTTGTTTTTTATTTTTGGAGCGGCAATGGTTGTTGGGGGCAGCCGCCTTCTGGTAAATTCAAGCCTGGAAATTGCTGAGTACTTTAATCTTTCGGCCTTATTTGTAGGTCTTACTATAATCGCTATAGGGACATCCCTCCCTGAATTGACAACGGCAGTGGTTTCAATGCGGAAAAAAGTTGTTGACCTTTCTCTGGGTAATGTTGTTGGGGCAAATATACTTGGGCTTACATGGGTGTCCGGAATTGCTGCCACGATTAACCCTTTTGCTCTCGGGGGTTTGGGGGACCTCCTCAGCCTTTTGGCAATGCTTTTATTTGTTGTAATGCTTTTGTACATGGGATTTACCCATTCTAAAATTACTCGCCGGGAAGGTCTGGTTTTAATATTATTTTATTTTACCTACATAATCGGAGCCTATCAAGCGGGGTACTTAATGGGCTAGGGAGGAAAGAAATGGTTAAGTTTGTGCTGGTAATAATAATCCTTTTTTCTTTTGGTTCTACGGCCATTGGAAGTGCCGAACTCCACCACTGGGAAGATTTGACTGGACTTGCTGGTGGAAGCGGGGACACCAAAATTTTGCTGGTCCATGGTTTTCTACCGGGGGTTTTAACCGATGGACTTTTACGGACCATTCCCGTTGAAAACTGGAATCAAATGGCCCGGGCGATAACTCAGAACGAAGAACTTGCGGAAAAAACAGAATTGTATGTTTTTCTTTACCAGCCCTATTTTGATGATATTGCAGGACTTGCCGAAAACCTGGCCCTGGAAATTGAAAGATTTGGTCTTGAAGAAAAAGAATTGATTGTTATTGCCCACAGTATGGGCGGACTTATTGTCCGCCATTATATTAATTATTTGCAGGGAGCGGACAGGGTTGGAGCGCTTTTCACCCTCGGGACCCCTCACAAGGGTATACCAGTCCTTTTTACTGCCGATAATCTGGGGCTTGGCCCAGCAATCCAGGATATGCGGGGAACTCCCTGTTTGATGGAAAGGTTTGGTTTCATTGAAAAAGAAGAGGATAGTTATCTACAGGCTTTGAATGCAGAAGAACGTTATGCTAATCGCTACTACACCTTTTCCGGGAGGCTGGACCCCAGCGTTTCTCGCAACTTCTTTTCCTATGTAGGAGAAGCTTATTACCAGTTAATATCATCCCTGCGGGTTCCCGGGGATGGGATTGTCTCTAACTTCAGTTCGAGCCTCGAGGGGGCACATAATTTTCCTCCGGTGGAAGGTGTTTATCATCAGGGCCTTTTTCAAAACAAGGAGCTTATTTCCTCTATTATTTCTGGCCTGGAGAGTTTAGTGCTCGGGAGAAAATTCCCCGTTTCCGGAAGGATCAAAGGGGAAAACGGGGAGGCCCCCGAAGGTATAGAGGTGAAGTTAGGCTCGGAAACGGTAATTACAGATCAACAGGGTTTCTTTCAAAGTTCTGGAAATTATGAGTTCGGGGAAATAATTGAACCACAGCAAAAAGAAGGAATTTCTTTTTTCCCTCCCTACCAGCCAGTGGATGGCAGGGAAGAAGCCTATCAATTTTCTTTAAAGGAAACTTTTACCATCGGGGGAAAAATACAGACTTTTTTCACCGATGATGATCCCCAGGGCAGCACCATGTTAATCAGCAGCGTGGAAGATCATCATAACTTCTTTAAAATGAAGATAGGCAAGGATGGTTCTTTTCGGGCTGAGGATATTCCAGCGGGGACTTATCGGTTTTTCCTTTTTCATGAAAACCGGCCGGGTCTTTCCTTTCAAAAATTTGAGGTTGATGAATCTGCTTTAGATCTGGAAGTTAATTTTTTTCACCTGTTTGGAAATAATAATTGAACTCTGTAGGCCTGGAGGAGGTTGAAAATTTCATGGATGAACAACAGATTGTAAAAGTAATCAGTCAGGAACTGGGATTGGGATTGGGACTGGAACAGGTTCGTAGGACAGTTGAACTGCTCGATGGGGGCAATACCATCCCCTTTATTTCACGCTATCGGAAAGAAGCAACGGGAGACCTCGATGAAGAAGTCTTGCGTAAAATTGAAGAAAGACTTAATTACCTGCGTAACCTGATGCAGCGCAAGGAAGAGGTGCTCAGGTTAATTGCAGAACAGGAAAAATTAACTCCTGAATTAGAGGAAAAAATAAAACTGGCAACCAAAATGCAGGAACTTGAAGATTTGTATCGTCCCTTCAGGCCCAAACGAAGGACCCGGGCTACCAAGGCCAAGGAAAAAGGCCTTGAACCCCTGGCCCAGTTGATTTTTTCTCAAAAGGATGATCTTGATGAACCTGACCTGGAAGCGGAGAAATACCTTGATGAAGAAAAAGAATTAGTTGAAATCCCCCAGGTCTGGCAGGGAGCCCGAGATATTATCGCGGAATGGGTAGCAGATGCTCCTGAGGCCAGAGCACTGGCCCGGAAAATTAGCTGGGAAAAAGGGGTTATTGTTTCCCGGGGGCAGACCGAAGAACATTCCCCCTATGAAATGTATTACGATTACAGGGAACCGGTAAAAAAATTGCCTCCCCACCGGGTGCTTGCCTTGAGCAGGGGTGAGAGGGAAGATTTTCTAAAGGTGAACCTGGAAGTTCCCCAGGAAGAAATTATTGGCCTTCTGGGAAGGAAGTTTATTGAAAACAAAGAATTTTTTGGTCTGGAGCATATTGAAGAAGCTATAGAAGACGGTTACAAGCGGTTAATCCAGCCCGCGGTGGAGCGAGAAATCAGGAATGATATCTGGGACAAAGCGGAAGAACATGCAATTACTATATTTGCCTCCAACCTGAAAAAACTCTTATTGCAACCTCCGGTCAGCGGGACCAAAATAATGGGGATAGATCCGGCGTTTCGGACAGGATCCAAGCTTGTGATCGTGGATGAAACAGGCCGGGTTCTGGCCACAGAGACAATTTACCCCCATGCTCCCCAGAATAAATGGGAATTAGGTTTACGGGTCCTGGTTGATCTCGTTGAAACCCATGCAGTTGATATAATTGCAATCGGCAATGGAACGGCCTGCCGGGAAACGGAAAAGCTGGCAGTTGAGGTTATCGAGGAAAGCAAAAATGAACTGAAATATATCGTGGTTGATGAAGCAGGAGCTAGTGTTTATTCTGCCTCTCCTCTGGCGAAAAAAGAACTCCCCGGAATGGATGTTTCCATGCGGGGAGCAGTGTCCATTGCTCGCCGACTCCAGGATCCCCTGGCTGAACTGGTAAAAATAGATCCCAAATCCCTGGGTGTGGGGATGTACCAGCATGATGTCACGGGTTCCAAGTTGAAGGAAAAGCTGGAGCAGGTAGTAGAATCCTGTGTAAACCACGTTGGGGTAGATCTCAATACAGCCTCTCCCGCCCTATTGAGTTATGTTTCGGGGATGAACAGCAGGGTTGCAGGGGCTGTGGTAAAGGCTCGAGAAGAGAATGGAATTTTTCATGCCAGAGAAGATCTCCTGGATGTTAAAGGTTTTGGAGATAAAACATTTCAGCAAGCGGCGGGATTTCTGCGGATCTATAGTTCCCGGGACCCGCTGGCCAGGACTCCAATCCACCCAGAATCCTACTCTGTAGCTGAAAAAATACTCCATAAAATTGGGTTCAGTCCGGAAGACCTGGAAGCTAAAGACAAGGTCAATCAATTAAGGGAAGAATTAAAAAATATTAATCCTGCAACCCTGGTTGAAGAGTTAAACACTGGTCTGCCAACTTTGCGGGATATAATTGATTCTCTCTCTCGTCCCGGGCGGGATCCTCGGGAGGATTTACCCAAGCCAATTTTCCGGACCAATGTTTTGTCTATTGAAGACCTGGAAGAGGGAATGATTTTGAAAGGAACCGTCCGGAATGTGGTTGACTTCGGTGCCTTTGTCGATATCGGGGTTAAAGAGGATGGGCTGGTCCATATTTCGGAAATGAGTGAGCGTTTTGTACGTGATCCAATGGAAATAGTTTCAGTGGGCGATGTGGTGGAGGTTATGGTAAAAGGAGTTGATCTGGAACGGAAGAGAATTGGACTGACCATGGTGCTTCCCAAGGAAAAGTAATAGAAAAGGGGTGAAACAGGTTGTTTAATATTCGTATTGGTGGACAGGCAGGGCAGGGAATGAATACAATTGGAAGTCTGCTTGCAAAAGCCCTATTGCGGATGGGCTACCATGTTTTTACCTGCAAGGACTACATGTCCAGGATAAGAGGTGGCCACAATTTTTCTGATATCCGTTTTGGACCCGAACCACTGCAGGGGGGAACGGAGAAGGTAGATATTCTTCTCGCTCTCAATGAAGAAACATGGGAACTGCACAAAAACGCCGAGGGAGAAAACGGAATGCTGGTGTATGACGAAGAGGATTTTACTCCTAAGGGAGAAAAAGAAACAAGAAAAGGTCTACCTCTGAGCAAAAAAGCAGAAGAAATTGGAGACAAGCGGATAGCAGGGGTCATTGCCCTGGGGTTTATTCACAGCCTTCTTGGACTCTCCCCGGATGCCCTGAAGAATATCCTCTCTGAGAAATTCTCCGGAGAAATTCTAGAAAAAAATATAGAGGCTCTCCAATGGGGGCATGAGCAGGGAGAGGAAACATTTTCAGTAAAGCCAGCGGAAGGGTTGAAGGGGACCAAGTTGATCAACGGCAATAATGCTATTGGCCTGGGAGCTCTGGTCGCAGGAGTCCAATTTTATTCTGCCTACCCCATGACTCCTTCAACTGGTGTTTTGAATTTTCTGGCTCAACACGGTGAGCGCTTTAACATATTGGTGGAGCAGGCTGAAGATGAGATTGCAGCGATAAATATGGCTTTAGGTGCTTCTTTCGGTGGAGTTCGAGCCATGACCGGAACTTCCGGTGGGGGTTTTTCCCTGATGGTTGAGGGGCTGGGATTAGCAGGAATTACTGAAACTCCCCTGGTTATTCTAAATGCTCAAAGGCCTGGACCTGCTACGGGTTTACCAACCAGGACTGAACAGGGTGACCTGGAATTTGTAATTCATGCTTCTCAGGGAGAATTTCCCCGTATTGTCCTGGCTCCCCGGGATGTGGCAAACGCTTTTAACAAGACGGTTAGGGCTTTTAATCTTGCCGATAAATACCAGGTTCCCGTAATAATTTTAAGCGACCAATTTTTAGGAGACTCTGAACAAACTGTGGCTGAATTTGACCCAGAAGCAGTTCAGATCAACCGGGGTAAGCTTATTAAAGATTACCAGGAAGACACCCCCTACTTGCGCTACAGGTTTACTGAAGATGGCATTTCCCCCCGCCTGATTCCCGGAGAAAAAGGCCAGGTTGTCCTTGCTGACAGCGATGAACATAATGAGGCCGGGAATATTATTGAAGATGCGCCAACCCGGGCCCAAATGGTGGAAAAGAGAATGCAGCGCATGGAAAAAATTAGCGAGGAAACCGAACCTCCTCTTTACCATGGGCCTGACCCCGACCAAACCGATTTTATTTTGGTTAGCTGGGGTTCAACCTATGGGCCGGTAGAAGAAGCGCGGGTGGCTCTGACAGCGGAGGGAATGAAACTCGGGCATTATTCCTTTTCCGATATCTGGCCCCTTCCTAAAGGGGAGTGGAAAGAAAATCTAAGGGGGAAAGGCTGGATTTTAGTGGAGAATAATTATTCCAGCCAATTGGGTTCACTGCTGCAAAAGGAAGGTCTGGGAAAACCAGAAATCTTCATTGGAAAGTATGACGGCCGGCCCTTTAATGCCGATGAATTAAAACGGCGTATTAAGAAGGAGGTGGCAAGCCGTGGTTGATAAAAAAGCCTATCAAAACAAAGAAGAAATTGCCTGGTGTCCCGGTTGTGGAAACTTTTCAATCAGGACGACCCTGCAAGAAGCACTTGCGGAATTAAATCTTGAACCTCACCAGGTCTTGATAGCCAGCGGGATCGGCCAAGCAGCCAAATTGCCTCACTATCTAAAAATTAATGGATTTAATGGGTTGCATGGGAGAGCCATCCCTGTGGGAACGTCTTTAGCTGCAATCAGGAAGGATTTAAAGATAATTGTTGAATCCGGAGACGGGGATATTTATGGAGAAGGAGGCAACCACTTTTTACATGCTTTTCGGCGTAACCCCAACCTGGCCTTATTTGTCCACAACAACCAGGTTTATGGATTGACCAAGGGTCAGGCTTCCCCCACTTCGGAAATGGGGATGAAAACCGGGGTTCAGGTTAAGGGAGTAAAAAATCTGCCGCTCAACCCCTTGCTGTTAGCCCTTGCAGGGGGAGCGACTTTCGTGGCCCGTTCCTTCGCCGGGAACAGGAAACATTTAAAGGAAATGATGCAACAGGCCATCCAGCACAGGGGCCTTGCTTTTCTGGATATCCTTCAACCATGCGTAACTTTTAACAAAATAAACACTTTTCAGTGGTACAAGGAAAGGGTTTATCAGCTGGGAGAAGACCATAACTCCGAAAGCTGGGAAAAGGCATTAGAAAAAGCCCGGGAATGGGGAGAAAAAATCCCCACTGGAATTTTTTACCGCAAGGAAAGGCGGATCTTTGCCGAGGAATTTCCCGAACTTTCCCGGGAAGAGATTTACGATCCCCGGGAAAGGATTTACTGCTGGCCGGAGTTGCTGGAGAATTTTAAATAATAAGAAGATGACCCCGGAAAAAGCCGGGGTCATCAAACAAAAAAGGCCAAACTCCGGAGGTTGGGAGGAGGGAAATCCAACTGGGGGACAGCACTGGAGGGCTTTAGTATTTTATCTTTTTAACATTATAAAGGAAAGGTCTGTATCTGTCAAGGGAAAAGAAAGGATTTTTTTCTTGTTGGTTGAAACCTTAAAAAAGGAAAATTAAAGAAAGGGAGGGGCAATAATGGCAGATATAGCCCTGCAGGCAAGAATAAAGGGCCGGGTCCAGGGGGTTGGTTTTCGCCACTTTGTATTGGAAAAAGCCCAGAGATTGGGCCTGGTTGGTTATGTTCAGAACCTTGCCGATGGCGATGTTGCCGTTTTTGCGGAAGGTGAAGAAGAAGATCTTAAGAAGCTGGAAAAATTTTTGAATGGAGGGCCTTTTATGGCTCGAGTAACTCAGGTAAAAACTGAATGGAAAGAAAGCGAAGGAAATTTTTCAGCCTTCGAAGTAAAATTCTGAACCCGATAAAAGGAAAAGAGCACAATGGATAAGGTAAATGGCCTGTCCAGTTTTGGAAACAAAAGAGATTTAAAGGCTAAATTTTTCTGGCCCGAGCTATTAAAAAAGCTTGGATTGCAGGAAAAAAAGCTTTTTGAATTATCCCCCAAACATTTAAGGGAAGAATTGCAGGCCCGAAATTTAGCAAATTATTCTCCTCGCCTGAGAACAAGAATTGAAGTTTTGCTTTTAATTTTGAACCTGCATATGGAAGGGAGTAACCTCCAGGAAATCAACATAAGGGATAATCGCCTTCTTGCGGTAGAATTATTATTCCAGGCCGGTCAAATTGCCAGGGATAAAGGGGAAATTTCCCTGGAAGGAAAAATCAATTCTTTCCTGCAGCAAAAGAGTTTAGGAAAAGAGTGGGAAAAGTTTTTCCGGCAGTTTTCCCAACTCCTCCGGAGGGAAATAAACAACAGGGCCGAGTTAAAAATCCTGAATAATCAGGTTGACCAGAAAGGTTTAAGGGGTTTGCACCAATACTTGAAAACAGCAGAACTGGCAAGGTTAAATAGAGCTTCAGCAACAAGATTTTTGGCCCTGAAATATTTATTGGATTATATTCTGGAAAATGAAGCGCCCGATGGGAAAATCATTACCGCAAAGCACCGGAGAAACCTTGAATTAGACCTTCCCGAAATTTATAATAAAATGCTTTTAACTGTTAGCCGGGAGCGCCTGAACCTTCTCCTGCCTGCAGTTGAAAAACTTTCCCTGTGGAGTGGGCAGGAACTGGGCCAGGTTGCCAGGGAAGAAAGCTCAAAATTGGCAAATGACCAGAGGTTTTCACCGGGAGTAATTGATTTTATCCTGGGCAGGTTAAAAAAGCTAGTATTTATGGAAGAAAACCCGGGGAGCATTAAACATCCTGAAATAAGTCAACAGGAAAAAATGGCGGTTGCAATTCAATTGCGGAACAATTATCCTGCTACCTACAGGTATTACCGCCAGTTGGGACTTCCATTTTTGCCTCCAGAGGAAGAAGAAATAGGTCCCAAATTTGGCCCCTGTTTCGTGGCGGGAGTAGTGTTAACAAAAGCAGAAGAAGAAAAATACATTGCAATCCTAAAATTCTGGCGAAGTCATTACCTTAACCGCCATTTGACTGGGAGACTTGTTATTTTGCTCTATTACAGGACCGGACCCTTTCTGGCGAAGGTACTTTCGGAGTTTCCTTTTTTAAGAGGTCCAGTTCGCAGGTGTCTGATTATAGTAGCCCAAGGGTTTCTTCTTAGATTTTTAAAAAATAAGAGAACAGTGGAGGAGGATGAAAATGTTAGTATTTAAGAATGCCAAAATAATGACTGGAAAAGGGGATACAATTGAATCGGGCCTTTTGCTGGTTAAGGATGGAAAAATTGTCGATGTTTTAAAAGAAGGAGATATCCCCCAGGGAGCAGAGGTCATCGACCTTGAAGGTAAAATAATTACTCCTGGATTTATTGATGCCCATTCCCACGTGGGTATTGGCGAAGTGGGAGTAGGCTGGGAAGGCCAGGATTATAATGAAATTTCTGAACCGGTTACTCCTCACCTCAGGGCGATAGACGGTATCCTTCCCGAAGATGGAGGGTTTAAAAGTGCCCGGGCGGGGGGGGTTACCACAATTATGACCGGACCTGGAAGCGCAAATATAATTGGAGGGGAAACGGTTGTAATTAGAACTGCGGGAAAAACTATTGAGGAAATGATAGTTCGCAATCCCGCGGGAATGAAAGCCGCGCTCGGGGAAAACCCAAAAAGAGTTTACGGGGTAATGGGCCCCAAAAAATCCCCTATCCCCCGAATGGCTTCAGCCGCACTGCTCAGGGAAACCCTGGTTAAAGCAGAAAATTATCAGGCCAAACTGGAAAAAGGGGAAAAAGATCCAGATAAAATGCCGGAAAGAGATTTGAAAATGGAGGCCATGCTCAGGGTTCTCAACCGGGGAATGCCCCTTAGGCTGCACGCCCACCGGGCTGATGATATTATGACGGGAATCCGGGTTGCCCGGGAATTTAATATTGACCTGACTATAGAGCATTGTACCGAAGGGCATAAAATTGCCGGGGAAATTGCTGAGAGTGGCTATCCGGCAATAGTTGGTCCTTCCCTTGGTCCGGCTACAAAACTGGAAACAAAGGATATCACCTGGGAAACTCCCAAGGTTCTCCATGAGGCGGGAGTAAAGGTAGCGATTATGACTGACCACCCGGTAGTTCCCATAGAGTACCTGGGCCTTTGTGCCAGCCTGGCAAT
The DNA here is from genome assembly GCA_003554585.1 of Halobacteroidaceae bacterium. Lineage (GTDB taxonomy): Bacteria > Bacillota > Halanaerobiia > B1SED10-174 > B1SED10-174 > T1SED10-26. The sequence goes on along the minus strand of PWGV01000094.1, from coordinate 13,477 downwards.
GAAAGCAGGGCTGCCCGAAGAGGAAGCCCTCAAAGCCATTACCCTTAGTGCTGCCGAGATCCTCGGTATTGCTGACCAGGTAGGCAGCCTGGAAAAGGGGAAAGAAGCCGATTTTGTGATCTGGGATAAGCATCCTTTTGATGTGCACAGTCGTGCTTTAAAAGTTTATATGCGAGGCGAGTTGGTCCAGGATGGATAGACTGGAAGATTTTAAAAAGTTTCGGGAAGAAATCAACCAGGAAATTGAGAAAATAGATAACCAAACAATTAAACGGTTTTTTGCCCTGGATAACCAGGTTTATAAAGAAGGAGTCCTTCCTGAAAAAACAAAAGAACTGCTGGGTCTCGTAGCTTCAATGGTTTTGCGATGCGATGATTGCATTACCTATCATCTATGGCAGGCTCAAAAGGTTGGGGCCAGCAAAAAAGAAGTAGAGGAAACCATGGCAGTTGCCCTGGTGGTAGGGGGATCGATTGTAATTCCTCATATGAGGCGAGCGGTTGAGTTAATTAAAGAAATGGACTGGAAGGAATGATCCCCTCCTGGGGATCATTCCATTTTATAAGGCTTGTTTTTTGAATGAAATTATTAAAACCAATAAAAAAATCTGTTGTTTACAAGAGTGGTATTTAAAATATTGAAGGAATAATCAGGACTTTGGGGAATAGTAGTTTAAAATGGTGAAAATATTTCGGCAGAATTTTACTGGAGGGAGATGCAAATGGATTACTTTACAAAGACCAGGGTTAAAGAAATTATTAGCGGTCGAAAAATCGATCAACAAGTAATTATTTTGGGCTGGGCTAGGACAAAACGGCTATCTAAAAATGTAGGTTTCATTGAAATAAATGACGGAAGCTCTCTGTACAATGCCCAGGTGGTTTTTTCTCCTCCTGGAAATTTTCCCGAGCTCGAAAGGATAATAACTGGAACCAGTCTGCGTGTTGTGGGCAAGGTAGTCCAGGTTGAAGGCAGAGAGCAGGCCTATGAAGTTCATGCCGAAGAACTGGAAATAGTGGGAGAATGCTTCCAGGATTACCCGCTTCAGAAAAAAAGGCATACTTTTGAATTTTTGCGGGAAATTGCTCACCTCAGGCCCCGGACCAATACTTTTGGGGTTATTAATCGTTTTAGGAGCAAACTATCCCATTGTATTCATGAATACTACCAGCAGAGGGGTTTTTATTACATCCATACCCCGATTATTACTACCAGCGACTGTGAGGGAGCTGGAGACCTTTTCCAGGTTACCACCCTTCCCTTAAAAGAGCTAGCTGAGAAGAAAACCGAGCTGGATATGGATAAAGATTTTTTTGCGGAGAAAGCCTATCTGACTGTAAGTGGTCAACTGGAAGGGGAGTTAATGTGTACAGCCCTGGGTGATATTTATACCTTTGGTCCTACCTTTAGAGCAGAAAAGTCCTATACCTCCCGTCACCTCTCTGAATTCTGGATGATGGAACCGGAAATGGCTTTTTGCGACCTCGATGAGATGATAATTTTAATCGAGGATTTTTTAAAACACCTTATCTCCTATAGTCTTGAGCAGTGCGAGGAAGAAATGGCCTTTTTTAACCAGTGGATTGATAAAGGGAGACAAAAAGTTCTGCAATCCATTGTTGAATCCGATTTTGCCAAGATTACCTACACTGAAGCTGTTGATATTCTTAAAAAAGCCCAAAGGGATTTTGAATTTCCCGTTGGATGGGGCCTTGATTTACAATCAGAACATGAGCGTTTTCTCTCCGAGGAATATTTTAAAAAGCCAGTTTTTGTAACTGATTATCCCCGGGAAATTAAAGCTTTTTATATGCGGGCGAATGAGGATGAAAAAACAGTTCGTGCTGTTGATGTTCTGGTTCCGCTTGTAGGAGAAATTGTCGGTGGAAGCCAGCGGGAGGAACGGCACGATTACTTAAAAAATAATATGATCCAGCAGGGCATGGATATTGAAGAATACCAGTGGTTTTTGGATATAAGAAAATATGGTACTGTACCACATTCAGGATTTGGGCTTGGATTTGAGAGGATGGTAATGTACCTATCTGGGATGACCAATATTCGTGACGTGATTCCATTTCCCCGTTTCCCCCGTTCTGCTAAATTTTAACTGGAAAAAGAAGAAAAAATTTTCCTTTTTCCAAAAATTTTTCCTGAAGCAGAAATCTTTGTCATTGCTTGAAGAAGGGTGTTTACTCCCTTAAAAAGCTTTGTTTTAGGGGGATCTTTGCTTTGAGGGAAAATGAAAAATGTTTTTAGGGTGGCGGAGTCCTTTCAAGAAAAGGTTTTTCTTGGTTTAAACAGGAAGGAGTTATCTCAAGGTTTGGCGAATCATAGGACAACAAGGCAACTGCGGGAAGGGTGGTCCTTTTGCAGGAGAAACTTCGGGAAAGAATTGCTCAACTCGAGGGCGTATTAGCCGTTAACATAACTCAGGAAGAAGACGGGGCAATCAAAGAGATCCACGTTCTTTCTGATGAATCCCGCAACCCCAAAAGGTTAGTAAGAGATATTGAGACAGTTCTTCAAGTTGAAACTGGAGAATCCTTTGACCATAAAAAAATCAGTATTGCCCAGGTAAATGAACAAAGAAAAGATGGAAGCCCCTTGGACAGGATTCAAATATTAGGAGTTTATTTGAGGCCCAGAGAACCGGTTTGCACAATTGAATTAAAATTTCAGGGAGAAGAGTACAGCTACAAATACCAGGGGGATGAAATGGATGAACCCCAGGAAATTGTATTAAAGGCTCTAACCAAAGCTGTTGAGATGTTTATAAAACCACCCTTTCGGATTAAAATTCGGGATGTCCAGGAAACCAACATGCGAGAAAAAATTATCGTTATTATTCTCCAACTAAAGTGGAAACAGGGGGAGGAAATCCTGGTGGGTGCGAGTCTGGTTGATGAAAATATGCCTCTGGCACTATCCAAAGCTTTTTTCCATGCTATTAACAGGAAGTTGAACACAGTACTTGTTATCTAGATTTCTCAATGGCCGGGAACGAGCGGAGCATAACATATGAGCTTAGCCTACCTTCATGAACGAAACTAGAAGGGAGGCTAACAAAATGAAGAAGAAACTCTTCATTCTTTTCACCACTGTGGTTTACGTGGTCCTTTCTACCCTGGTTGCTCTGGGTGGAGATTCAGGACAGTTTGGCGCCAGATAACAGACAGGCTTTTTAAAAACCTCCCGGCCATTGAGATCCTGATTGGAGGATTTACCGTGCGTGACAGAGGATGGGCAATATTTGTTACAACAATTTATTTCCTCTCACTTGGTTTTATTATATATTTTTTTCGTGTCGATCAAATTAAGTTTTCCCTAAATGAATTTGGGTTGGTTGTTTTGTTTATCTCCCTTTTGCTTCTTCTTTCATTTGGGACGACCGTTGGAAGTGGTGCCGGGACTCATAGTTCAATAACCCTGCCAATTATTATACCTGCCCTGTACTTGTTAGGTCCATTTTGGGGTGGGTTTGTTTCTGCAATAGGCACAATTCAGCCTAATCAGATAAAAAAAGGTTTTCCTGTTTATATTTTTTTCCTTAATCGGGCGTTAATTTTTAATTCAGTTATTATTAGTTCAATTTGGCTTAGGTTCTTGACTGATTTTGAATTTGAATGGATCAATATTTGGATTATTGCGGCTATTGGGTTTACTTATTCTATTGTTAACAATATTTTTCTTTGGATCGGACTTTGGGTAGATGGTAAGTTGTCATCCGGGAACAATTTTTTCCTATTTGCCCTTGAAAGAACTAGAACTGTATTTATCTCAACTCTTGTTGCAGTTATCTTTATAATCGTCTACCAGTCCCATGCTCTTCCGGGAATTTTAATTTTGTTTGCCCTGGTTTTTCTTTTCCGGGATGTTTTGCAGGCCAGGTTCAAACATATTAACAGCTTTTTCCAGGTTATCGAGAGTTTTGCCCGGGTAATTGATACCAAAGACCCCTATACACGGGGGCATTCTGAACGGGTGGCTCAATATGTTGAGGACATTGGAAGGAGAGCAGGCCTTTCCCCTATCCGGGTTCCCCGGATAGTTCAGGCTGCTAAACTTCACGATGTAGGGAAACTGGGAATTCCAGAAGCCATTCTCCTGAAGCCTGGAAGATTGACTGCCCAGGAATATGACCAGATAAAAACACACCCCGTAAGAGGAGAAAAGCTTTTAGAAGATATTGAAATGCTTGATGATCTGATGGCCATAATCAGGCATCACCATGAGCGTTACGATGGAAAAGGCTACCCTGATGGGCGCAAGGGAGAAGATATTCCTTTTGAAGCCCGAATTCTTTCTCTGGCCGATGCTTTTGACTGTATGACAACCGACCGGATTTATCGTAAGGCTATGAATAAAGAGGAAGTTTTGGAAGAACTGGAAAGATGTTCGGGAACTCAGTTTGATCCCCACCTTACAAGAATTCTAATTGACATGCTGCAGAATCATTTTTATAACGAAAACTTTGGCTGGCAGGGAAATTGAGCCCCACTTCAAGGTGGGGTTTTCTGTATTTTACAGGAAAAAGGAGGAATTTTTTTGTCCCTTGAGCTAGTCACCTACCAGGACCTTCCGGAGTTAATTGAGAAAATTTCTCTTTCTCCCAGGATGCTTTTGATCCTCCCCACACAAAAAAAAGCTCATTATATTAAAAACGAGCTATTAGGCTATTGGGAAAGCCCAGGGGTGTTTTCCCTCCCAGAGCTATTATTTGATCAATACCAGAGGGGGGGAGGGACCAAGAAAAAGATAGCCCCGGCCCAGGAACTTTTAATTATGGAGAGGATAATTGAAGAGAACTGGGATGTTTTGCATTTTTTTACTCAGTCAGAAAAATTTCCCGGACTTGCTGCAAAGATTAAAAGTTTATTCAATACTCTGGCCCAGGAAAAAAAGACCATTTCTGAGCTTAAAGAGTCTTCGGAGCAAAAAGAAGACCTGCTGATCCTGCGGGAAAAGTATCGCTCTTTTTTGCGTGAAAAAGAGCTTATAGATTCTGATGGTCTTCTGGAAATGGGATGGGAATTAGTTAAGGATTTAAGTAGCGATTGGGAAAGCCTGGGTTTAGATACACTGCACTATATGATGCCAATTGATTGGGAGATAATTAGTGCATTGGAAAATGGCTTTGCAAGAAAATTTCTTTTTTCGGATTTACCCGAAAAACTGCCCTCGGAAAAAACCTTTATTGCCTGTTTAAAGGCATCCCATCAAGAAAATTTCAAACTCCCCCTTGATAAAATGGAAAGCTGTGGTCCTGTCGGGGAGTTTTTTAACCCCGAGGAAGAAACAAAGTACGTGGCCCGGGACCTGCGCAGGAAAATCGAAAGCGGGATTCCCCCAGCGGAGTTATTTGTTGTTCCTGCGGCGGTTGAAGAATACCAAACCCTAATCATGGAGACATTTCCCCAATATGGTATTCCCTTTGATATATCCCGGGGATTACCCCTGGAGGGAAGCCCCCCGGCAATTCTCTTAAAAACAATTCTGGAGCTCGTAGAAAACCCCTACAGCCGGCAGCTCCTCTACAGGTTTTTTTCCAACTCTTTGGTTGAACTAAGGGGCTTGAATATAGAATTAATTGATAATTTTGCCCGGCGCTTCAATTACAATGACCTGGAGCCCCTTTTTAAAGGGGAGGTGGACCCAGGAGCAATCCTTCCCAGGGAAGGGGCAGAATTAATTGAAGACCAGTTGATTATTCTGGGAGGATTTATTGCAAAATTTTTGATCCCACTTCAGAAAACCTGTGATCACCGGAATTTTTTCTCCCTTCTGCAGGAAGTTTTTCTGAAGATTTCTTTTTTAGCGAATGTTATTGGGCCCGGGGAAATCCAGGAAGATTTTAACCCCCAGGAAATCACTATTGCAATCCGCAAATTATACGAGGTTTTAGATGATGCGGAGCAACTATTCGCGGGAGAAATTCTTTTTGGAGACAATTTGCAGGAAAGGATCAAACATGTTCTGGGCAGACTAATTGCGGAAAAAGAATACTATATTCCCTCCCAGGCGGGAGGGGTTCAGGTAACCGGGATTTTAAATATGCGGGGTTGGCCTGCTGACAAGGTCTACTTTATGGGAGTTACAGCAGATAATTTTCCCAAGGCCCCGGAAAACAATTTTCTTTTACCTGGAAAGGATTCAGCCCAGGTCCTTAGAGAGGCAAGGTTATTTTTCTATCAAATAGTTTCTGCTTGTGGGGAAGTTGATATTTCATTTCCAGCTTATTTCAAAGGTAAAGAAACCCGTCCTTCGCCCTTGCTTAAAGATTTTGAGATAGAGAATTTAGTGGGCACACAGCCTGGTAGAAATTTTGTGGGGATAAATGATATGCTTGTTTTCCTGGCCAAACAATGGGACCGGGAAACCTGGCAAAAACTTGCCAGCCCCAGGGATATAAAGAATTTAATTATGGACTGGGCAAGAGAAAATAATGAAGCCAGTGAATTTAATGGGCTCCTCGGTCCTGGCAGTAGTTTGACTCCTGACCCCGTAGCAGTAACAGCGCTTGAAGATTACTGGCGCTGCCCCTTTTATTATTTTTTACACTGGGTTCTGGAGGTAAGAGAAGTAGAGGAAGTGGAGGAAGAAGAGGAACTGGCTCTTTTCGGTCTGCAGATCCATCGCGTCTTAGAATTATTTGGAAAAGATAAGGGGTTTGAGCTCCTAAAGCGCGATTTAAATGGTGCTTTTGCAAAATTGAGGGAAATTACCCTGGAAGTATTGGAGGAAAAAAATATAGATTTGGATAGGAACCTTTTTATTGGAGCTCAATACCGGAACTGGTTGAGAGGTCTTGGGGATGGTAAATTACCTGAGGGTGTTTTTCGCCGGTTTTTAAGGTACGAGCAAAAGCGATTGGATAAATTTTCTCCCCGGGATTTTGAAACCGATCTGGGAAAGAATAATCAATTTCCCAAACTGGGTCCTTTCCGGCTGACAGGTAGAGTAGATAGACTGGACAGCTTTGCGGACCAGGACATTATGATTTATGATTACAAAACAGGTCGGGTTCCGCAGGGGAAAGAGATCCGAGAGGGGAAAAATCTACAGTTACCTCTTTATGTGCTTGCCCTGAAAAATCGCCCTGACCTGGAAGGCAAGGAAATACTGGGAGGGTATTATCAACTGCGGCACCGGGAACCAGTTGGTTTAAAGCCCTTAATCGGGGACAATTTAGGAGAACACTTTAATAAGCGGAGTATTATTTCCCTGGAAGACCTGGGGGGTCGGGATAAATACGAAAAAATACTTGGAAAAATTAAGGAAGGAATCGACCAGGGAAGTTTCCAGCCAACCACCTGGGACCGGGAAGACGCAAACTGCGATTATTGTTCTTTCCGGACGGTTTGTAGAAAAAACAACAACCACGGGGAGGGGGGGAATGGCCTTGGCTGAAAAATTAGAATTAACAGGGGAACAGAAAGATGCCCTCGATCTGGATAAAAATATGCTGGTCCTTGCTGGAGCTGGTTCCGGGAAAACCCGGGTTTTAACTGAACGTTATCTCAAAATTGTTGAGAATTCAATTGAAATGGGAAGCCCAATAAAACCGGGAAATATATTGGTTGTAACCTTCACCGAAAAAGCTGCGGGTGAAATGAGAGAGAGAATTCAAAAAAGGGTAGAAAACCAGAGCGGAGAAGGCTGGGCTAATTTTTCCGATCACTTTCTGGATAATCAAATCTCGACCTTCCATTCCTTATGTGCAAGGCTGTTAAAAACCTTTCCCCTTGAAAGCGGGGTTGATCCTGAATTCGGGGTAATCGAAGGTTTTGATCAACAGCAGCTTTTAATGGAGTCTGTGGAAAAAGAAATTAACCAGCTTTCCCGGAATCAGGACCGGGGACTGGAAGAGTTACTATTGCTCTGGAGCAGGCGTCAGCTGGGAAAAAACCTGATTGACCTTGTGGAGAAAAGATATGAAATTAAAAATACCCTGGAGGAATATGAAAACTCAAACCCCGATGAATTGTTGACACGATGGTTTGCCCAAAAAGAACTCCCTTATTTATCCTGGCAGGAAACAAAAGAATTATTGCAACCTTTAATTGGTTACTCTCAGCTTGACGTGCCGGAAAACGATGAGGGAATAAATTTTATTCGAGGTCTGATCGATTTTTACCACTACTTGCAGGATAAAGGCTGTCCGAATGATAAATGGGAGGAAGCAATTGATTTTCGCGAATTTACCGAAAGATTTATTTCATCTTCCGGGGATTACCTGAAAATGAAAAGCCACCACCAGGTAGGTAAAAAAGGAAACTGGAAAGGGTTTGAAAAAGAGCACGAAGAAGTGAAAAAATTGCTCCTGGGAATAAAAGAAGGACTGGAAAGAATTTTACCCCCGGGAGATATTAACCTTTTGCCCACCCACTTTGATCGGGAAGCCGCCCGCCTTTTCCCCTATTTAGCACGCATTGTCAGGGGCTCTATTGATCGTTTCCAGAAAGCTAAAAAACAGCAAAATTGTCTTGATTTTAACGATCTGGAGGGTTTTACCCACGCTTTAATTGTAAACAGTAAATCTGTTAGGCAAAAACTCGGGGACCGCTTCCGCTATATCATGGTAGATGAATTTCAGGATACAAATTCCAGGCAGTGGGAAATAATTGAGAGAATATGGCGAAGCGGGGAGCGAAGCAATCTATTTTTGGTCGGGGACATTAAACAGGCTATTTATTCTTTCCGGGGCGGGGATGTTACTATTTTCCACAGGGGCAGAAGAGAGATATTGAATTCTGGTGTTGATGTTATTTTTAACAAGAACTTTCGTTCCTGTGGGAGTTTAATCAAATTTTTCAATTCCTTTTTTAAAGAACTTTTAAAGGATGCCAGCGAGGAATATGAAGCGCCTTTTCAAAAATTGGAAGCGGGAGAAGGAAAAAAAGATCTTCCGGGGGAAGCCAGAGCTGTAATTATTAAGGAAAAGGGAGACAGATTAAACCGAATTTCCACTGAGGCCAGCAGGGTTGCTGAAAAGGTTTCCGAACTCCTGCCCCATCTGGTTGGGGATCAGGGAACCCCCCGCCTGGCAATTCTTTTGCGGAGTTTAACCCAGGTCCACCACTACGAACAGGCTCTTCGGCAGGCCAAGATAAGTTTTACCACAGTTCGCGGGCGGGGTTTTTTCAACCAGCAGGAAATTTTTGATTTATGCAATTTACTCTTTTTCCTGGCCAATCCCCGGAAAGATATCGAGTTAGTTGGGCTTTTGCGGTCACCCCTGATCGGAGTTAGCGACGGGGAAATTTATCGTTTAACTCAAGTTGAAGAGGATTCCTTTTGGGAAAAAATCCAGAAGGCAAAGGATAAATTCTGGATTAATATTAAAAAAGATCTTTCGCGGTGGCTTTTCCTCAAAGATCGCCTGCCTCTGGGTGAATTTCTTCAGACGATTTTTTTGGATTCCAGGCTCTATCTTAACCTGAATCTGGGAGAGAGAAGCCAGCAGAAAATTAGAAACGTGGAAAAATTCCTGGAAATTGCCCGCAGGTTTTCCCGGGGTGGAAAATCGCTGGGAGAATTCAACCATTTTCTGGAGCAGCAGTTGCAAAACCCCAAAGAAGAAGGTGAAGCGGTTACGGATGTTGATACCGACGTTGTTATTATGAGTATTCACCAGTCCAAAGGACTGCAATTTCCCGCGGTAATTCTGGCTGACCTGGGAGGGCAATTTAACTGGGGGTATGGAGATCCCATCCGCAAGGGGAAAATCGGTGAAAAAGAGGAGCTGGGGTTTGGAGTAATCGACCCCAAAACCGGTTTGCGGGGAATTCCAGCGGTTCGGAAGAAAATAGGCGAGAGGTTAAAGGCCGAACAGCTTGCCGAAGAAAAAAGGTTGTTTTATGTTGCTGCAACAAGGGCGGAAAGATACTTCCTGATGGTTGGCTCCAAAGAAAAAAGCCGGGAAGTTGAGGATTTTTCTCAGGCCAGGAGTTTTTTAGAATGGTTGGAGGTTGCTTATGGGGGACCTGATTTCCCCCTTGCCCGGAAGGAAGGAGTTTTAAAACTGGAAGAAGTTGAAGAAAAAGATAATGTTCCTTTGCAACAACCCGGGCCAGCAAAGAACTCGGTTTCCTTCCTTGAGGGGATCATCGAAGAAGAACTTGGCTGTTGGAATCCCCAACCTTTACCCAGGAATTTGGAGGTTGAGCTCAGTCCTACAGATCTTAGTTTGTTCTGGACCTGTCCTTTGCAGTATTATTTCCGCCAGGAACTGCTGGTAGAGGAAAGGATGCTACCTTTACGCAAAGTTTTAAAAAAAGGTGAAAAATCGAGAATCAAACCGGTTAAAGTGGGCCAGATTCTGCATGGACTTATGGAGCAAGAAATCTATAAGCCCGCAGGGCAAATTTGGGAAGATCGACTTAAAAGCCTGGAGATTCCAGGAGAAATGCAGACTATTTATCAAGAGGAATTAGGAAAGCATTTGGATAATTTGCAGGCTTCGGGCTGGTTGGATAGAATAAAGAAAGCGGAGGAAGATATCAGGGAGAAAAAATTCCGGGTTAGATGGAAAAAAGAAGAGTGCCTGGTGGTTTATCTTAAAGGCATTGTGGACCGCTTAATCAGGGAGAAGGATGGATGGAAATTAATCGATTTTAAAACAACCCAGCTCGGGGATAAAAATATTGAAGAAGTAACCTATAAAAATAATTACCACCTCCAATTGGCCTGTTATATTGAAGCCCTGCGCTGTCTACAACCCGGTGTTGAAGTTGAACAGGCCTGGATCATATACACTTCCAATGGGCAAGCCATGGAAATAAAGTCTACGGAAGCCATAAAAAAAATAATTGAAGATGCTGCGAGGCAAATCGGGGCAAGGGATTTTTCGCCGAAAACCGGTGGCCATTGTAATTATTGCGAATTTTACTCGATTTGCCCAGCCTATTAAAACAGGGAGGAAAAAATCATGGAACTAAAAAGGATCCCCTGGGCGGAGATAACGCCCCCCTTTGCCATTAATCTTGTAATGGGCTTTGCTCTGGGCGGATTTGCTGCTCTTTTGCCAATGGTCAGGGAGGATTTCCAGCTTTCCCGGACCCAGGTGGGCCTTTATACAACTTTTTTGTTTTTAGCTTCTTTTGCTTCGGCACTTTTTGCAGGGTACCTGATTGACCGATTGGGAATAAGAAAGGGATTAGCTCTCGGCGGCCTGGTAATGGGAAGTTTTATTGCCCTGTACGGTTTGGTTCCCAACTACAGCTTCCTGTTGGTTTTTGCCTTCGGAGCGGGCCTGGGACAGAGTCTTTTAACGCCTGCGGGAAATAAGGCCATAATTGCTTTAACCTCTGGTAAGTCCAGCAATACAATTATGGGTTTATTCCGGTCCGGGATCGGAGTCGGGTCATTAACAGGGGCCTTTGTTTTGCCGGCTATAGCCCTCCAACTGGGCTGGAGGTTTGCCGTCATGGGTGCGGGGCTGATCTGCCTGGGGTTAGCCGTTAGTATTTTAAAAAATAAAAGCCTGGCCCGTAAAGACCAGGCTGATAAAACTGATGAGAAAAAAAATGGTTCCTTCAAAAAAGAAGTCCATGATTTATTGGTCATTCCTGATTTCCGTTTCCTTCTTCTCACCGGTTTTGCTTTTGCCTCGGTTTTGGGTACCCTTATCGGCTATTTGCCCCTCTGGTTGCACGAGGCAGGAGGCTTATCCCTTTATCACGCGGGTTTGGGGCTGGGATTGGCCCAGGCCGGGGGTGTATTTGGGCGCCCCTTCTGGGGTTTTTTATCTGATCGGTTCAGGGTTTTCCGGCAGGACCTGGTAATGACAATTCAGAGTATTATTGTTATTACTATTCTTTTAATTTTTGCTTTTGCAGGGACAACTCTTACCGGTGGAGTTCTATTAACATTAGCCTTTTTTGTAGGTTTTTCCGGCATGGGTTTTGCTGGAGTTTATTTCGGGTTTTTGGGAAGCCTGGCGGGAGCAATAAAAACGGGCGTTGCGACGGGGCTGGCCCTTTCCTTTGTTCGTCTTGCGGTAGTTGCTTTGCCCCCAATTTTTGGTTTGATTGCAGATCAAGCTGGCCACTACACCTATTCCTGGATGTTAATTTCGGTATTCCCAAGTCTTTCCGTCCTATATTTTTTCTTTCTGCGGGGGAAAAATTCCCAGGCTGAGGTTTCCGGAGGATAATGTTAACCCGGATTTATGGGGGCAGGTTTGCTGGAATTCTGGCTTAAAAAGTTAATTGCCATCTGTCCCCGAGAGTTTTCCTGGGTTTTTATTTCTTTCTCGCCCTTATCATCAGCAGTCATTGGGTGGTTAATAGCTGAAATGACGGTTTCGCGCAGCATAAAAAAGTTCACATTATTGAAAACGATTTTTTTCAACTATTCTCCGTTTGGGAAAAAATTTTAGAGTTGTAGGATTTAGAAAGGGTGGAATAAGGAGGTTTTGGGTTAAATTAGTTAGTTTGCCGGTTTCTATTTTCTTAGGAAGTTTTTTGAAGCATTTTTCCGACTTAAATGGGAAGTCGGAAAAAAATAATAGCAGGGATAATTTAAAAGAAGTATAATAGAGAAGAATGGGTTCAATATTTTTGTTTTAGAGGAGTGATTTGTTTGCTTTGGAAAAAATTATTGCAGGGCGCTCTAATCATTATGGCAGTGCTTATGGTTGTGGGCGTCTATACTGTTGTTACAGAAACTCCGCTTTTACAGGCAGGTCCTGGAGAAGCAGAGACTGCAGTAGGACATGTTGACATCCGGAGAATTTTTGAAGCTCATCCCGATACCATGTCTGCTGAAATGCAATTAAGCATGGAAGCACAGACCATGCGGGAAGAACTTGAGGAAAAGGCTGCTGACCTGAGCGAACAGGAACAGGAAGAACTGCTGGAAGAATATCAGCACAGATTGGCCATGCGGGAACAGGAGTTAATAGCTGAAGTTGTGGAGAAAATAGAGGATATTGTTCAGGAAGTGGCCCTGGAAAAAGGTGTTGAGATTGTCCTGGAATCTCAGAACGTGATTTATGGGGGACATGATTTAACCCAGGCAGTGTTAGAAAAAATTAATAATAATTAAGACGAAAAGACCCTGCTGCGGCAGGGTTTTTTTTATTATCCAAAAGTGATTTGAATAAAAAAGATATAATAACCCGATAATATATAAAAACAGAACCTTTTATTCCTATTTTAGGTTCTCCTCCAAATGAGTACAGTTGACATTCAATAATTATTCTTAAGATTTATTGCCTGAAAAATTTTGATTTTAAAATACTCCTCATCATGGAACCCTCTGGCCTTTCTTTTTACTACTCCGATTGTGTTATTGTAAGCTTCAATTATCCCGGTATGTATTGGGTAGAAACAATAATTCAAAAGACCTAAAGAATGCTTCTCCAAAGAAGTTGCAAATTTATCAAGCTCTGGTATTTCCGATTCTCTAGCCAAAGCACACCATTGGCGGAGAGCAGTGAGGAATGATGGAATGGTCACATTATCCCAGAGG
>PWGV01000174.1 GCA_003554585.1 Halobacteroidaceae bacterium | reverse complement strand
AGGGCTTAAATTTTAAGCGGAAGGAGGGTAATATTTGACTGCAAAAGATGTTCAAGAAAAGGAATTTATTGAAAAGGTAGTTAATATAAATCGGGTAGCAAAAGTTGTAAAAGGTGGACGCCGTTTTAGCTTTAGCGCCCTGGTTGTAGTAGGGGACGGAGAAGGTAAGGTTGGCGTAGGCTTGGGGAAAGCAAATGAAGTTCCCGATGCAATCAAAAAAGGCGTTGATGATGCCAAAAAAGAAATGTTCGAAGTCCCCATGATTGGAACAACCATACCCCATGAAATTACGGGACAATTTGGTGCCGGGCGCGTTCTTTTAAAACCGGCCTCGGAAGGAACCGGTGTTATAGCCGGGGGAGCTGTTAGGGCTGTTCTGGAAGCAGCAGGAGTTTCGGATATCCTTACTAAATCTCTGGGTTCTGATAACCCGCTGAATATGGCTTCCGCAACCATGGAGGCCCTTCGCGCCCTCAAAAGACCTGAAGAAGTTGCCAAACTCCGCGGAAAAGAAATAAAAGACTTTATGGGTTAGTCCTAGAAGGAGGGGAAAGAAATGCGAATTCATGACCTGAAACCCCGTCCGGCTAGCCGAAAAAACAGGAAAAGGGTAGGCCGGGGAACTGGTTCCGGTCTGGGAACCCACGCCGGGCGCGGCGATGGGGGACAGAAATCCCGCGCTGGAGGCAGTGTTCGCCTGAGCTTTGAAGGTGGACAGACACCCCTGTTTAGGAGGCTGCCAAAAAGAGGTTTTAAGAATATTTTTGCCGACAAATATTCGGCAGTGAATGTCCGGGCCCTGAACCGTTTCGAAGAGGGAACGGAAATTACTCCAGAAATTTTACTGGAAGCCGGACTTATAAAAAGAAGGGATAAGGTAAAAATCCTGGGAGATGGTGAATTAAAACACTCCCTGACTATTAAAGCTCACAAATTCACCAAAGCTGCCCTGGAGAAAATTGAAGCAGCCGGTGGCAGGGCGGAGGTGCTATAAATGCTTACTGCACTCTCGAATGCATTAAAAGTAAAAGAACTCCGCAAGAAAATCCTGTTCATCTTTGCTATGATTACTGTTTACCGGCTGGGTTCTTTTGTCCCGGTGCCGGGAGTAGACCCGGCCCAATTCCGGGAATTGATTGAAGCCGGTGGTATTCTTGGTCTACTTGACCTTTTTACCGGTGGTGCCCTGGCTCGCTTTACCATCTTCGCAATGGGGATCAGTCCCTATATTACCGCATCTATTATCATGCAGCTCCTCACAGCAGTTGTTCCCAAGCTGGAACAGCTTTCCAAGGAAGGACCTGAAGGCAGGAAAATAATTGCCCAGTATACGCGTTATGCTACTGTTGTTCTCGGGTTTGTCCAGGGTATTGGTTTTACCATGTTTATTCAGAACATGGGAGCAATCCCGGATCCGAATATTGTTAGCCTGGGAATTATCGTCCTTACTCTTACTGCAGGAACTGCTTTCCTGATGTGGTTGGGAGAACAGATTACGGAAAAAGGGATCGGGAATGGTATATCGATTCTGATTTTCACCTCGATTATTTCCGTTTATCCGAGCGTGTTCTTTGATACAATTGAGCGCTTCCAGCTCGGAACAGTAACTATCTGGAACCTGTTGATCTTTGTGGTTGCAGGTCTTGCCCTTGTGGCCGCAATTATTTTTGTGCAGCAGGGTGAAAGAAGGATACCGGTTCAATATTCCAAGCGGGTTGTGGGACGCCGAATATATGGTGGTCGTTCAACACATATCCCGATGAAGGTAAACCAGGCCGGTGTTATTCCTGTAATTTTTGCTTCCAGTGTGCTGGCTTTCCCCGTGACAATAGCCCAATTGCTTCCCTTTGGATGGGCCCAGAGTCTGGCGGAAGCCCTACAGCCTGAAGGAGCTCTTTATCTGGGAACCTTCGCTGCCATGATTATTTTCTTCACTTACTTCTACACAGCAATCACTTTCAACCCGCAGGAAGTATCAGATAACATTAAAAAATACGGTGGTTTTGTTCCGGGATTACGTCCTGGTCGTTCAACTGCCTCCTATATGGATCGAATTTTGACGAGAATAACCCTAGCTGGAGCTGTCTTCCTGGCAATAGTTGCAATCCTACCCAATTTTATGCTTCCGTTAACACGGATTAACATTGAATTCGGTGGAACTTCGCTGCTGATTGTAACCGGTGTCGCTCTAGAAACCATGAAGCAAATTGAATCTCACCTTCTCATGCGCCACTATGAAGGATTTATGCGTTAGGAGGGCTCTTATGAATATCGTTTTTTTGGGACTACCGGGAACGGGGAAAGGAACGCAGGCAGAGGAGCTTGCCGGAGAAATGGGCATTCCCCATATTGCCACTGGTGATATTTTCCGCCAGGCAATCAGTCAGGGAAGCGAACTTGGGAAAAAGGCTAAACAATACCTTGATTCCGGAGAACTGGTTCCTGATGAAGTTACCTGTGGAATGGTCAAGGAAAGACTGATGCAGGAAGACGCAGCTTCTGGTTTTATCCTTGATGGTTTCCCCCGAACCTTTCCCCAGGCCGAGGCTTTAGACCAGATTATGGATGAACTTGACAAGGAACTGGAAAAGATTATTTTCTTCTCCGCCCCGGAGCAGGTTCTTGTCAAAAGGCTTGCAGGCAGGCGAGTATGCTCAGAATGCGGAGCCACCTATCACATCGAGCATAATCCTCCCTCTCAGGAGGGGATTTGCGATAAATGTGGAGGGAAGTTGATCCAGCGCGAAGATGACCAGGAGGAAACTGTAATTCATCGGCTCAAGGTTAACCGGGATAAAACCCAGCAACTGGTGGATTATTATAGAAAGCAGGGGAAACTGACTACTGTAGAAGCCGACCGTTCCTTAGAAGAAGTCAAAAAACAACTTAAAGAAGCAGTGGGCTCCCCATGATTATCTGTAAATCAAAGCGGGAAATAGCTTATTTGCTGAAAGCTGGTTCCGTTGCAGCACAGGCCCAGGAGAGGATGGCGGAAATAATTGCTCCGGGAATAACTACCAGGGAAATTGACCGCATTGCAGAAGAATTCATTTCCCGAAATGGAGCTCGTCCCGCCTTTAAAGGTTATCGAGGCTTCCCCGCAAGTGTATGTGCCTCAGTGAATGACGAGGTAGTTCACGGAATTCCAGGTGATCGAGTTTTAAAAGAAGGCGATATTGTAAGCCTGGATGTGGGAACAATAATGGATGGGTTTTATGGAGATTGTGCTCGAACCGTTCCAGTGGGAAAGGTTAGCAAGGAAGCAGAAAACCTTATCCAGGTTACCCGAAAGAGCCTGGAAGAAGGAATCGCCCGAGCTCAAGAAGGAGGGCGACTGACCGACATCTCCCATGCTATCCAGAATTATGTTGAAAAACATGGATACTCGGTTGTCAGGGATTATGTGGGACATGGTATTGGTAGGTCGATGCACGAATCTCCCCAGATTCCAAATTTCGGACCCCCAAACAGGGGGCCCCGGCTAAAAAAGGGAATGACTCTGGCAATAGAACCCATGGTCAATTGCGGTAACTATGAGGTTAAGACCCTCAAAGATGGTTGGACGGTTGTAACCTGTGATGGAAGCCTTTCTGCTCACTTTGAAGATTCCATCGTGATTGATGGTGACAGAGCCCAAATCCTAACTAAACCTTAAATTGCATTATATGCTTTTGCTGTGTTATAATATTTAGTTGAGGTGATTTAAATGGCCAGCAATTTTTCGCTGGGCCAGGTTGTTCAATCCAAAGCCGGGAGAGACAAAGGAAAACTTTATGTTGTGGTTGACATTGAAGGGAACCAGAGCTTTCTTTATCTGGCAGATGGTGAAACCTGCAAGGTTGAAAACCCTAAGAAAAAAAATCCCAAGCACCTGAATCGCCTCAACCTCGTTCTAGACGAAATCAAGGCCAAGGAAAAGGCCGGGATGAGGATAACCAACAGGGAAGTTGAGAATGCACTGCAAAAGGTGCGGGAAAAAGATCACAATAATAAGGAGGTCTAGCCGGCCCCATGCCAAAAGAAGAGGCTATTGAAGTTGAAGGGACCGTTGTGGAACCCTTACCCAACGCGATGTTTTGGGTAGAATTGAAAAATGGCCATAAGATACTGGCCCATGTTTCCGGTAAGATGCGAATGAATTTTATCCGGATTCTTCCCGGGGATCGGGTGACTGTTGAGCTGTCTCCCTATGATCTTACCCGGGGTAGAATAACCTACCGTCATAAGTAGGAAGGAGCGAGAAGTATTATGAAAGTGCGGCCTTCAGTAAAGCCCATTTGTGATAAGTGCAAGGTAATTCGTCGGAAAGGTAAAGT
>PWGV01000105.1 GCA_003554585.1 Halobacteroidaceae bacterium | reverse complement strand
GCAAAAAATGAACCGACTCCTTTTTATTCCACTTCTCGTGCTCGTATTAATAATTACTCCTGGAATTTCCCAGGCTACTGAAGACGAACCCAGAGTTGCCCTGATTCTATCCTTCGGGGGGCTGGGAGACGAAGCATTTAACGATTCCGCTTTCCGGGGATATGAAATGGCAAAAGAAGATTTCCAGTTAACCCTGGAATATGTTGAACCAGGGGATGTTGAAGAATTTGAAGAACACCAGCGTTTTTTTGCCGAAGCTGGATATGACCTGGTTATTACAATAGGTTTTTTCCAGGAAGCAACTTTAGAGGAGGTTGCGCCTGAATACCCTGATGTTCATTTTGCCATTATCGATGGAATCGTTGACCAACCCAACGTTACCTCTATTATTTTCCGGGAACAAGAAGGTTCATTCCTGGTCGGGGTCCTGGCTGGAATGATGACTGAAACCAGCAGGGTTGGTTTTGTCGGAGGAGTTGAAATTCCCCTGCTGCAAAAATTTGAATTAGGCTTTATTGAAGGAGTGAAACACGCCAACCCCGATGCAGAAATTTTTGTAAATTACGCCGGGGATTTCGTTGACCCCGGCAGGGGAAAAGAAATTGCCGTGAGTAAATTTGAAAGAGGAATAGATATTATTTTTCATGCCGCCGGGGGAACAGGACTCGGGGTAATTGAAGCCAGCGAGGAGTATTGTTTTTTCTCCATCGGGGTTGACTCTGACCAGGATCACCTGGCCCCGGGAAAAGTCCTTACCAGTATGGTCAAAAGAGTTGATGTGGCAGTTTACGAAACAATCGGTAAATTAATTGAAGGAAATTTAGAGCCCGGTATTATCAGCCTGGGGCTGGCTGAAAATGGTGTTGGAACAACTGATTTTAACTATACCAGAGATATTATTCCTGAAGATGTATTCACTGCAATTGAAGAAGCCCGGACCAAAATAATTCAGGGAGAAATCACCATCGAGGTCCCGGATTTTTAGCTTTTTTTCTTGCCTTCGGGAAAGGGCTTTTTAAAACCTGAAATTAAAACAAACCGTAACTCCCCATTCGGAACCCGGGTTAAGAGAACTACCCGGCACCGAAAGGGGAGTTTTTTCATCACAAAAAAGAAAAACATATTTTAAAAAGCAAATTCAAGCCAGCTTTAAGGAACATTTTCTTTCTCTTTTTTCTGGCAGGAAAAACTATGAAGGTTGCAAGACTCATTGCGTGACATATTTTGCAACTTTTTTAAGGCAGATACCAGCCATCCCTCCCATCACCAAAATCTAAAAACAACCATGTTCTGCCCAAATTATCCAACCACATATCAGCCACAGTATAAGTTTCGAGGTAATGGGCTTGACCTGCCACATTTGAAGCAACATGGGGACTACGCAGTAACTGGATAATTCTTTTTTCAACCTGCCCCGGGGATCCGATATACGGCTGCCTGGCGTATTGCTCGACCTTTCCACTGATCATGAGGACCATGTCGGCCAAACTGTCAGCAAACTGGATGGTAAGAGTTTTCTGCCCGTTAATTACATCCCGCCAGGATTCCTCCCCTGCCGTCACCAGCACCAGTTGTTGTCCAAAATTTTCCGGGGGGAAAATTGATGGGAACACAAAATTGCAATCTGAAGCAGAACAGCTTCCCTCCGCAAAGAAAAACCGGGGCGTATTAATAATCAACTGGATTTCCCCTGAATTTCTATCCCAAAAAAGCTCCAATTCCGAGGTGTTGGAAATCTTGGGGGATATGATTTGTTCAACCATTAAACCCTCATCTTCGTCAAAACAATAATGGGTTCCCCAAACAGATTCCATTTTAATCCCGGGCGAAAAATCCGCCTTCACTGGGTCCCCTCCCGGTTGAATTAGGGCAGGAAAACCAGGAAGAATTGGCAAGAATCCGGTTAATCTTTTAAAAACATGCCATTCTTCCGGGGCTGAAATTCCCTCTTCCTGAAAAAAATTACCCTTTAAGAAATATATATCCAGTTCTAACCAAAGGGTACCCTCCGAAGAACAGGCAGGGAGTGACAAAAAAAGGAGCAAAAATACCAAGAAACTTACCAATCCCATATTCTCCAATTTTCCATTCAGATTCACTTATTATAACCCCCTTTAATTAACCCTCTATCCTGGGGTAAATCGTTTTAGAAAAACGGCACACCAGAAAGGGCATCGGCGGCAGCTTCAGCAGCAGCTTGATTTAAAGCATCTATCCCCGTACCATCAACAGTGGACATTCCTGCGCCAAGAACTGAAGATGTTTCAACCTCCACCCTACGCATTGTTAACCTGGTTTGTCCACCTATCTGTTGAACCATTCCAAATATTATCTCCCCTGCCCCAATAAGGGTTCCTGGTTCAATTTCACCAGCCTTCATTTTGCTAAACAAACAATTTATATTATGCCGGGGTTGATTATCGGTCATCTGCAGAGGGATTTTGAAGGTCAACATATCAAAGCCGGGGTCAGTTGCAGGCCGTCCTTTTCTATCAATTACTACATGTTCCGGGCCAATTTGGGCTCCCTGACCAGCCACAGCAGCGGCGATTACCTCGCGGAGATTTTCGGCTTCAGGAGTCCTGAGCCCCTCCCTAATTTCCGTATCATCACAGGGGTGAGGTCTCTCGGGTGCAGGGGGTACTTCTAAAATATAGGTGGTTGTTTCATAAGAAAAAAGCAGGGTTTCTTTAATCAAATAATGTCCCCGAAAATTTTCAAAAGGCGGGCGATCCGCCCACTGCCATTTATTATTATTTATAGTAATTGAAACCTGATAGGTCCCCGGCCGGAGAAATGCCTGGGCAAAACCCGGACTTTCTGTTGGAGAAAGTCCCACCCTCCCAAATGGTCTCCCTTCTTCAAAGTGGGATATTTGGGTAAAAACTCGGATAAGACTGCCGGTTTCCCAGGGAACAATAGGCCGGAGGGGTCGCATTCCACCTGCCAAAGCATCAGGCGGGAAAACCTCTAAATAACTGGGAAAAAAATAATAACCGGGTCCATCAGGCTGAGGTGTATTAAATTCTTGAGCCATGCACGCACCTGTAAAAAAGATAAGAGTAATAAATAAACCAATTAAAACAATTGTTGGATTGATTCTAATATTACCAGCCATGGGTATACCTCCATTCCTGAAAAAACTCTCCCCCATTTCCTTTTATTTCCCCCGAAGAAACGCCTAAAATCCAGTTTTCGCCAAGGAATGGTTGCCCCCAAAGTTCAAAGCGCACACCCGCTGAAGAAAAAGGCTCAGGAAGTTCATATTGTAGGTTGGGCCACGAGAGCGTTTCAAAACCTCTCATTCCGGCCTCTAGGGTAACGTCATAAAACTGATGCCAGTTACCGTCCTCTCCGAGTAGATACACTCTAAGCTGATGGGATAGTTCTGCCAGGGGCTTATTAATATCAAAAAACAATTTTGTTACGGGATAAAACCTTTCCCAGCGTTCTTCCAGGATTGATTGAGAGGCTTCTTCTGCTTTTCGGTCCCAGTTCTTTACCCGGCTTTCCCTACCATCCTGTTCCTGAACAAGATAGGGAACTGAAAAGAAGTCACCTTCAAAGGTTCCTTTGCCAAAAGGCCCGGCAAAGCCCCCCCAGAACCTGCCTGAATAATAGGCTGTTTCTTCTGCAAAATCTTCTTCAGCCCTGAACTGCAAAACACCCCTACCCTTACTTTGAAATATTTCTCCAAATCCCTTAACCTCGAGCACAGTAACTTCCACCCGGTAAGCCTGGTAATCTTCTTCCTTTGCCGCATCCAGACGCTTTAAATCAGCAACCACATGGTCCGGTATAGCCGCTTCAAGCACCTCCAGATCTAAACCTTCTCCAGAACTAACCGCCTCCAGCATAATTTCAGGAGGAACGAGCATCATAATTTGGGTTTCGTAGGTATTCACGGAAAAATATAGCCCCAAAAGCTCCTTGGTAACTCCCTTCTCCATAACATAGGCGATAGTTTCTGCTTCTGGTTCAGGCATCCAGGAACCCAATAATTTGAAGTGGAATAATGGCTGTAATTCCACCTCTTCCCCGAAAGCAAAAAAAGAGTGTCCATCGACAGGAATCATAAGAGCCCCAAATCTTGCGGGTACAAGGCCGGAAAATTCAAAATCACCTCTTACCTCGACCTTCGCCATCCCCGCTTCCTGACTCAATACGGGACTTAAAAAGGTGAAAAATATGACTACAGTGATTAAAAATAACATTCCTAACCTCTCATTCACCACTCCACATCCTTTCCAAAGGATTACAACACAAAGGTGAAGCAAATGAAGCTATTTTTAATGTATTATTTAGCTATTTATAGAAAATAACCGCTATATGATTTATTGAGCTTTTTCG
>PWGV01000169.1 GCA_003554585.1 Halobacteroidaceae bacterium | reverse complement strand
ATTGGGAGCAGGGTGCGGCTCTTTTGGAGAGAAAAATAAGGGCTCTGAACCCTTTTCCGGTCGCCCGGGCTAATTACAGGGGAGAGGAATGGAAAATCTGGAAGGGGAAATCAACAAAAAATATTCGGGGATTTCAACCCGGCCAGCTCCAGGTTATAGATGAAGAAATTGTAGTTCAAACCGGAAATGGTGCCCTGGGGATTTTAGAGCTACAAAGACCGGGAAGGAAGGCCTTGCCCTCAGGGGCTTTTCTACGAGGTTTTCCTCTGAAAAATGGGGAAAGGTTTGAAGGAAAGGGCGAGAAAAATGGATGATAGAAAACTAAACCCTGTATTTGTTTTCTTGACCCTCGCAGTATTTTTTGCCTTTTTCCTGGTCCTGGGTTTTTTATGGGTTTTTAACATTTTTGGGCCTTCGGTTCTGGTTAATATTTTCTTTTTGGTTTTAAGTTTAATTTTATCCTTAATCTTTTTAGTTTTGGTTGCCGGGTTTTTGGGGATATGGCTTTTAATTAGAAATAATAGGATCCCTTTTTTTCTGCATACTCCCATGGTATTGACGGTAAATTATTTCATGGGTTTTGTAATCAGAGTTGGTCAATTATTGGGATTATCCCGGGAGAAGCTGCAAAGAAGTTATATAAATCTGACCAATAAGCTGGTTGAAAGTTTGCGCCTTCGCTTTTCTCCTGAAGAGATTCTTGTTTTAGCTCCTCATTGTATCCAGGAAGCAAGCTGCCCCCACCGGATTACCCATGATTTAAATAACTGTAAAAGATGCGGGAAGTGCCAGATTGGTAATTTAACCGAGATGCAGCAGGAACTTGGTTTTCGGCTGGCGGTAGTAACAGGGGGCACAGGAGCCCGGCAGGTGGTAAAAAAGATGAAACCCCGGGCCATTGTAGCCATCGCCTGTGAGCGGGATTTGATGAGTGGAATTCAAGATGTTTTCCCTCACCCTGTTTTGGGAGTGGTCAATATTCGGCCCCATGGGCCTTGTTTAAATACAGAAGTCGATTGGACTGAATTGGAAACTGCAATCAAAAGTTTGTGTAAGGAGGCAGAGTAATGTTTTTTCCGGTTTTTGATATTTCCATTATTGTTGTAATTCCGGCTATGCTTTTTGCTTTTTATGCCCAATACAAGGTAAAGGCTACCTTTAATAAATTTTTGCGTGTTCGGTCGCGAACCCCCTATAACGGAGCTCAAATTGCACGGGAAGTTCTTGGAGTAGAGGGTCAAAAAATTAAAATAGAAAGAGGAGAAGGACAGCTTTCCGACCATTACGACCCCAGGAATAAGACCATTCGCCTTTCCCAGGATGTTTTTAGTGGAAACTCTCTGGCCGCAATAGGGGTTGCTGCCCATGAAGCAGCCCACGCCCTTCAAGACCTGAATGGATATGCTCCCCTGGCAATAAGGAGCCTTATTTTTCCTGCTGCCAATATTGGTTCCCGGCTGGGAATTCCTCTGGCCTTTATCGGTTTTATTTTCGCCGCAGAAAGTCTTGTTATCGCGGGTATTATATTTTTTGCCGGGGCGGTTTTATTCCAGGTTGCCACTCTACCGGTTGAGTTTAATGCCAGCAGCAGGGCTTTGCAGGTTCTGGAACACAAAAATATTCTGGCCCAGGATGAAATGGGGCAGGTAAAAAAAATACTGGATGCAGCCGCTTTAACTTATGTCGCTGCTACTGCAGTTGCAATCGCTCACCTGCTTCGCCTGTTTTTATTACTTGCTGGGTCCCGGAGGTAAAACAATGGGTTTTTTCCTTTTACTTCTCCTTTTAATGACTATTTTATTCCCCCCGCTAATTTTGCCCCTATTAATAATGCTGGGGGTTTTTCTGCTTGTTTTTATCCCCTTCAAGTTTGCCTTTAATTCAATTGTAATTCTTTTAAGTGCCCCGAGCCAGATTTACCAGATTGCTACGAATAAACTGCTAAGGAAAAACCACGCTTTAGAACACGCAACGATTAATGTTCTGGAAGAAAAATACGGAAGAGGCCTCTTTTTTTCTGGATTGGCCAGGGAAAAAGGTTTTTTTGTCAGGGGACAGGCCAGTCCCCTGGAAGTTGAAGAAGCCGCAAGGGAGGGTTTAATAAGGCTCCAGCAGGGTGAAGAAAATCTTGCTGTTCATACACGGTGCGGAACCACTATTTTGGTGGTTAATCTCTTGTCCTCTATTGTTTTTCTGGTTATTCTTTTTGGCCTGGGAGTTTTTTCCCTTTTTTACGTAATTATAGCTATTTTACTGGCAAACCTTGTTGGGCCTTCTCTGGGAGTTTCTTTGCAGAGGTGGTTAACAACCTCTGCAAAAGTAAAGGATATGGTGATAAAAGGGGTTGAGAATCGATCCCCCCAGGGGGTTTCATCTCCGGGGTGGTTTTTTATCCAGACAGCTTTCCTGCGGACTTTAAATTAGGCTTTTGTAAAAGGAGCTTGGGGCAAGTTGTCGAAATTTTAATATGATAAACTGGAAGGTGGGCCATGGAAGTTAAAACGGAATTGCGGGGTGTGACAAAAAAAGAACTTTCCTCCCTGATGGTAAAATGGGGCGAGCCAGCTTACAGGGGAGCTCAAATTTTTAATTGGATTCAGGTCCACTGCGAGGACGACCTTGCGGAGATGCATAATCTCCCTAAAAAGTTAAAAGAAAAACTTGCCCAAAAAACTTTTATTGCCCCCCTGCAAATGAATAAGGACTGGATAGGGGAAGATGGAACCAGGAAGTTTTTACTGGAATTATTTGATGGGAAAAAAATTGAAAGTGTTTTTTTAAAACATCCTGACCATAACACCCTCTGTGTTTCCAGCCAGGTGGGCTGCAGTTACAAATGTAAATTTTGTGCAACGGGGGAAATGGGGTTCGAAAGAAACCTGCTTCCCGGTGAAATAGTAGGTCAGGTTCACTCAGCAAGCAAAATAACTGGTTCTTCTATCCGGAACGTTGTTTTTATGGGAATGGGGGAACCCCTTGATAACCTGGAAGCGGTTTTAAAATCAATTGAATTACTCGGAGATCCCCAAGGACAGAATATTGGCCAGAGGCGGATCACAATTTCTACCTGTGGACTGGTTCCAGAAATTAATAAACTCGCCGCTTTAGAACTCCAGTGTGTTCTGGCCATTTCTCTGCACGCTCCCAGCGATGATTTGCGCAGCAAACTGGTTCCCATTAACCGAAGATACCCTCTTGAAGAATTGCTTAAAGCCTGTCGCAATTATTTCACTGTTAGTGGGCGGCGGATTTCTTTTGAATACGCCCTTATTGAAGGGGTTAATGACAGGCCAGAACAGGCTCAGCAACTTGGCGCCCTTTTGCGCAGGTTTCCCGCCCATATAAATATTTTGCCTGCGAACCCAATCAGTGGAGGGAATATCAAGGGTTCCGGAGAAGAAAAGATAAAGAGATTTGTAGGGATTCTGGAGGCAAACGGATTGCCT
Source organism: Halobacteroidaceae bacterium (assembly GCA_003554585.1). Classification (GTDB taxonomy): domain Bacteria; phylum Bacillota; class Halanaerobiia; order B1SED10-174; family B1SED10-174; genus T1SED10-26. The sequence continues at coordinate 14,720 of PWGV01000169.1, read as the reverse complement.
GTTTCGCTTAGGAAATCAAGGGGCCAGGAAATTGAGGCTGCCTGTGGTCAGCTCAGTACGCTGGAAGAGGAGGGTCAAGGATGACACAACTGCGCACCGGTTTTTTATCAGATACCGGTAAAATAAGAAAAAGAAATGAGGATGCGCATCTGGTCCAGCTTTCCCAGAATATTAAAAAGTTAGCAGTTGCAGATGGAATGGGAGGTCACCAGGGAGGGCATATTGCCAGCCGTCTTGCTCTCGAAGTAATTAATAATTTTTGTATTAATGGAGATAATTTGAAAGAAGATATGGGAAAAGCTGTTTACAAGGCGAATGAAGAAATAATTGCTCGGGCCAGCGGTGATCCAGAACTTGAAGGCATGGGAACAACCATTACTTTTTTGGGTATTAACGAGGAAAACGCCCTGGTGGCCCATGTCGGGGATAGTCGACTTTATCTTTTCCGGGAAGGAGAATTGCAGAGAATTACCCGCGATCATTCTCTGGTAGAGGAAATGGTCCGGCAGGGTAAACTCACTCCCGAAGAAGCAGCTATTCATCCGCAACGAAATGTCCTTCTTCAGGCCCTTGGAGCTGAGGAGAATATTGAAATTGAATTTTCTGAACTTGAGCTCCAGAAAGGGGATCTTTTCCTTCTCTGTACCGATGGTTTGACCGGTCCGGTGAACGATGAAGAAATAACTGAAATTTTAAAAAAGACAGCTAATTTGCAGAAGTCAGCTGAGAAAATGGCAGACCTTGCTAATGCCAGGGGCGGTAATGACAATATTACTGTTGTTTTGTGTGCTTATGATGGGGAATAGTGTTAATAAAAGAGGTGGAAGTTAATGGAGGGCCGGATTTTAAACAATCGGTATAAACTCGAACAGAAAATCGGCGAAGGTGGTATGGCGGTTGTATTCAGGGCTGAAGACCAACTTTTGGGAAGAAAGGTTGCCGTAAAGGTTCTCCGCCCCCAATTTGCCAGTGACGCTGATTTCGTTCGCAGATTCCAGAGGGAAGCAAAGGCTGCCGCAAGCCTCAACCATCCCCATATTGTTAATGTATATGATATTGGCCAGGATGGAGAATACCATTACCTGGTTATGGAAAATGTTGAAGGAATTGACCTGAAGAAAAAATTAAAAAGCGAAGGGAAATTATCCATAACAGAAAGCCTGGAAATAGTCTCTCAAATAGGAGAAGCCCTTGCAGTTGCCCATCGAAATAATATTGTCCACTGCGATATTAAACCCCATAATATTCTTTTGACTGAAGATAATGGTTGCAAGGTTACCGATTTTGGAATAGCCCGTGCCGTGTCCTCGGCAACATTAACTCATACTGATAGCGTGGTTGGATCCGCTCCATATATTTCCCCTGAACAGGCCAAGGGGGATCGACTGACCTCATCCTCAGATATTTATTCCCTGGGAGTTGTTTTATACGAACTTCTAACGGGCCGACTTCCCTTTCAGGGCGAAGGACCTATTACCCTTGCTTTGAAACATATCAGGGAACATCCCAGCTCTCCTTCCCTTTATACCGCAGGACTTCCTGGTTATGTTGAAAAGATAGTAATGAAAAGCTTGGAAAAAGAACCCCAGGACCGTTACCCCAACGCAGAAAGTCTGCTGGAAGCTATTGAGGAAGCAAAAGAATTATTCGCAAAAGAAAAAGGGGAAAAGACGGGCGAAAAATATAATGTTGATGAGGCTGATACCCAGGAATTACCCCATATTAAGGATTTTGAGAATTACCATCGCCCCAATAATTTTGAGAACGAGTTCTGGGACGAAGAGGGAGAAGAGGAAGAACGGAAAAGCTGGAGGGAATATTTCCCCAAATTTTCTCTGCGGAGGAAAGAACGAGGTGAAGGGAAAGAGGAAACCGAAAAGAAAAAACTCGAGGGGAAATTTTCTCGGTACAAGTATTGGATTTATTCGGCATTTTTGCTTATTTTAGTTTTTGCCGGAGCCTGGAGCATTTTCTCCTGGTACATGGATGTTCCCGTAGTTGAGGTTCCCGATCTGGTGGGAATGTCTGAAGAAGAAGTAGTGGAAAAATTAAAGGAATACGAGTTGAAATTTATAATAAGCGGGGATCAGCCCCATAACGAGATTGCCAGAGGTTCAGTTGTTACTCATTTTCCCCAGCCGGGGACAAAAATTCGTGCTAGCCGTGAAATCAGGCTGATTTTAAGCAGTGGGCCAAGGTGGGCTGAGGTTCCTGATCTATACGGAATAAGCTTGAGAGAGGCAGAAATAATCCTCAGTGCTGCGGGCCTTACTTTTGGAGAAATTGAATATGAGTTTGACGAGGAATATGAGCCCAATACAATAATAAGGCAATCTCCCGAACCGGGAGAAGAAATTGTTGCTGATGAAGTGATAAACCTTGTAGTTAGCCAGGGCAGCGAAGATGACATGGTCCGTTTGCCAAACTTAACGGGCTTAACCCAGTCTGAAGCCCAGGAAAGGTTGTCGGGTTTAGGGCTGGTCGTGGGGGAAATTAACAGAGAAGAATCCCGGCGTTTTATGTCCGGTTATGTTATCGACCAGAATCCCGGCTCGGGAACTCCCCTGGTTGAGGGAGACCTTGTAGACATCGTTTTGAGTTCGGGACTTCTTAATGAGGACCAGGCTCAGGTTTATTCACCCGGAATCAGGATCCCGGTTCCGGAAGGGCCCCAGGAACAGGAAATCCGGATTGAAATTGAGGATATGAATGGACGTTATACACTTTATGAGGAGGTCCACAGCCCGGGGGACAGAGTTTTCCAGCGGGCTCATACAGTTGGTCCGACAATAGTCCAGGTTTTTATTAATGGGGAACTTGCTAAAGAAGAAAAAATTGGTCATTAGGGGGTTCTATGGATAACGGTATTGTTCTAAGAGCAAGCGGTGGAGAATTTTTGCTTTGGACTGAGGAAGAACAAGAAATTTTAACAGCAGTTGCCCGGGGGCGCTTAAAAAAGGAAGGAATTAAAATTCATCCTGGCGACCATGTTCAATTTGTTATTGAAGATGGCCAGCCTGTGGTGGAAAAAGTCCTGGGTAGAAAAAACCTCCTATTTCGCCCTAAAGTGGCTAATGTTGACCTTTTAATAGTGGTTTTAAGCCTGGAAAATCCCCCTCCCGATTATTTTTACCTGGATAAAGTTATTGCGCTGGCCGAATGGTTCCAACTCCCTGTTAAGATTTGTGTAAATAAAATTGACCTGGATGGACTGGAAATGGAAAGAATTAAAAAAACATACCAACCTCTGGGCTACGATGTTTTCTTTACCTCTGCTCTCCACGGAGAGGGGGTTGAGACTTTTAAGGAATCGGTAGCAGGGAAAACCGTGGTTTTGATTGGGCTTACTGGTGTGGGGAAATCAACCCTGCTGAATCAGTTTAATCCCGAGTGGGAACTGGCGACGGGGGAAGTAAGCCGAAAACTTGGTAGGGGCAGGCATACAACCAAGCAGGTGCAACTTTTCCCCTGGGAAGGCGGTTTGATTACTGATACACCTGGCTTTTCCCAACTGAAAGTAAATTTAATTCCCCAAAAATCGCTTCCGTTTACTTTTGTTGAATTTATCCCCCTTCTGGAAAAATGCCGTTTTTCTTCCTGTTTGCACCATAAAGAACCGGGGTGTGGAGTAAAACAAGCAGTTGCAGAAGGTTTGGTTGACCGGATACGCTATGAAAATTATTTGCGATTGTTAAAGGAGCTGGCATAATATGAGTGATGTAAAAATAGCCCCGTCTATTCTTGCAGCTGATCCCCTTAAACTGGGAGAAGCTTTGCAAAATGTTAAAGGCGCCGATATGCTCCACCTGGATATTATGGATGGCAACTTTGTTCCCAATATTTCCATGGGACCGGCTTTTGTTGAAGCCTGCAAAAGGGGTTCGGATTTAATCTGCGAAACACACCTGATGGTTGAAAAGCCTGAACGCCTGCTTTCCGGGTTTGTTGCCGCAGGGAGCGATATTATAACCCTGCATGTGGAGAGTACCCCCCATATTTACCGTGGAATACAGGAATTAAAAGAAAAAGGGGTTGGGGTTGGGGTATCTTTAAACCCGGGAACTCCCCTTTCGCTCCTGGATAGCATCTGGGAGGAGATTGACTTATTACTGTTGATGACAGTCAATCCTGGTTTTGGTGGGCAGGCATTTATTCCCGGTATGCTGGAAAAAATCAGGGAAGCCCGGTATTTGATTGATAGCAGGGAAAAAGAAATTGACCTCGCTGTTGACGGGGGAGTTAACGCAGAAAATGTTGGGAAAATTGTTTCAGCAGGTGCAAGGATAATTGTCGCGGGCTCGGCAATTTTTGGTGATAATAATGGGGCTGACTGGGAATTGTTCAGGAGGAAAACTCTGGCTTAAAGGATTCGTCCTGTTTGGGGCGAAGTAAAATTATTAAGAATAAAATTAGCCCTTACTGGGGGAGCTTTCGCTGAGAGGTCAGTCAATAGCAGGCTGTCGACCCCAGAACCTGAACCAGGTAATACTGGCGGAGGGAAGTGAGGTGCTCAACAATAATCTCCGTTGCAAACTGAGGAGGGTTGAGCTTGTCCAGGGGGCTGCGGAGGAGGCAAATAATGAAAGAGAAGATTGAATTAAGGTTAATGACGGAAATTGGTCTGGCAGTTGCTCTTGTTGTTATCCTGGACCTTTTTAAACTCTGGCGGGCTCCTCAGGGTGGTTCAGTTACCCTGGCCCTGGTACCTTTAATCGTAGTTGCTTTCAGGCACGGACTCCCTGCGGGGGTAATGGCCGGTGGAATAGCTGGTATTGCAAAACTTTTTCTTGGACCCTACATTGTTCATCCCCTACAGGCTATTCTGGATTATCCTCTGGCTTTTCTACTCGTAGGTTTAGCCGGCCTTTTTTATTCCGGGTTTCAGAAAACTGAAGACAAGAGGTATTTTTACCTGGCAGCCGGTGTTTTCCTGGGGTTTTTTGCCCGATTTATCAGCCACTTTATTTCTGGACTGGTATTTTTCGGTCATTACGCTCCCGAGGGAACTCCTGTAGTTGTTTACAGCTTAACCTATAACCTTTCTTTTATCATTCCTGAAGCGTTGCTTACTTTTGTGGTTGTTTTGGCTTTGAGTTATAAACGGGGAATTTTTCAAAGGAGGTAAACGCACTTGGAACCGAGGAGGGAGTTTGTACTCATTGAAATGTTGGAGAAAATTTTTGCTCCCTCTTCGGGGAAAGTTAAGCTGGGAATCGGAGATGATGCAGCAGTAGTGGATTGTAAGCCCGGGAATAAGGTTTTCTCAACAGATACTCTTGTAGAAGATGTTCATTTTAACCGGGCTTTTCATCCGCCAAGATTGCTGGGCAATAAGGCTATTGCAGTAAATGTCAGCGATATAAACGCGATGGGGGGAGAGGCAGAATTTGCCCTATTGGCCATGGCCATCCCCCAAACAACAGGTGACGATTATTTAGAAAAAATTGGCCAGGGGATTGCTGAGGGGTGCCGCCAATATGGTTTGGAAATTATTGGTGGAGATATTACCCGTTCCCCGGGCCCGTTTTTTATTAATATTATGATTTGGGGCTCAGTTAAAAAATATGCAACTCGTTCTGGTGCTAAACCTGGTGATGATATCTGGGTAACAGGATTTCTCGGCGATTCCCATGCCGGGTGGCTATGGTTATCGGGGGAAGCAGACGAAACCGAACTTGAATTAATTAAAAATGAAGTTAAAGAGAACAGGTTAAATGAAAAAATATTTTTTCTTGCAAAAGCCAATATTAATCCCAAAGTTTGCAGCAAAGCAGGCCCTTTGGTTGCACCTCTGGTTAACTCAATGATTGATGTCAGCGATGGACTTTCCAATGATCTTGGCCATATTTGTACCGCGAGTAATGTGGGAGCAGAAATTAATCTGGATTTACTTCCCCTTTCCCCGGCGCTTAAATGGTGGGCAAAAAACCGGGGAAAGGACCCTCGAAAAATCGCCCTCGCAGGTGGTGAAGATTATCAGTTACTATTTTCCGCTCCGCCCGAAAGAGAATCGGAAATTAGATCGGTTTTTGATTCCTTAAAGGTTAAATGTTCAAAAATAGGAAAAATTAAAGAAAAAACCCGAGGTATAAAATTTTTTGATAAAAAAGGGTATCAACCGGTTGAAGTTGAAGGGTGGGATCATTTTGCCTGATAATACTTGCTATATTATTGCCGGGGGAGAATTACTTGCTCCCATTGAACTTTATAAAGATTTCCTTGTTGATAAAACACCGCTATTTGCTGCTGACCGGGGAGGGGAGCACCTCTCCGAAATGTGTATTACCCCGGATTATCTCTTGGGAGATTTCGATTCAATTTCCAAAAAGGTCCTGCTTGCCCTGAAAAAAGCGGGAGTTCAAACTGCAGATTATCCCGAGGAAAAAGATGAAACTGATCTGGAAATAGCTGCCGATTTTGCCCTGCGGAAAGGGTATAAAAAGATAATTATTCTGGGAGCATGGGGTGGGCGCCCCGACCAATCCATTGCCGGTATTTCGGTATTGCATAAAATAAAAAAACACAATGGAAATGGGATCATATTAAATCCAGGGGATAGTTTGGAACTGGTCTCCGGGAGAACAGGGCTCAAAAGAGAAAAAGGGGAAAAATTTTCCCTAGCGGCCTGGGGCGGAGAAGTGACCGGGCTAAGTATTACTGGATGTAAATACAATATCAGTGGTGTGGTTTTAAGTCCCTGGGAAACGCGGGGGATAAGCAATAGAATAATTGAAAAAACCGGGAAAATTAGCTTGAATAAAGGTCTAGCTCTGCTTATGAGAGAATTAAATTATCCTTTTGCTCTTGAGGAGTAAAACTTTTTATTTTGGAATTACGGTTGGGTCTGGTTTAATTGAGTTTTTTTTAACAAGGTTTAAGTTAAGGCAGGAAAAAAGATGGTTTGAATGGAATTTAAAATGAAGAAAAAAGAATAAAGGGGGCTTCACCATTGAATTGGACAAGAAAACATATTCTTGGAATTGAAGAAATGACAGCGGATGAAATTATGATTACTTTTGAAAAGGCATCTGAATACCTGGAAGGGATTGAAAAAAAACCGGGGGTTATGCTTTCGGATTTGAAAGGGTATACCGCGGTTAACCTTTTTTTTGAGCCCAGCACCAGAACAAGGATGTCTTTTGAACTTGCCCAAAAAAGATTGGGCATGGAAGTTTTAAACTTTTCTGCAGGGGCCAGCAGTCTGGCCAAGGGTGAAACTTTCATTGACACGATCCAGACAATAGACGCCATGAATATCGATGCTATTATTATGCGTCATGTCCAACCTGGAACTCCGGAAATAGCAACCCGTTACACTGATTCCCCGGTCCTTAACGGAGGAGACGGTTCCCGCGAACACCCCACCCAGGCTCTTTTAGACCTTTTTACCATCTGGAACCGTGGTATTGATTTCGAAGGGTTAAAGGTAGCTATTGTTGGAGATATTTTGCACAGCCGGGTAGCTCGATCGGAAGTTTTTGGCCTGCAGAAACTGGGGGCAGAGATAGTTCTGGTGGGTCCTCCTGCTCTGATCCCCGGAGATTTAATGGAAAAAGGCCTGCAAATAGAACACGATATTGATAATGTAATTGAGGATATCGATGTTTTATACTTACTCCGAATCCAAAGAGAACGGATGGCAGAAGCTTTTATCCCCAACGAAGAAGAGTATTTCAGAATTTATGGGGTAAATAAAGACCGGGTGGCCAGAACAAAAGAAAGCTGTTTCTTGATGCACCCTGGTCCTGTTAACCGCGGGGTGGAAATTGAAGCAGGCCTGGTAAATCATCCTAAATCTGCTATTTTGGAACAGGTGCGTAATGGAGTTGCCATGCGGATGGGCCTGCTTCACCTTTGTCTGAAAGGATAAATAGAGGGGGGCTTTCCTTTGCGGGAAATTGATAGCAGAAAAATAACTGATGCCGTTGCAGAAAAGTTAATAGAAATCAATATCGATCTGGATTCCTCGATATGCAATGCCTTAAAAGCCAGCCTGGAAACCGAAGAATCCCCTCTGGGTGAAGATTTACTTCAACAACTCCTTGAAAACTCAAAAATAGCTGCAAAAGAAAGGCTTCCCATCTGCCAGGATACGGGTGTTGTCGTTGCTTTTGTTGAAATAGGTGAAAATGTGAGAATAAAAGGAATGGGACTAAAAGAAGCGATTAACGCCGGAGTTGCAAGGGGTTACGAGGAAGGTTATCTACGGAAGTCCATGGTTTCCGACCCAATTTTTAAGAGAATTAATACGGGGAATAATACCCCGGCAATAATTCATACTGATTTAATTTCGGGTGATAAATTAAAAATTGAAGTTGGTGCCAAAGGTGGCGGTAGCGAAAATATGAGCCAGCTAAAAATGCTAAAACCAGCAGATGGCCCCCAGGGAATTATCGATTTCATCTGTCAGGTTGTAGAGGAGGCTGGACCCAATCCCTGCCCACCCCTTTTTATTGGAGTGGGTGTTGGGGGAACCATGGAAAAAGCAGCCCTCCTTTCAAAAAAGGCTCTTTTTTTCCGGCCTGATTATCGAAATCCCGATCCTGAACTTGCTCAGTTTGAGGACCAAATACTGACTGAGGTAAATAGTCTTGGTGTGGGTCCTCTGGGATTGGGAGGGAGGACCACTGCTCTGGGAGTAAATATTTTAACATATCCCTGCCATATTGCCTCTTTACCTGTTGCCGTTAACCTTAACTGCCATGCAGCCCGGCATGGTCAGATTGAGCTTTGAGGAGGATAGCCGTGGTTGAATTAACAACACCCCTAGCTTCGGAAGGACTGAAAAATTTAAAAACTGGAGATAAGGTTTTTCTCTCAGGAGTTATTTATACCGCTCGTGATGCCGCCCACCGCAGGATAGTTCAGGCAATTGAAGAAAAGAAACCCCTGCCTTTTCCCCTGCGGGGAAGTGTGATTTTCTATGTTGGTCCAACTCCCACGCCCCCAGGAAAACCTGTTGGTTCAGCAGGCCCCACAACAAGTGGGCGAATGGACCCATTCACTCCAATGCTTCTCAGGGAGGGAGTTAAGGGGTTTATTGGTAAGGGGAAAAGATCCCTGGAAGTTAAAGAAGCCCTGCAGCGTTTTGGGGGGATTTACTTTGTGGCCACAGGAGGGGCAGGGGCCCTTCTTTCCCACTGTATAAAAACTTCCGAGGTTATTGCTTATGAGGACCTCGGGCCCGAAGCAGTTCATCGTCTTGAAGTTGAAAAGTTTCCAGTTCTGGTTGCCAATGATATCCATGGTAATGATATTTTTGAACAGGGGATTGAGAAATACCGGATTCCCCAAAGGAGGTAAAGGTTATGGATGATTTTAAGAAAGAAGCTCTGGAACTTCACCTTAAGCACAAAGGAAAAATTGAGGTAAGGGGGAAGGTTAGTGTAAAAACTCCCCGGGATTTAAGCCTGGCTTATTCTCCAGGAGTGGCGGAGCCCTGCAAGGAAATAGCAGAAAACGAAGAAATGGTAAATGAATATACGGCCAGGGGGAATCTGGTTGCCGTTGTTTCGACCGGAACCGCTGTTTTAGGGCTTGGAGACATAGGTCCGAAAGCTGCTCTGCCAGTCATGGAAGGGAAGTGTGTCCTTTTCAAAGATTTTGCGGGCATAGATGCTTTTCCCCTTTGTATTGGGACCAAGGAAATTGATGAAGTTGTCAACTTTGTTAAACTGCTGGAACCTACTTTTGCTGGGATAAACCTGGAGGATATTGCTGCTCCAGACTGTTTTGAAATCGAGCGAAGATTGAAAGAAGAAACGGGCATGGCGATTTTCCATGATGATCAACATGGGACTGCAATTGTTACCCTTGCGGGAATTATTAATTCCCTGAGATTTACGGGTAAGAAGCTGGGGGATATTAGGATTGTAGTCAATGGGGCGGGAGCTTCGGCAATTGCAACTCTTAAACTTTTAATTAATGCTGGTGCAAGAAACTCCATAATTTGTGATAGCCGGGGAACAATATTCCGCGGGCGAACCGAGCGGATGAATAAAGAAAAAGAAGAGCTGGCTCAAATTACCAACCCCGAAAATATTAAAGGGGGTTTGGAAAAAGCAATGGAAGGGGCAGATGTTTTTATTGGCCTTTCTATCGGAGATGTTGTAAGTGAAGAAATGGTCCGCTCCATGAATTCCGAGCCCTTAATCTTTGCTCTGGCTAATCCAACTCCGGAAATAATGCCGGAAAAGGCCAAAAAAGCTGGGGCCAGAATAGTTGGAACAGGGCGGAGTGATTACCCCAACCAGATCAACAATGTTCTCGCTTTTCCCGGAGTAATGAGAGGAGCGCTGGATGTTAGAGCCACTGATATTAACGAAGAAATGAAAGTTGCCGCTGCCGAAGCTATCGCTGAATTGGTCGGGGATGACTTGCGGGAAGATCGGGTTATTCCAGAGCCCTTTGATGAAAGGGTTGCCCCTGCAGTTGCCGGTGCTGTAGGCAAAGCGGCAATGGGATCGGGTGTTGCAAGGCTTAAAGTTGATCCGCAGGACATAATTGAGAGAACCAAAAAAATGGTAAAGAATCAATAAAACCCGGTTAACCGGGTTTTTCCCTGAACAGGAGGTGAACACAGTGGGTCTGGAATGCGACATTTGTTCCAAGGAAATTAAAAAAGTTGAGCTCGGCCTTTTTTCCTGGAAGGAGGAAGAAGGAAAAGCGAGCAATTTTCATATTCACCATAAGCACACCTGTGATATTGATGAAAACAATGAATGGATTCCACTTTATTTGCTAACCAATCCCAAAATTTTAGGCAACTGGTTTGTCCTTTTTATTAGAAAATGGCGTGATGGGCTTTCGATAAAGGAGAGCAGAAAACTGGAGAAAGCATTCACCAGATTATTTCCTTATATATTAAGAGATTTGAGTGATAAGGAAAAAAGGGATTGGATCGGTTACACCAATCGGGTTCTGCCCCTGAAATTCCCGGGAGAAGAGTGATAATAATGGGAGAAACAGTTTTTTCAGTGCTGGGTCCAATAATGGTTGGCCCTTCTAGTTCTCATACTGCTGGCGTAGCCCGTTTGGGTCAGATTGCCCGCAATATATTGGGCAAAAAACCGAATAGAGCTGAAATAACTTTTTTGGGTTCTTTTGCTACCACCTATAAAGGGCACGGGTCTGATCGGGCTGTTATTGGAGGCCTTTTGGACATGGACTCTGCTGACGCCCGTATCCCGAGGGCTCTGGAAATTGCAGCAGAGGAGGGTTTATCCTATAAAATCAGGACAATTGACCAGGCAGCAGGACATCCCAATTCCCTGGAAATTGCCCTCTGGAATGGAGAAGAGAAGGTTGAATTATTAGGTTCTTCCCGGGGTGGAGGCAACATTCTTGTTGAGAAAATAAACGGGTTTGATGTGCATTTGGATGGGAAGTATCCGTCTCTCTGGATTCTGCATTATGACCGGCCGGGAATGGTAGGTAAAATAGCTTCTTTGCTGGCCGAAAAACAAATCAATATTGCTTATATGCGCCTGGAGCGAAGTCAGCCCAGGGGCCTGGCTTCAATGACTATTGAATGCGATGATCCTTTGGAAAAAGAATTAATTGAGGAAATTCGGCAGAAAGAATTTGTCCAGAGCTGCCGTTATATCCCGCGGGTGAGGTGATCGGGTGAAACCGCTATGGACTTTTAAAAACTGGCTTTTACTTTCCCGGGATAAGAAATTATCCCTGGCGGAAGTTATTCTGCAAAAAGAAATAGAAGAAACCGGGTCAAAAAGAGAAACAATAATGAATGAATTGGATAAAAGGTTAAAAGTGATGCGGGAAAGCCTGCAGGATGGCCTAAAAAGAGAAAAACCTACTCCCGGTGGCATGATCAAGGATGAAAGCAAGATTTTGCAAGAGTTTTTTGCCGACAACAGTTCTCTTGCTGGAGCTGGGACAGTAAAAGCAGCAATTTATGCTATAGCTGTAGCCCAGGAAAATGCAGGAATGGGCAGAATAGTGGCCCTGCCAACGGGGGGGTCTTCTGGAGTGGTTCCTGGATTATTTTTCTCCCTGGAAGAGGAAAAAAACCTAGGGGAAGAAAAATTAAAAAATGGGTTACTGATAGCTGCAGGAACGGGGATGGTTGTTGGTGAAAAACTGGAAATGGCCGGGGCAGCAGGGGGTTGTCAGGCTGAATGTGGTGTGGCTGGCGGAATGGCTGCAGCCGGGGCCATGTATATGCTGGGAGGAAAAGAAGAAGAGGTTTTCCAGGCTTTTGCCCTGGCAGTAAAAAATATGCTGGGTCTAGTTTGTGATCCAGTAGGTGGGCTGGTTGAAGTTCCTTGTGTTAAGAGAAATGGTTTTGCCGCTGTCCAGGCTCTGCTTGCCGTAGACCTGGTCAGGGGAGGGTTGAAAAGTGTAATCCCTCCCGATGAGGTAGTTGATGCCCTGGCTGATATCGGTCGATCATTACCCTCATCTTTAAAAGAAACAGCTAAAGGGGGGCTTGCCCAGACCAAAACTGGCCTGGATATTAGTGAAAAAAACAGGTGATTATTTAAGCCCTTTTTTGGTTGATAGGATTTTTGCAATCTCCTGTTCACTTACTCCAAAAAAATCAAATATTTGGGGGTAGATGTGAGACTGGTAGCGGGCCCGGATTATTTTGTGGGCAAAATAATCCGCCAGGTGGACAATTGCTACCAGTTCTTTGTGAATAATATTTTCATCAAGAGGATGGTGATGGTACATTGCTGCTTCAATAATGGGCAGGGAAAGTTCCCAGCAGTTGAGGAGGAAAGCCCCCATTTCCGAGTGATCTATGCCCAGGGATTCCTTTTCCTGGGCGGAAATGGTCTGGTTTTCCTTGGGTCTTTTATGGGGATAATTTCCCCCGAAATATTTCACAAGGAAAACCCTGCCCAGGTCGTGGAAAAGCCCAGCAGTAGTGTGGGTTTTGGGGACTTCTTTATCTAAAAGGTAGCGAAATAAAACATTGGATATTTTGTTGCAGAGGCTGGAATGTCGCCAAAGAGTTTCCTGGTATAAATTTCCTACCCGGTCTTTTTCTAACCAGTCCAAAACGGAGGAAGTTAAAATTATATTTTTGGTATTAACCAGACCCAAATATAAGAGGGCGTCCTTAATTGAAGCCGTGTTAACCCGGTAAAAGGCCGAATTTACAACCCGGAGTAATCGGGCAGCTATTGCAGGATCTTCCCCTATAGCTTTAGCAATTTCGTCCATTGAGCGATCTTTTTCAATTAAATCTTGAATTTTATAGTAAGTAAAACCCAGGGGAGGGAGATCTTCCAGGTGGTTTAGGTGGAAGGGAAGATTTTTTCCCTGCAGGCGCTCTTCCAAGCTAAAAAAAATTTCCAACATCTGCAGTAATTCTTCATTATCCCAGGGTTTTAACAGGTACATTTTGGCCAGGTTTTTCTGGAAAGCCTTTACCAGGATTTCTTCGTCAGCATATCCACTCAGGATTATTCTGATTACATCCGGATACTTTTCCCGGACAATTTTTAATAAAGAATATCCATCCATCTGGGGCATTCTAATATCAGAAATGATAATACTTATAGGGGCAGAGGAAAGAATTTTAAGCGCTTCTTCTCCGCTTGAAGCGAGGTAGACTGGATAGTCAGAAAATAGGAAGCATCTTTTAAATGCTCTTAAAACAGCTTCTTCATCATCAACAAAGAGGATGGTTTTTTCCATAAAAATCACCCGTTTCTATTTGCTAAAATAATATTTTCAGTTTTTCAAGTAAAACCTTCCGTTTTTCGAAAAAGAGGGGAGAGGGAGTTCTTGGATACGGGAAATGGATTGTGGTAACTCTTTAAAAAAATCCTTAGTTTAATTATCGGAAAAAATGGGAATTCTTATAAAGAGGAAAATATTCGTTCGGGGTAACTTGCAGCACGTTTGTTCGCGTGTTATAATAGATTAACCCATTCCATCCAGTTTCTGAAAAAAGGAAAAATTATTTCTTGGTTTGGACAATTTTTAATTTGCCAGGAGGGGTTAATGGAAGAACAAATCGGTGTGTAATGTATTATGAGTTTTTGAAAAGGGGGTTTTAAAATGTTTTGCAAAAAAATTTCTCAAATTTCTTTTATTGTATTTATGATCTCAGTTTTGGTTGGGGGGTCTATTTTTGCAGCTCAAAATAATGAGCTCCAATTCCCACTTGATGTAACAGGGTTTTCCAGCCAGGATTTAAGTGAAATACAGATTATAGTTAATGGCCAGACAGTACAAACAGATGTAGACCCGGTCATCAGGGATGGGCAATTACTTATTCCCCTCCGTGCAGTCTTTAGTGCCCTGGGAGCAGAAGTTCACTGGTTTGAGGATCCTCGAACTGTAGCAATGATGGACAAAGAAAAAGATATAAGGATTATCATCCAGCTTGAAAAAAATGTTGCTTTCGGTAACCGCAAACACTGGAATTTTGAACAGCATCCCATTTTACATGGTGATAGAACTCTGGTTATGCCGGAGGTTATTACCCTGGGATATGAAGTAGAGGTTGAATGGGATAAGGATACAAAGCAGTTGAAAATTAACACAAACTAATAGTTGAAAGGCCCTTTTTCTAAGGGCCTTTTTTTATGGTTCTCCTCCATTATAGTGGAACCAATAACTTCCAATTTTTATGGATAACCTGAGCAAGCCTCCTTGATTTTCAAAGTCAAATATTCATAGTCATGGTAACCATAAGCTTTGCGAATTATAACCTTGATTTTGTTGTTTATTCCTTCAAGTTT
>PWGV01000014.1 GCA_003554585.1 Halobacteroidaceae bacterium | reverse complement strand
TCAATTTCAATGGTGAGGGTTACTGTTTCAACTGCAGGCTCACAACCGGTCATTGCCAGTGTCAACGCTACCAGCAAAGCCAATATTCCCAGCCCTTTAAATAGAGAACTCCTCATGTTATTAATGTCTCCTCCTTTAAAACAACCGTCTTTTTAATAATAATTCCAGGGCAGTCGGGCCAGTGCCGTTAACCCCACTGGTTTTGCGCAATAGGTCTTTTCCTCACCTCCCTGTTAATAATCTTTTTTCTTTAAACCTGATAAACAAAAATTATGGGTAAAAAAAAAAGATAACCGTTTAAACTGCTGAGACCAGTCCTTCCTTTATACTTTTGCTTTGATTGGGAAAATCAACAAGCTGTTCTGTGGCAGGGAAGGGTTCCAGTTGCAAGTGCCAGTTATTTTCAGCCAACGAGCGACTGCGGTTGTAGGGGCCGGCTATTTGTAGCTATTCCTTTTTAAAAAGCCTTAGCCCTTTTGAGTTGGGACTGGAGAAGGAGACTCGATTTTTTCCCCCAGTCCCACCTGATCAAATGACTTCCCTATAACTGGCATTATTCTTCCCGATACTTCTTGGAGTGATAGAAACTTCCTCAAAGTTCTGGGTTTTATAATATCTTTTTAACAGTTCTACCCACATCCTGTTTTCCCTGCTCCCACTTAGAGACTTCCAAATTTTTTTTGCAAACGATAAAAAAAGGTAGGAAAGCATAAGTTAAAAGTGCGTCCTCGCCAGGCGAAGCCCCATGAAATTATTGGAACTAAAGTGAAGATTGCTGCTAACTTTGCTAATTTGCAATTCGCTGGCATCGTCGTGCCAGCTGCCGCCTCGAATAACCCGGTAGGCTCCATTACCCATTTGTGTAAAGCACCACTCCCATACATTTCCACTCATATCAAATGCGCCCAGGCCATTTCCTGCCCCCGGCTTCTGACCTACATCCCGAGTTTTTCCTCCGCTATTCTCTTCATACCAGGCGGCTGCCCTGGTCGCTTCTTCATTATTATAATCGTCGGTTGCTCCACTGGCATAGTTCCCCTGCGTCCAGTACTGACCGCTCCCGACTGGATATTCCAGGGCTCCATGGGAGCTATTACTCCCCTGATAGCGCGCGGCTAATTCCCATTCATTGCTTGTTAACAGGCGGAAACCATCTTCCTCTTCTGCTACCACATCCTGATGATCAATATTCGTTACATCCCTGACAACCTGACCATTTACTGTATAAATGGGGGTATATCCCATATATTCAGACAGGGCATTGCACCACACTATACTGTCATACCAGTTTATACGGGTAACCGGTTCATTCTTCCTGCTCGAAGGTTCTTTACCGGTGTCGCCATCACTTCCTTCTCTGCCTTCCCTGATAAAAGTATAACCATTATCCTCTGCCCATTCCCGCACCTCATACCAGAGTTCATAGGTCACCTGAGTTTCTGCCACCCAAAAATTATGACCAACTGTAGCTTCTCCATCATCCGAAGTCCCTGTAGGGAAGGTAGCCGCAGGAGCTAACCGCAGGTAAAAAGTTACTCCACCGGCTGTCGAATGGGAGGTTTGCTTCCCGGGAGGATCATGCTGAGGATCATAATGAACACCTACTCCTCGTCCGATTAGATTGTTTATATCCTGCATGTTTTGTGAGCCTGGAGTTAAATCAAGATAGTTCCAGCGCATATCTATTTCGTCTCCATTACCAAAACCGGGATTATTTACCAGAGCTGATATATCGGACACCCTGTTTTCCCTGAAATAAAGTACTTCCAGATTGATTAAGTTTTGCAGAGGACTGATATCCGATACCAAGTTATTGCTGCAGCTCAGCAATTCCAATTTTTTTAAGTTTTCCAGGGGGCTGATATCCGATACCGAGTTATTCCCGAACAACAGCCCTTTCAGGCTGGTTAAGCTTTGCAAAGAGCTGATATCCGATACCGCGTTTTCCACGAAAAACAACCATTCCAGATTGATTAAGCTTTCCAGGGGGCTAATATCCGATACCTGGTTATAGCCAAACTTAAGGTCTTCCAGGTTCTGCAGATGTTGAATCCCTTCCAGGGATTTTATCTCCCTTGCATTTGCATCCAATTCTTCCACTCCTATAACATCGCTTTCATAAATATCACCCGTTGGTTTGCCAATTTTTTCCCTCACAACTTCTTCAAGGTTCTCATCTGCAAATCCTATCTTTTTATCAAAAAAAGCTTCAATTGTTTTATCGCCATCCATTTCTATCTCTATAACAGCATCAGATCCTTCAGCATCGCCTCCCCAATGACTGAACACCCACCCTTCATTAGAAACTGCTGTCAGGACAACTACTGTCCCCTCTAAGTATTTTTCTTGGCAGGGGTCTCTGTGGACTTCCCCAGCTTCATCTTCATTCAACATAATTTCCAGAGTAAATCTGGGATATTGGGGTTCGTATTCAACAGAAACTCCCCGTCCCATTAAACTGTTTATATCCTGCATGTTTTTTGAGTCCGGGGTTAAGTCAAGATAGTTCCAGCGCATATCTATTTCGTCTCCATTACCAAAACCGGGATTATTTACAAGAGCCGCTATATCGGACACCTTGTTTTCTCTGAAGCTCAGCCATTGCAGATTGATCAGGTTTTGCAGAGAGCTGATATCCGAAACTTCATTACGACTGAAACTTAATCTTTCTAGTTCGGTTAAATTTGCCAGGGAACTGACATCCGATACCTCGTTAGATGAGAAATCCAGGCTTTTGAGGCTGGTTAAATTTTGCAGGGAACTGATATCGGGTACCTGATTAGAATAGAAAGACAGTCTTTCCAGACCGGTCAGGTCTTCCAGGGCACTGATATCCGATACCTGATTAGAATAGAAAGACAGCACTTTTAGATTGATTAAATTTTGCAGGGAACTGATATCGGGTACCTCGTTACTCCAGAAAGAGAGTACCTCCAGACTGGTTAGGTTCTCCAGGGCGCTGATATCAACAACCTGGTTACCAGAAATGCAGTATTTCCAAACTGATCAGGTTCTCTAGAGGGCTGATATCCACAACCTCGTTATGCCAGAACACCAGCCATTCCAGGCTGGTCAAATTCTCCAGGGGGCTGATATCGGACACTTTGTTATACCTGAAATTCAGGGCTTCCAGACTGATCAGTTTTTTAAGGGGAGCTAGGTCTTCTATCTTATTATATGTCCAGTCCTTTCTATCCACAGAATCATGACGATCATGCTGTAAATAAAGCATTTTTATGTTCTGAAGATGCTGTATTCCTTCTAAAGATTCTATCTCTCTTCCCCTGGCATTTAATTCTTCAAGGTCAATTACATCACTTAAAAACAACTCCCCTTCCATTTTGCCGATTGCTTCCCGGATAGCTTTTTCTAGATTTTCATCATTGAATTCTATGGGATGATCCTCAAATTCCTTTTCAAAAACTGCCTTAATTGTTTTGTCTTCATCCATTATCACCGTAGTTGCTGCTGCATCCTGCTCCTCTACATCTCCTACCCAATGGCTGAACGCCCAATCTTCCTCGGGTGTGGCTTCTAGCTGCACTTCATCCCCTTCTTCATAATCATAGACCCCTTCCGGGGGGTCAACTTTCCCCTCCCCTTCTACCTTTATTTTTAATGTATACTTAATTGCAGAAACAACTATTTCCCCTACAAAATCCACATCAACTGCCTCTGCAGATACTTCCAAGTTTTCGGGTTCAAATGTCCATCCTTCTTTAACCGGGGTAATCGTAACCGTTCCTTCTAATCCCGGTTTACTCCATTTTCCATTCTCATCCGTTTCTGCAGTCCCAAATCCTCCACTAAAATTTAACATCACACCCTCTATTCCAACCCCCTTATTATCCAGTACCTGCCCTGAAACAAAATATGTCTCCGGCTCAACCCCATCACATCCAGCAAATATGAATGCCAAAAAAACAAATGTCAATAACAAAATCCCAACTTTTTCTTTTGATCTTTTTATTTTGCATCTCCAGATCATCGTTTTTAAAACCTCCCCAAGTGAATTAGCATAATAATAATTTTCCCTATTTTCAGTAATTTCCCTTCAATAATACTTATCTCCATTGTCCTTTTTTTAAATTTAGTTAAACAGAATTAAACCCCTCGAGCATCAAGAAAACTGCCGGGGTTACACCCATTATAAATGGCAGTTGGAGGTGATGAATGATGAAGTTCAAGTAACACTATAAACCCTCAACGGGTTTTTTCGAGGACAATACTCCTCGTTTTAAGATGCTCTGCTATGGGCTCTAATGTGGGCAAGTTTTTCTGCAAGCTTCAGGTGATCTTCAATAAGCTTTTATCCATAGTCGAGGACTTTTCAACTACCCATATATGATCAGAAAAGACCTTATTCTGCAGTTTGACAGTAAAACAGGAAAATCGGGGGTTGCAAAGCTGAAAGTGCCCTGTTTATGCGGATAAAATTTTGGCCTTCCCGAAAAACGTAG
>PWGV01000137.1 GCA_003554585.1 Halobacteroidaceae bacterium | reverse complement strand
GGCTGGCGGGGACTGTATATATTAGCAGGAGTTGCAGCTGCCCTGGCAACTTTTATCTTCGCAATTTTCAGTCGTAAACCAATCCAGGCCCTGCAGGAGAGGTCCGGGCGAGAAAACCTCAAACCTACTTTAAAAGCCCTGGGCCAGAAGGAAATCCGGGGCTTTCTCCTTTGGGCTATCCTGGTGGGAGGAATGGGTGCTTTAACCTGGACCGCTTTTAAGTCCTTTATTCCAACTTTCCTGGTTGAGGATAAGGGTTACACCCTCATTCAGGCCAATCGCCTCTGGCTTTGGGTTCCAGTTGCGGGAATGGTCACCAAAATGGGGATAGCTTGGCTCGCTGACCGCTTTGATGCTCGGTTGGTAATGGCCGGGATTCTGGGAATAAATCTCCTTGTTTTTTCGGTTTTTACCTATCCCACCACGCCAATAATTACAGTTATTTTACTTTTGCTGATGGGTGTCACCTGCACCAGCCAGAATACTTTAATTAATGCTCATGTAATGCGGACCCTGCCCGCAAACCTCCAGGGAACAGGGTTCGGACTTTTCTGCACCATGTACAGTATTGTTTACAGCCTCGGCCCCTACCTGAGCGGGGCTGGCGCTGAAATATGGAGCCTGGCCTGGGGACTGCGGCTGGCAGTCCTGGGAACAGTTTTCGCATTGCCCCTGGTACTGATCTCGCTGCAGAGAGAACCCGGGGGACAGGAGCTTGCAGAACCAATAATTGCAGGGGAGGAGATAAGATGAAGGATTGCCTGATTGTTGTGGATATGTTAAAAGATTTTATTGAACCTGATGGAGCTTTAACCATTGGCTCCCCGGGGCCGAAGATAGTTCCGGGCATAAAAAAGAGGCTAGAGGCCTACCGGCAAAAAAATCTTCCTGTAATTTTTGTTTGCGATCATCACGAACCAGAAGACAAAGAATTCCGGATGTTTCCCCCGCATGCTATAGGTGGGGAAGAGGGGTCGGAAATTGTTTCAGAGTTAAAACCCCGGTCGGGAGAAAAAGTTGTTCTAAAGAGGCGCTTTGATGGGTTTTTTGGCACAGACCTGGACCTGACCCTCCGGGAAAAAAATATCAAGAGCATCGAAATTGCGGGGGTTCTGACCAATATCTGTGTTCTGTATACAGTCGCCCAGGCCCGGATGTTGAATTACGAAGTTTTTGTGGACCGCAACCTGGTGGCCAGTAATGACGAGGGTATTCACGAATTTGCTCTGCAGGAAATAGAAAAAACCCTGGGGGGCGAAGTCGGGGAGGAGGCTTAAATTGCCGAAATTTCTGGAGTGGGAAGATGTTAACTATAAACTAAAAGCAGAGAGGGGTTTGCACAGCGCCGAACACGAGGAAATTATCGCGGGGTGGACCACCGATATTTATTTCCTCCGGACCAGGGAAATTTTGCAGAGAATGGGCAAACTGGAAACCGAAGTAACCGCAGAGATTTCTCCCAGCAAGAGCGGGCTTTTTGCAGGAATAGAGGAAGCGCTGGCCCTCCTGGAGCATACCGGAATTGAAATCTGGTCCCTGCCCGAAGGCGAATTTATGGAAAAAGGCGAGGTGGTCTTCCGGTTGAAGGGCCCTTACGGTTCCTTTGGTCTTTATGAGACTCCCCTGCTGGGGATCCTTGCCAGCAACAGCGGCTGGGCCCAGGCCGCCCGGGAATGCAAGCTGGCAGCAGGGGACCTGCCCGTGATCTGTTTTGGGGCCCGCCACCTCCATCCCTCTGTTGCCCCCGTCATGGAAAGGGCGGCAACTACTGGCGGAGCGGACGGGATCAGCTGTATCCTGGCTGCCCGGATGGCCGGCGAAAAAGCCCAGGGAACAGCACCCCATGCTCTATATTTGATTTTAGGTGATACCCTGGAAGGGGCCCTGGCCTATGACCGCTACCTGGATTCCGAACATCCCCGGATCGTCCTGGTGGATACTTTCAAGGACGAGGCTGAGGAATCCCTGCGGGTTGCCCGGGAAATGGGCTCCCACCTGGAGGGAGTTCGCCTTGACACCCCCGGCGAAAGAGGAGGAGTTACCAGTGACCTGGTTCGAGAAGTCAGGGCCCGGCTGGACCAGGAAGGTTTTGAAAAGGTCAAAATTGTTGTTTCCGGGGGGCTCAATCCGGACAGGATCAGGGAACTTGCCGAAGCCGGGGCCGATTCCTTTGGAGTGGGCAGTTATATATCCGGGGCCCGGGCCAATGACATGACCATGGATATTAAAGAGGTAGAAGGAAAACCCATTGCCAAGCGAGGTCGGGTGCCGGGGATAACCGAAAACCCGCGCCTGGAAAAAATCCAGGGGGAGAAATAAGATGGCTGATAATATTACCCGGGTTCCAGGAATAAAGGCGGGCCATTTCACTGACCAAAATGCTCTCACGGGTTGCACCGTTATCCTGACACCTCCTGCAGGTGCTGTGGCCGGTGTCGATCTTCGGGGAGGTGCTCCGGGAACAAGGGAACTGGGACTATTGGGATCCGATATGATGGTAGAGCGGGTTCATGGGATTTACCTGGGAGGAGGAAGTGCCTGGGGCCTGGATGCTGCTGGGGGAGTTATGGATTTCCTTGCGGAAAAAAATATAGGTTACCGGACCGGCGGGGGCCTGGTTCCCATTGTTCTAGGTGCCATTATCTATGATCTGGAGGTAGGGGAAAGAGCCTGGCCGGACCGCAATATGGCCCGCAGGGCCTGCGAAAATGCAGAAAAAGGGTTCCAGATCGAGGGCAGCATTGGAGCAGGCACAGGCGCCACTGTAGGCAAGGCAGCAGGGCCAAAAATGATGATGAAGGCCGGGTGCGGTAGTTCTGCAGTGTCCCTGCCGGGCGGAGGTGTCTTGGGAGGAATTGCCATTGTAAATGGCCTGGGTGAAATTCGAGACCCGGAAACCGGAGAAATTATTGCGGGGATCTGGGACGGAGAAAAGTTCCTTAAAACCAGGGACATGTTTTTAGCAGCAGAGGAAAAGGCTTCCTTTGGCAGCAATACAATGCTGGGAGTTATTGCTACGGATTGCTTTTTAACTCCTGCCCAGGCCACAAGAGTAGCTAAAATGGCCCACGACGGCCTGGCTCGAACTGTTTACCCTGCTCATACCATGTCCGATGGCGATATTATTTTTGTCCTTTCTACCGGAGAAAAGAAAGCAAATATCAATACCCTGGGGATGCTGGCCGCAGAGGTAATGGCAGAGTCAATTGTCCGGGGGGTAAAAAAAGCAGAAAAAGCAGGCGGGATAATTGCCTACGGGGATATTTCTCCCGGAAAATAAAAAACCCGGGAGCCTGGCTCCCGAGTTGTTTTTTAAAGCTGCTGGCCGTAAGTAGAGAATTTTTCAGCAACTCTTTCCATTTCTTCCTTCCTTATTGTATTGGGTCTGCCCAGGGCCAGAGCCCTCCAGTATAGCTCCGCGGCATATTCGACGCTTTCAGCGGTGATAAAAGCTCTGTGGATATTTTCTCCGAGAGCGAGGAGCCCGTGATTACCCATCAGGACCGCGTTGTAGTTTTCTGCCGCCTGGAAAACTGCTTCGGCCAGCCCGGGGGTTCCGTAGGTTACATAGGGAGCACAGGGGACTTTTTTCCCGGCAAAGGCCAGGATATAATGGATGGCCGGAAGTTCCCATCCCAGGCAGGACAGGGTTGTTGCAAACCGGGAGTGGGTGTGTACAACTGCACCCACGTTATCCCTTTCTGTATAAAAGATGCGGTGCAGTTCGAACTCGCTGGAGGGCTTCCGCTCTCCATCAACTATTTTCCCCTCCAGGTCCATAACCACGATATCCCCGGGGGTTAATTTTTCATAATCCATCCCCGTAGGGCTTATTGCAAGTAAGGACTGTTCGGGGTCAAAGGCACTAATATTTCCAGAAGTTCCAGGAGTAAGGCCTTTTTCGGCTATCTTCTGGCAATAAAAAACGATTTCTTCTCTCTTTTTTGCTAGCAGCATAATAAACCTCCTCGCTGACTTTATATTTTAACAATTAAATAACGGGGAGGAAAAACCCTGCTCGGAGGAGGTAGATATAATTGAAAAAGAAAGATTTTCAAACCCGGGCTATCCACGGCAAGGAGGAAAATTTTGCCCGGGCCTTAAATCCCCCCATTTTCATGACTTCAACTTTTTCTTTCCCCGACCTGAAACAGGCGGAAGGAGTCTTTGACTTTAAAGCCCCTGGCTATGTTTATACCCGGGGCAATAACCCCACCTTAAAATTATTTGAAGAGAGGATGGCCGACCTGGAAGAAGGAGAAGAAGCAGTTGCTTTTGCTACGGGTATGGCCGCCATCAGCTCCACGCTTTTATCATTATTAAAGCCGGGAGATGAACTGCTTGCTCACCGGGTTCTCTATGGTTCAAGCCATAAAGTAGTCCGGGAACTGCTCCCCCGGTACGAAATTAAAACCGGGCAGTTGGATATGACCAGCCCCGAAGAGCTTAAAAAGGCGATTTCT
>PWGV01000054.1 GCA_003554585.1 Halobacteroidaceae bacterium | reverse complement strand
TTTTTCGGTTTAGGGAGTGGTGTACTTTTTTAAGCCTTTTTTATTATTTTCCTTTTATTTCCTCCTTGACATTACACCGTAGTTCTTAAACCAACTCGTCCAATATTATTCCTACCATGTCCTGGATTTTGGCTACCATGTCCAGAAATTCTTCCGGCGGCATTTCACTTACCACTTCGTCTTGAATGACATCTATCACCTGGACAAACAGGCGGTCGGAATCCCGGTGAATCTGGAACTTAAGATCCCGGACCATAAAACTCTCTACAGTTTCGTTAAAATCATCGACCTCTTCCTGGACCTGTTTTTCCAGGTCCTGGTTAGCGGCTTTTTGAACTTCTTCCACCGTCTCTCCCCGCGTTCTCCCACTCCCAGATTCAAAACCCGTTTCTATCCGATGAGCATACTGCCCTGAATTCAGCTGGAGAAGCGGCAGGTCATTGAACTTCATAGCTCCACCTCCTTAAAATTAAAAAGGAAAAGCCGGCCGGTAAAACCCGACCGGCCTTAAACCCTTTTAACTTAGCCCAATAGCTGCAGCACGCTCTGCGGCCTCATGTTGGCCTGGGCCAGCATTGCTGTTCCAGCTTGAGTCATGATCTGGTGGCGGGTCATGGCCATCATCTCGGCAGCCATGTCAGCATCACGGATTCTGGATTCAGCGGCAGTGAGGTTCTCGCTGGCTACTTCCAGGTTATTAATGGTATGCTCGAGGCGGTTCTGGAAGGAGCCCAACTGAGAGCGGAATTCGGAGACTTCATCTATTGCGGCATCCACAACCCTGATTACCTCATCAAATGTTAAAGCATTTTCATCATCAGCCGCATCAGTAATACTTATCTCTCCAAGGTGGGCAGCATTGGTAACATCATCTACAACAGTTGCAAGGGCTTCGGTTCCCATATCCTGCAGAGTTACTTCCATAGTCTGTTCAGCATTTGCCCCGATTTGGAGGGCAATATTTAATTCAGTTACAGGCTCAGTTCCCCCCTCTCCGTCATCCTGCACTCCAAAATCACCAAGGATATTTTTGGTGTTGAATTCAGTCGTGTCAGCGATACGATCAATTTCTGCAAGAAGCTGTCCTACTTCATCCTGAATCTTCTGGACATCTCCATGTTCATTCACTTCATTAGCGGCCTGAATTGTCAATTCGCGAATCCGGTGCAGAGCAGCGTGAGTTTCATCAAGAGCTCCTTCAGCAGTTTGGATTAAAGAAATACCATCTTGTGCATTAGAACTAGCCCGATCAAGACCATTGATCTGACTCCGCATCCTCTCACTGATAGCTAGTCCAGCAGCATCGTCAGCCGCCCGGTTAATCCTGAGTCCCGATGACAACTTCTCCATTGTTTTTCCCATTGCCCTATCAGTCATTCCCAGGTTCCGCCATGCGTTGATAGCTGTAATGTTCTGATTAATTCTCATTAATAAACACTCCTCCGTGATAGTTTTTTTGCCGCTTCCTTGCGGCTTTTTTGGTTACTTTAGAAGAAAGTCCCGGCCGGAAAACTTTCCTCTTTCAGAAACCATTCCTCGGTTCTTTTTGAAAACAGAGGAAAAGTTGCTGAATTTTTCCTTTCACCCAATTATTCGGCTTTTATTTATTCCTTTTTAATTCCAATTTTCGGGCAATTTTCTAATTTAATTATTATTTTCAACCATTTAAACAATTTTTCTCCTTATTCCCCCTTCTTTTTTTCCAGTAGCTTTTGGATGCTTTCCAGGTCCACTCCTTTAGCTTCTAGGGCCCTGACGTTTTCCTCCTGGATCTCCTTGTATACTTCTTCCCGGTGCACCGGGATATCTCGGGGTGCTTCGATACCAAGTTGAATTTGATCCCCCTTAATATCCACCACCGTAAGGACAATATTATCCCCAATTACAATCTTTTCACCTTTTTTTCGGGTAAGAACTAACAATTCTTCACCCCCTAAGCCGAGGCCGAAGCTTCTTCAAATATTGGGTGCCTGGTGCTGAAATTTTCATTGATAATTACCTGTTTCCCGGTCCGTTGGGGCAGGTTCAATACCAGGGGCCCTTTTAGATTCATAGTTGCTTTTTGGGGATTTTCGGGGATCACAACCAGACAAAAAACTCGGAGATCTTTTTCTTCTTTTACTTCCAGCTTCTTTTTACTTTCCTGGGGCAATTGAAATTCATAGTTCTCAACAAAACCCCAGGGTTCGCTGACAATAAAAACAAGGTCCGGATCATCCACTGATTGGAGCCAAAAAAAGGGCGATTTTTCCTGGGTTGCTAGGAGCACAAACCGCCTTTCCTTCTCAAAACCAAATAATCCTTCGGGAAATTCCAGAATTTCATCCTCGGGGACTTCAAACTCCCCAAATCGCGTTGTTTGCAGTTTCAAGGAAACCACTCCTTCATCTTAAAACATTTATGTGCCTTCCGCGAGGCACAACACTCAAATCCAGCCTGTTTTCCTCAATATTAATCTCTGGCCCGCGCATAAAGCCAACATCAACATGGTAGGTGCGGGGCTGGGAAGCAATCCTGGCCTCATCAGCCAGAGCGTGGCCGGTTTCAATCCTACCCAGCCGGTAACCCCTGCTGGCAATTTCTTCTATCCCTTCTATCCCTTTTTTCTGGGAATATTCTGCCCAGTATTTAGCCCCGGAATGGGCATCATAAACGTTAATATCGTGCTGAGATGGCCTGTAATCTACATCAACCCGGCCCCAGGTAATATCAAGTGTCACGGGATTGATCATAACATTCATGGTTTTTACCTCAAGAAGTCAATCAAACTGGGCTGGACAATTCTTGCTCCTGCTGCAAGGGCAGAACGGTAAACGTTTTCTTCCATGTTGAGTTCGGAAATTACTTTGGCAATATCAACTGATTCTGCATCGGCCAGGGATTTCCGGAGGTGAACCTCCTGGTCTATGAGCCTTTCTCTGGAAAGCTCCATTCTTCTTCCCAGGGCCCCAACTTCGGTCCTTTGGGCGAGAAAATTATCCATCTGTCCGTTAATAGCCGCCTTGTCAACCTGGGATATGGCCTGGGAATCTCCATTGGCCAGATTCTCCATGAAATTCCCCAGGATATCAAAAAAGGGCTGGAAAACCTCTTCCCCATTCAGGTTAATGGATACCTCGGCTCCAGGAGCAAGGCGGAAGGTAATCCCGCCATCATCCCCCAGGTAATTGAAGGACACCTCGCCGGTATCCGGGTCAACAACCCTCTCATAGGCGGGTGACTGGGTCCGCTGGCCGCTGAAAATATAGCGGTCACCGAAGCGGGTATTGGCAAGCTCTAAAAGTCCTTCCCGAAGTTCTTTTACCTCCTTGGCTATGGAATCATAGCCTGTTTTCTCGTGGGTTTCATTGGCAGCCTGGACCATGAGTTCACTGGCCCTGTGGGCAATCTTGCCCAGATTATCCATCAGGTTATCTGTATTATTTAGCCAGTCCTCTGCTGATTCCACGTTTTTTCGGAACTGGTCATTGATTTCAATGTCATTGCGGGCCCGCATGGAAAAAAGGGCTCCCATTGGATCCTGTGAAGGCCGGGAAAATTTCTTTCCCGTGGAAAGCTGGTCGTAAAATTTATCCATGCGACGCATGCTGTTATGCAGGTGCTGGGATAAATTCATGGACATCATTCTGTCTGTTACCCTCATTTTTCTTCACTCCTCTCCTAGCGGACCATCGCTATCAGCGAATCCATCATCTCATCCATCCTGCTTATTAACCGCGAAGCAGCGTTGTAGCCGTGCTGAAAACGGATCATATTCGCCATTTCTTCATCCAGGGAAACCCCGGAAACTTCTTCTCGCTTCTTCTTTATGTTACTCACCAGGTTCTCCTGGTTATGTCCCATGCGGTCAGCTTTCTGACCCAGGACCCCGATTTCGGTAGTAAAGCTGCGGTAGAAATCTTCCATGGTAGCAGTCCCATTTTCCATTATTCTCTCATCGCGAAGCTCCAGCATCCGGAAAATGTTATCGGCATTTCCCTCCGGGACCAGGTCGGGATCAACATCCCCATCTTCTTCTATTATTGCCGCAGCAAAAGCACTGCGGTTTTCAACGATATGGGGATTAACCGAAATCACACCTGCGCCCTCACCAAGGAAAAAATCATGTCCCGTGGAGCCATCGAGTCCATGTCCCTCGCGGTGGAGGGCATTGAATTCTTCCCTCAGCGTATCGGCAATATTATTCAATCGTTCCTGGAAATTACCCGTGTATTCATCCCTGCCCCTGATTAAGGCTTCTACTTTTCCGCTCTGCAGGGTAACAGGGTGGCCGTTGTGTTCCCAGCGCAGGGAAAACAGGCCGTCGTTTTCTTCGCCTTCATAGGCCTCTATTTCGTGGACCGAATCCCCTTTGACCAGGTGGAAACCCCCGATGCTGATATTCCAGCTGCCGTAATTATCTTCCTTAACCCGAATATTTACCAGCTCGGCAAGCTCTTCGGTAATCAGCTGGCGCTGGTCCATCAGATCGTTGGGGTTGTCCCCGTAGCCTTTGGCCCTGACAATCTGGGCGTTCAGGTCGGCCAACCGCTCCCCCAGGGTATTTATCTCCAGGACCCGGGCTTCAACGCTGTCGTTTAAATCCTCCCGGTATGTTCCGAGTTGATTGTAGACCTGGTTAAAAGTATCGGCAAGCATTCGACCATTTTCAATTACTGACTGGCGGGTCGCGGTGCTCTCGGGGTACTGGGACAAAGCCTCAAGTTCTTTAAAAAACTGGGAAAAAGTTGCCGCAAGACCCTCGCCTGAAGGCTCGTTTAAGAAGGTTTCGATCCTGGTGAGTTTCTCCGCTTCACCATCCCAGGTTCCTTTCCGGCTTAATTCGTGCCTGACCTGCTGGTCCAGGAAATAGTCCCGAATTTGGGTGATTTCGGTAATATGGATTCCTGTCCCCATCTGGCCGGCCTGGCCGTTGTTATTCATGGCAGGCATTGCCATGGGGCGGTGGGTTCTCATTTCCGCCCGCTGGCGGGCATAGCCGAGGGTATTGGCGTTGGCAATATTGTGGGCTGTAGTATCAAGAGCCTGCTGGTGGGCCCGCAGGCTGCGCAGTCCTGTTTGAAATATGGCAAAATTGCTCATGGCAAGTCCTCCTAGGCTCTCTTATCGAGGAAAGATCGGGTTTCCTCCCGGTTTCCCTCCTTGCTGTAGGTACTGCTGCCCCTGATTTTGACCAGGGAATTAACCAGGTTATTGTTAAATTCCAGGGAGCCCTGGATCAACCGGTAATTGGTTTCGTTAACCTCCCAGAGTTCCTCCAGAACCAAGAGCAAGCCCTCCCGGGTTTCCCGGAGGCTCTGCACCAGATCATCTGGGGCTTCCCCGCAGAGCTCAGAAAAGGATTTTTCCTGCCCTTCGAGTTGCCCCAGCAGGTCCTTCCGCTTATCTTCTTCCCCTGCAATTTTTTCCAGTATTTCTTCCTCGTCGGCAACGGCTGTCCCAATACCATCCAGGTCATTTTCCACGAGGTATTCCTGCTTGGTTTTGGCCAGCTCAACAAGTTCCCCGTAAAGTTTTTTTTCCCGCGCCAGAAGGGAATCCAGCTCTTTAAATGCGGCTTTCATTTTCTAACCTCCCTCAGTCATTCTCTCCCAGGAAGCGGTCAACAGCCATGTGCTGAAGCATTTTTTCCGCAACCTTTTGCCCATCCACTTTGTATTCTCCGTTTTCTATTGCTTTTTTAATTTCATCTATTCTTTCCTGGCGTACTTCCGGGGTGAATTTCAAAAGATCGCGCACTTCATTGACCGCCTTGGCATCTCCTGATAGGGATAGAGAATCTTTACGTCCGGTTTCCGTTTTTTCCGGTGTTTTTTGCATCTGGTTACGGTAGACAGCCATTACCTGCTCAAATTGCTTGGGAGAAATTCTCATTTCTCTCACCTCTCTTCTTCAATCAGTCGCTCTTCTTGGTTCTCCTATCAGCGGTATACATCTGCCCCGATTTCTTAAATTCCCTGCGGGATTCTTCTTTTTCTTTTTCCTTCTTAAAAGGGCTTTTTAGTTCCTCGCGGATTGTTTTTGCACAACTATCGCAAAGCCTTCCTTCACGAATGGGGGCACCGCATTTTTCACACTCGACAAATATATCAAATGGTTCTCCAGAAGCGGTGAGCAGCCGGCCCTGGCGGATAAATTTAATTATGCGTCTTTTTTCCACGCCGGTTTCTTCGTAAACTTCGTCGATAGTGGCATTCTTTTTATTTTTTAAGAATTCAAAAACCCTGTCAAAATCTTTTTCTTCCTGTTTACAGCAATCCTGGCAGACGGTATCTGTGGAGTGGGCAAATACTTTTCCGCACCAGTGGCAATTTTTTAACTGCACAACAACACCTCCTGCTATTCTTTTCGGCACAATTTTAATTTTATTTAAGTTATCTCGAAATCTTTTTTTCTAGAACGTTTCCCGCAACTATTACCGGGTCTATGGGGACCGAATAGGGAGGGGCATAACCCAGGTCTATTCCTTCCAGTTCATCCACCCACATCCCGTTATAAATGGCGGTTGCCAGGACATCAATCCGCTTGTCAACTCCCTTAAATCCAACAGCCTGGGCACCCAGAATTTTCCCGTCGGGCGCGGCTATTAATTTCAGGTGTAACAAACCCACATCAGGATAATATCCCGCGTTGCTGCGGGCTTTAATTTTTGCTGAAATTACCTCCAGCCCTTCTGCCTGTGCTTCCTTTTCCCCGAGCCCCGTCCGGGCAACATCCAGGTCATAAACCTTGACCTGGGCGGTCCCCAAAACTCCCCAGAAACTCATTCTACCTCCCGCAGCATTGGTTCCGGCAACCCTGCCCTGTTTGTTGGCAGTGCTGCCCAGGGGAATCCAGGTTTTTTTCCCGGTCAGCAGGTGATTAGCCTCGCAGCAATCTCCAGCCCCGTAAATATCGGGGTGGGAGGTTTCCATATATTCATTTACCGCGAGCGCTCCCCGCACTCCCAGTTCCAGGCCTGCCTCCTCGGCCAGGGATGTCTCCGGCCTTACTCCCAGGGCCAGCAGGCAGATATCAGCGGGATAGCTGGCTCCATCATCTGTAATTACTTCTTCTACCCGTCCTTTTCCCTTTATGGCCTTTATCCCCTTACCCAGCTCAATCTTTGCACCTTTTTCCTGGAGATGTTCGCTGACTATTTCCGCCATTTCTGGATCCAAAATCGGCAGGAGCTGTTCACTCTTATCTATTATCGTAACTTCCCGCCCGAGTTTTAAATAGGTTTCGGCCATTTCGCATCCGATGGAACCGCCGCCGACAATAACTACCCGGGTGGCTTTTTCTGCCCGGGCCAGGTCCAGTCCATCCTGCAGGGAGCGCAGGGTAAAGACCCCCTGCAGGTCCTTTCCTTCAATCGGAGGCACGAAAGACCGGGCTCCCGTAGCAATCACCAGTTTATCATAAGCTTCTGCATACTCCCGGTCCGTTTCCAGGTCCCTGACCAGGACTTTTTTCCCTTCCTTGTCTATTTTTACGATCCGCTGGCGGGTTTTTACAACCACACCCCTTGTTTTCTGGAAGGTCTCCGGAGTTAAAGCCTGCAGAGCGGAAGCTTCCTTAACCTCTCCCGATAAGAAATAAGGCAGTCCACAGGCGGCATAGGAAATGTGCGGGCTCTCTTCCAGGATCAAAACCTCTGCCTCCGGGTTCTGCCTTTTGGCTCTGGCGGCGGCACTTCCTCCCCCGGCCACTCCACCGATCACAATAATTAGCATGATTATCTCCCCTTTCTCGAGGAATTAAGAGTTTTGATAAAACATTTTCCCTTTTCCGAAAATCTTTAAGAATCCTTGAATTTTTTGCAGGACTGAGTTATGTTATATAGAAAGGCTAAAATTGGCGTTATAAATTAGGAGGTGAAAACAATGAGTGTAAAGGATAAAGCTGCTGAACTGGCCGAAGCAATCAAGGACACCGAAGAATTCCAGAACTTACAATCCGCAGAAAACCGGATCAGCCTTGACCCCAAAGCTCAGGACCTGGTCGACGAACTGCAGCAGAAACAAAATGACCTGCAGCAGGCCCAGGCCCAGGGGCAGCAGCCCAGTTCTGAAGTTGTTCAGGATCTGCAGCAACTGCAAAACCAGATGAAACTGAATACCACCCTGCAGAACCTGTTTAAGGCTCAAGAAAGTTTTAACGAGTTGATGCAATCGGTAAACCAGGTGATCACTGAAAACCTGCAGGACAAGTAAAAACAGCCAATACAGCAAGGAAGGGGCTAACCCTTCCTTTTTTCTTGTGTAATTATGGTCGCCGTCTGCCTTGCAGATCCGGCGTTTTTTTCTTTAAATTCCCGGGCCTTCTGCCCGAGGTTTTCATATTTTCCTTCTGCTTCCCGGAAAAATCCTTCCCAGTGGCCTAAAAGCTCATCCTTATCTTTGACCTGGAAGGCCAGGTTTGCCCCGCACAAAAGACCCACCATCTCCTGCCAGTTCTCCATGTAAGGGCCGAAAAAAAGCGGTTTGCCCAGGGCTTCCAGGGGATTATGCCCCCCTTTTGGGACCAGGCTTCCCCCGACAAAAATCAGCCGGGCCCGACTGTACATTTCAACTAGCTGGCCCATGACATCCATTATCGTAACCGGGTTTTCCAGTTCGTTTTTCGACCAGAAACCGGGGGAAAACCCCTTCTGTTCAGCGAGCTGGACCACATCACCGATACGTTCCAGGTGGCGGGGAGCCAGCAACAACTTCAAATTGGGCTCATCCCCTCTAATTTTTTCAAAAATATCCAGGAGCATCTCTTCCTCCCCTTCATGGGTGCTTCCCCCGACGATCATATTCTCCTGTTCCTCCGAGGAAACAACCTCAATCCCGTCGAGTTTGAGGTTGCCGGGGAAATAAAATTTCTCCGGGCTAACCCCCAGGGATTTAATCCTGTCCCCATCTTCCCGGGACTGCAGGCAGAGCGCGGAAAAAGACTGCAGGAGGGGACGATAAAGCCAGTTGAGCTTTTGATAGGTAGGCATCTTCTTGATGCCCAATCGTCCATTGGCCAGGAAAATTAGAGATCTTCTTTTGCCAAAATTAATCAAATTTGGCCAGAGCTCTGTCTCCATTACAACAATCCGCCAGGGCTGCAGATTTCGGAAGAGGTTATAAACAGAAATGGGAAGATCGAAGGGATAATAAAAAGTACCCTCCACCTCCTGGATATTCCTGGCGGTTTCCTGTCCCGCAGGAGTAAGAGTTGAAATATATACAGGTTTATCTGCTGCAATTTTTTTTAACTCTTTTATCAGTGGTTCTGCCGCCTTTACCTCTCCGACTGAAGCAGCGTGAACCCATATACCTCCGGGCGTAACTGTTTCGGGCTTGTAGTTGTGTCCCCTCCCTTTTTCTCTCTTCCATTTGTTGAGCAATAAGAAAACCAGGTCGAAAGGTAGAAGAAGAAAATTGTAAAGGAATAAAAAGAATTTCACTGTTTAACTGCCTCCCTTTTCTTGCAAAACTTCCCGGTAAACATTTATTGTTTCATTTATCATAACTTCAGGAGAAAACCCAACCCTGACCAACTCTCTGCCCCTGCTTCCCAGTTTTTCCCGGAGCTCTTCGCTCAGTATCAACTGTTTAATTGCTTTGGCGATGCTGCTGGCCTCACCTGGAGGGACTAGAAGGGCTTCTTGTTTTTCCCTGACTTGGTCAGCAAGCCCACCACAGCGAGTCAAAATAACCGGCAATCCAGCAGCCATAGCCTCCAGGGCCGCAAGCCCAAGGCCTTCTGCAAGAGAACTCTGAACATAAATATCCATTGCCTCGAGGAAACGAGGAACATCGGCTCGATCTCCCGCAAAAACCACCCGATCCTGGACACCCAGTTTATGGGCAAATTTTTCCAGTTCATCTCGTTTCCGGCCGCCCCCCACCAGGAGCAGTTTACAATCTTCTTCAAGCAAGGAAATAGCCTCAAGGAGGTACCTGTGGCCTTTGACAGAAGTCATCCGGCCAACTGTTCCAATTACCAATTCTTCTTTTTCAATTCCCAGTTCTTGTCTTGCTTTTTCTCCTTCAGCAGTGGGGAGGATAAACCGATCTATATCAATCCCTTCCGGGATAATTTCGAACTTTTCACCTGGAATATTCCAACCCTTCTGTAAATAACTGGCCACAGTATCGCTTACTGCTATCACCCTTGTTCCCCAGACCATAACTTTAGAACCAAGGTGAAGGCTGTACTGGCTGTGGGCAGTTGTAATAAAAGGAACTCCTGCTCTTCGCGCAGCATAATAACCTATCCAGGCCGGAACCCTGGAATGGGCATGGACAATATCAACCCTTTCTTCTCCAATAATCTTCTCCATGGCCCTGATGCGAGAAGGGAGGGTCAGGATGGACTGGCTGGCCACATCAAGGGATCTAAATATTACACCCTCTTTTTTTAAATCCTTCACCTTGCGGCCTTCCTTGCAGACCAGGACTACCTGCAAACCTTCCTTCAAAAACCCGCGAGCCAGGTAATCGATATGAGTTTCTACCCCACCGCTGTTCATCCGGGGCAGGGTTAAAAGTATTTTCATTGGGGGGTAGCCCCCCTTCCTTCTTCCACAAACCTCTTTTCAATTTCCCGGGCACAACGTTTAGCTTCGGCTAACCTGGGACGATTATTCTCCTTGTTCCAGGCTTCATATAGGAATTTGCTGAGTTCGTCTTCCTTTTTTAGGGAAGCTCCAGGAAAATAATCAAGGTAACCTTTAGCAGCAAGTAAAGGCCCCAGAAGAGCATCGCTGGCTATTGATCTGTTTGGCTTTTCCCTTTCCAGCCCGACAACCAAAACCCGCTGGTGGCTGCTGGCTAATTCTGATATCATGGTCGCACTATCCTCAGTTACCAGGAGCAAATCGCAAATCCCGGCCATCATTGGGACCGGGTTTTTCTTTTCCTGAGTAGCAAGGATTAAAAGCCTGCAGCGGGGAGAATCACCCATTTCCTTCTGCAGGAGAGTTTCGACTTCCTCTGGAGTCCTGCGGGAAGTGGCAGCAATTATTTCCCCGTCGTTTTCCTTTAGGAAATGCTCAATTTCGCGGAGCATTTTCTCTATTAAACCCCTTTTCATTACGAGGTTTCGGACCGGCCCCCCCAAAACCAAACCCAGGCAGGGATCCTTAATTTTTCCCTTGAGCCCATCCCTATCCTTCCAGAGAACAACCTCCTCTTCAATTTTTTCCTGTTCCAGTCGATGGGGAGTCCCCATTGTAACCAGAATATTTTCTTTTTTAGGTGGTTTTTTATTGCCCGGGGCAAAAACCAGGTCAAAGGGTTGGGAGCCAATCAGGCTTGGTATTCCACAGGTTATTTTTTTCGCTCCAATTATCTTTCCCCAAAAAAGATTGGGAGCAGCCATTGATGATCCGGTGGAAATAATTAAATTTGGTTCTGTATTGCTGAGTTTTTTAAAATCTTCTTTTTTTAAACTTAAACGCAAAACTTGTTTAAGAAATTTACCGGGCAGGTTTAAAAAACGATGCAAAATTCCAATGAAACGATTCAAGATATCCCCGCCTCTATTTTTAAAATTTAACTCTAAATATTCCACTTCTACCCCTGGTACCTTTTCGGCAACACCCAGAGATTGGTTGAAGTGTCCCGGTTTCCCATCACTTAAAACCAATAAGTGTTTTTTCTTCATTCCCAAAACCCTTTCTCGTTGGATTACACCTTTTATTGTTTTCGGTAATACGGGAAGTTAATCCTTTTTGTAATAAAAAGTCCCCCTTATTTTATTTCTTTTCTCGAAATTATTATTGGATAAACGTCTTTTATCCTTCGAGTTATCATAATTAAAATAAGCCAGGTTATAAAAACCACCTGGCTTATTTATATTTCTCATTAATAAATTGGCTTCTATTCTTTACCTCTGTTTTAACTGTGGATCAAAAATATCCCTTAAACCGTCACCCAGCAAATTGAAACCCAGGACGGTAAAAACAATTGCCAGGCCCGGATAAAGAGTCAGGTGAGGAGCTGAACGAATGGCTTCTCGACCCATGGCCAGCATTCTTCCCCAGCTGATTATCGGGGGCTGGGCTCCCAATCCCAAAAAGCTCAGGCTCGCCTCGACAACAATTGCAGTTCCCATTCCCAGGGTTGCCACAACAATTATTGGAGCAAAACAATTCATCAGGATATGCTTGAAAAGGATCCGGAAGTGGGAGAAACCAAGTGCTTTCCCGGCCTGGATATAATCTTCCTCTTTAATTCCCAGGACCATGCTCCTGGTCACCCTTGCCATCTGGGGAATACGGACAATTGCTATGGCAATCATGGCATTGACTACCCCGGGCCCAAGAGTTGCAACAATTGCTATAGCCAGGAGAATCGCGGGAATAGAAAGGATTAAATCCATAAAACGCATTATTAAAGCATCCATCTTTCCTCCCATGTAACCGCCAATGGCCCCGAGGCTAACCCCGAAAAAGAGGGCAGCAAATGTTGCCATACCCGCTACCATGAGAGAAACTCGTGAACCCATAATGATCCTGCTTAAAACACAGCGTCCCATATCATCAGTTCCCAAAATATACCTGCTGTCCTCTCCAAACCAGCTGGGGGCTTCATAACTGATCCAGATATCCATATCATAGGGATCATTGGGGACCAGAAAGTCTGCGAATACTGCAACCACAATTAGGAAAAAAATCAGCACAAGACCGATAAGGGCTCCCTTGTTTTTTACAAGCTGTTTCAGCATCTAGTTCCCTCCCTTGTCAATCGTACCTGATGCGTGGATTAAGCAGCGCATAACTTAAGTCCACGGCCAGGTTTACCAGAGTAAAAATAACCGCAAGCATTAAAACCCCCGCTTGAATAATGGGAAAATCCCTCTGGGAAATTGCATTTACAATCAGGCGCCCCACACCCGGCCAGGCAAAAACAGTCTCTGTAATTACCGCTCCACCGAGCATAACTCCAAACTGGATACCCACAATGGTAACAACAGGCAAAAGGGCATTGCGGAGTCCGTGTTTAAACACAACTACTCTCTCGCCGAGGCCCTTCGCCCGGGCGGTCCTGATATAATCCTTCCCCATTACTTCCAGCAGGCTGGAACGGGTCAGGCGGGTTATAATAGCCATCATAGCGGTTCCGATTGATAGAGCCGGGAGAAGAATATACCTGAAGCCATCAAATAAGGCCTCAGTACTAAAGGTGGTAAAAATCTGACCGATTCCGTAAAAAACTGAACCCCCGCGTCCGAACATGGGCAACCAGTCAACATTAAGGGCCACATAAGTTAACAACACGAGACCCAGCCAGAAACCCGGCATTGAAACACCGAGGAGAGCAAGGACCATACTGGAAAGGTCAATGGGAGAACCTCGCTTTATTGCCGCAAGAACTCCCAGGGGAACTCCAAAGGTTACGGCAAAAAGAACTGAAAAAAATGCCAGTTCCATCGTCGCTGGCAGGCGAGAATATATCAAGGCTGTAACGGGAACCCCCTGCCGGATCGAAACCCCGAAATCACCCCGAATAGCATTGCTTGCCCAGGAAAAATACTGGACATAAAGCGGTCTATCAAAACCATAAATCCTCTGCAGGCGGGCGTAATCTTCCGGTGTAGCTTCTTCTCCTAAAAGGAGTCGAATGGGATCTCCAGGAGCAAGGTGGACCAGTAAGAAAACTAGGATGGATATTCCAACAATTACAGGTATCAACTGCAGCATTCTACGAATTGTAAATTTGAACATAACTTAGTCTATTTCCCCCTTTCTCCATAATTATTATAATAAGGAAAAACCGGGCGGGTAACCCCGCCCGGTATCCCGAATTCCTAACTACTTATTTTTAGTGAAAAGGTGGGCGTTCTGCCAGGAATTAGCCGGGTAGGGATGAACCTCATACCCTTCAATATAGGGGTGAACCAGTCCAACTTCTTCCTGGAAGTTGATAAATCCGTAAGGAGCCAATTCAACAACAATCTCCTGAGCTTCACGGTAAATCTCGATGGATTCCTGGCTGTCAGGAGGAACTGTTAACCCTTTTTCCAGTAATTCATCCAGGCGGGCATTAGAAATATAGGTGTCGTTGAAGGATCCTTCGGTATGGAACTGGCGGTACATTGCCCGGTCGGGGTCAAGCTGTCCGGACCAGCCCAGGATGTAAAGATCGTAGTCTTCAGATCCTAAAATCCTGTCCAGGAAAGCCCCCCATTCTTCAATATGAACATTGATATCGATACCAACGCGGGCTGCTTCGAACTGCAGAATTTCGGCAATTCTAATTCTCTCCAGGTTTTCATTGGTGTAGAGATCGAGAGTAATCTCCTGGCCGAGGAGTCCTGCTTCAACAAGAAGTTCCCTTGCCCGCTCAATGTCGTAGTCATATCGGGGTACATCGTCATTATACCAGGGCAGGGCTGCAGGAACAGGACCTACACCAGTAGTTCCGATTCCATTGAGAACCCTCTGGACAATCCCCTCACGATTAATGGCGTGACTCAATGCATGGCGGACCCTTACATCGTTAAGGGGTTCGCTCAAGGTATTCATTCCCAGATAAGCGTAACCGGTACTGGGAGTCCGCTTAACGATAATATTGGCGTCGGATTCCAAACGATCAATTTCTCTCGGAACTACTCCACCCTGGTAAACATCAATTTCTCCAGCTTCAAAAGCCAGGAGGCGGGTGGGATTTTCGGGAATAGTTCTAAAAACTACATTGGGGGTGTTTGGTTCTCCGCCCCAGTAGTCATTAAAAGCAACCAGTTCCATCCTGTCATCTCTCACCCAGTTGTCCAGCATATAGGGTCCAGTTCCAACAGGATTCTGGCGGAAATCTTCCCGGTCTCCTGCGTGGGCCGGGGTAATATTCATCCGGGCCATATTGTTGAGCAGAAATACGTTAGGAGAACTCAGGTGGAAATGAACCGTGTGGTCATCCTCGATTTCAATTTCCTCGATATCAGCGTATAAAGAAGCGTTTGCAGCGTCAGAATCAGGATCAAGAACCCACTCGAAAGTATATTTTACGTCTTCGGCGGTAAATGGTTCACCGTCGTGCCAGGTAACTCCTTCCCTCAACCAAAAAGTAATGGTGTAGTTGTCATTTGTAAGTTCCCAATCAACCGCTAGCCTTGCTTCAAGTTCCATCTGGGGGTTAAACACAATTAAAGGTTCCAGGATCAGGTTGATCCGTTCGAAAGCCGGGATATCGACTTCCACCCGGGGATCAAGACCAGGAGCCTCTGCTCCAGAGCCGATAATTAAAGTGTCATTATCGGCCAACCCTAATGGAGCCAAAACCAAAACCAGAGCCAGGGTTAAAAAAACGACAAGAACTTTTTGCCTCATTGAAATACCTCCTTTTAGTAGTCAATATTTAATTTCCACATACCCAAGAGAATCCCTTTTTCTATTTTGGAAGCCAAAAAAAACACCCTCCCCCTTTTAGACCCATCCTTTTGTTCCTGGAAGGTAAACCGGGGGAGGGGATTTAAATTCCTTCTATTTTTACCTTTAATATTTAATTATTTTTAGAGAAAAGGTGAGCGTTTTGCCAGGCGTTAGCCGTGTAGGGGTGAACAACGGGTCCTTCCATATAAGGGTGCGTTAAATGGATTTCTTCGTAGTAGTTAATAAACCCGTAGTAACAATTTTCTGCAACAATCGCCTGTGCTTCCCGGTAAATATCGATGGATCCCTGGGTTGTGGGGTCAACTGTGAGTCCCTTTTCCAGCAGGTAATCCAGGCGTTCATCTGAATAACCACCAAAGTTGAAGGGTCCATCAGTGTGGAACTGGCGGTACATGGCCCGGTCCGGGTCGACCTGACCTACCCAGCCCACTATAAACATATCGAAGGGGTGGTCGGGCTGCTGCAGCCTGCTCCAGAAAGATCCCCACTCTTCAATGGTTACATTGACTGAAATCCCGATCCGGGCTGCTTCAAACTGCAGGAGTTCTGCAATCCTGATCCGGAGGGGATTTTCGTTGGTGTGGAGGTTAACACTAAAATCTGCGCCCTCAAGCCCGGCTTCCTCCATTAATTCCCGCGCCCTTTCCAGGCTGTAATCATAGGTGTGGACATCGGGATTGTACCAGGGAAGTCCTGCGGGAACTGGGCCGGTTGAA
Source organism: Halobacteroidaceae bacterium (assembly GCA_003554585.1). Classification (GTDB taxonomy): domain Bacteria; phylum Bacillota; class Halanaerobiia; order B1SED10-174; family B1SED10-174; genus T1SED10-26. The sequence continues at coordinate 2,468 of PWGV01000054.1, read as the reverse complement.
ACAGTTCCGATACCGTTTTGAATCCGGTCAATAATTGCCTCCCGGTTAAGCAGGTGAGCCATGGCCTGGCGAACCTTGAGGTTGTTGAAGGGTTCGGTCCTGGTCTGGAAACCAAGGTAGACGTGGCCTGTACCTGTAGCTCTCTGCACAACAATACTGGGATCCTCTTCCAGGCGGGGAAGTTCCTGGGGAACTATTCCGCCCTGGTACATGTCAATCTCACCGGCTTCAAAAGCCAAAAGCCTGGCGGAATCCTCGGGGATAGCACGGAAAATCAGGTTTTTAACGATGGGAACTCCACCCCAGTAATCTTCATTGGCTTCCATTACCATCCGGTCATCGCGAACCCAGGAAACGAACTTGTAGGGGCCGGTTCCAACGGGGTTCCGGCGGAAATCTTCTCTGTCTCCGTGGTGGGCAGGAACAATGGGCATCCGGGCAATATTGTTCAGTAAAAATACATTGGGGCTGCCCAGATGGAAGTGGATGGTATAGTCGTCCTCAATTACGATCTCGGAAATAGCTGCATAAAGGGGACGGTTGGGAGCAGCGTTATCCTCACTCAGCACCCATTCCATGGTATACTTAACATCTTCCGCAGTAAATGGTGTCCCATCATGCCAGAGAACATCGTCGCGCAGCCAGAAGGACAACCGGAGGCTGTCATCACTAAATTCCCATCTGGTTGCAAGCCTTGGTTCTAGTTCCATATCCGGGTTGAAGGTTACCAGCGGTTCCATAATGATGTTCAAACGCTCAGCAGAAGGTATATCAGTTTCCAGGCGGGGATCAAGCCCGGTCGCCTCTGCTGCAGAACCGATATTTAAGGTGTTGTTATCTGCCATCCCTATTACAGAAATTCCTGTGACCATTACGACAACCATTAAAAAAATTCCTAACTTCCTAAACAAAAACCACACCTCCCTTTCAAATTGTATATATAATTTCGCTAAAACTTTCGTAATATCCTTTATTTTGAATTTTTTCTTTGTTTTCAAAAAAAAAAAGCCCCAATAAGGGGCTAAAGCGGAGGTTAATATTTTTTACAATAAAAGAAGACTCATCCCCATTATAGCCATCCCAATTACCAGGCCGGTGATGACCGTGTGGCCTTCTCCGTACTCGCGGGCCATGGGAAGTAATTCATCAAAAGAAATATAAACCATTATTCCTGCGATCCCGGCAAAAAGGAGGCCCATCAGGGCATCGGTTAGGAAGGGCAGGAGAAGGAAATAAGCAATCAGAGCTCCTGCAGGTTCCGCCATTCCCGAGAGAAAAGAGTAAAGGAAAGCTTTTTTCCGGTTTCCTGTGGCGAAGTAGATGGGAACCGAAACCGAGACACCTTCGGGAATATTGTGGATGGCAATAGCGATAGCAATTGAAACCCCCAGGGCCGGATCAACCATTGCAGCGACAAAAGTTGCAATCCCTTCGGGAAAATTGTGGACAGCAATTGCCACGGCGGTAAAGAGCCCAGTCCGCATCAGGCGAGATTTTTCCCCATCTTCCTTGGGATCTTGGAGCTCTTCAACGTCCCCCTCTTTCCGTAAAACATCCAGGTCCTCTTGAGGCCTCACTTCGTGCGGGTTCTCGGCGTGAGGAACCAGGCGATCGATAACGGCAGTCAAGGCAATTCCCGCAAAAAAAGCTATCAGGGCCACCCAGGGACCAATACTTTCGCCCCAGGCCAGGACGAGGCTTTCCTCCGCTTCAGGGAGGATTTCCACAAAAGAGATATAAATCATTACTCCCGCTGATAAACCCAGTCCAAAAGCGAGAAAACGGTACTGGTTGGACCGGGCAAAAAAAGCGATAATACTGCCAAAACCCGTAGCCAGACCGGCCAGAAGGGTGAGAGTAAAAGCGAATAGGACATTGCCTTCCATTTAATTGAACCTCCTCTGTATTGGAAAGAAAGAAGGGTGCCCGGATCGGGCACCCCAGGATAATCTAGTCGCGAGCCTGGCTAGGATCCCACTCTTTCCAGACTTTTCCGGTAAGATCGGGGCCAGGTTTAAGGGTTTTCTTGCCTGGCTTCCAGCCCGAAGGAATAACTTCTCCAGTTTCCCGGTGATGCTGATAAGCCTGAACCTGGCGGATTAATTCGCTCACGTTTCGCCCAACGGGCGGGGTAAGTACTTCCATGGCCTGGATAACGCCATCGGGATCAATGATAAAGCGGCCGCGGACATTAACTCCATCTTTTTCATCGTAAACTCCATAGAGGGTCCCAATTTTTCCCCCGGGATCACTCAGCATGGGGAACTGAACTGCCGGATCCCACTGGGAAAGCTCGGTTTCGTGCCATATTTTGTGGGAGTGGACACTATCCACACTCACCGAAAGAACTTCAACACCGAGTTCCTTGAGTTCTTCATAACGGGATGCAACTGCACCCAGTTCCGTGGGTCAGACAAAAGTGAAATCACCGGGGTAGAAACATAGAACCACCCATTTTCCTTGATAAT
>PWGV01000055.1 GCA_003554585.1 Halobacteroidaceae bacterium | reverse complement strand
CTTCTAAACCTGCTGCGCCACCGGCCCAAACCCGGCCGGTGGCCTCCCTGCCTCAAAATAATCAGAAAACATTATCAAAACAATTTGAAAATCATTAGTCTTTCTGTGTGGAAATCAACACCTTTTTGAATATTCTGCACTTGCCTGACAGGGCCTGCTCTACCTTTCAGCAGATAAACCAGATATTCAGAGTCAGGTCAAGAAGGGATGAAGAAATACTGCAAAAATTCAACCTTGCCCCCAGTCCCAGGACAGACTATATTATTTGCATGGTAACTAAAAGAGAGCAAGCTCCACACGAAGGAATGTTTCTGAAGATCTTCCAGAATCTGGATAATGCCAGGCATTTCCTGAAAAACCATATGTCAGAAGAACTCCGGAAGCGCTTTGACCTCGACACCCAGCGACTGGAGCCTGCAACTTATATAGACAGGAAGCTTAAGAAGCACTACTCGGACTTGGTTTTCAGCGTACGATTGGTTGGTTATAAAAAACAGTTCGCCAAGATTTATTTGCTCTTTGAGCATAAGAGTTCTCCTGACCCTTTGACTGGGGTGCAGATACTCAAATATATGGCTCTTCAGTGGCTGGAGCTTCAGGAACAACACATGCTTGTGGATGGCAAGCTGCCTCCGATTATTCCCATAGTCATCTACCAGGGCCAGGAAGACGACAGAAACATGTGTTCTTCCTTCCATGACTTGGTGGAAATGCCTTCGGAGTCCTTCAAGGTCTATATTCCAGACTTTTCCTTTGCCTTTTTTAATGTTCGTGGTATGGATGAGGCAAAGGTTCAGGAGAAGATCCTGCTCAAGTTTTATGTGGAGATAATAAAATACCAGAATGACCCCAGTGTAAAAGAGATCCCTCCAAGGCTTGTTCGGGGTTTACTTGAGTCCTTGGATCACAGAACCGCCCTGGAGTACATTGATATTTTCTTTAGGTATCTTGTAAAAAGCACTGAGCATTTGACTCAGGAAGATTATGAAAAGGCTCTGGAACTGCTTCCAGAAGGAGGTGAGACTATAATGGAAACTTTAGCTGATCAGTGGCTTAAAGAAGGCGAAGATAGAGGTGTTGTTCTGGGCAGGGAACAAGGTAAGATTGAAAACGCTCAACAATATATTTTGGAGAACCTTACTGAAAGATTTGGTATAGTAAACCAAAGGCTGACCGATAAAGTTAAATCGATCCAATCCCCTGATACTCTCAATGCACTGTTCAAGCAGACTAACCGGGTAAATTCTTTAGATGATTTCAGTCGCTTGGTTGATAAAGCCTCAGATAACGAATAATTTCCATGCCGAAATAGTAAAAAACATGAGCGAGAGATTTTATTTTGAGACATCTGCAGTCAACTTTCTTTATGAGCTTTTCTCAAAAGACAAGAAACATAGCTCAGTAAAAACGAAAGCTCTTCAGCTTTCAAAGGGCAGAAAATGTTATATTTCGACAGTAACGCTTTGGGAGATATTTAAAACTAAAGATGAAAACCTAAGATATGATTTATACGATTTCATTCTTATGGGGTCGGACCTAACCAAGTCATTGAACTAATTGAGCAAAGGTCCTCTATAGGGCCTTAAAATTGCCTTAGGATGCTTTTTTTGGGGCCAAAAACATAGATGTAAGAGAATATGCCCAGAGCCAACAGATATTTATTGCCTGATCATGTGTGGCATACCCCGGTGAAACGGGAGAAGGTTTCACTGGGTAAATAACCCATAGATGTCACGAAAAGGAATTTCTGCTGAAATTCGCCAAGGACCGGTCAGCTTGGATCAAATGGTTATTCGAAGCAAAAAAGAGGTATGGACTGAAGGTATTGAATTATACTGTCACATCGAATCCCAGTTAAATGCGCTTCGCTGTCCTTCGGAATTTAACGGGACAGGTCATATTCAATATTGTCCGGCCTCGGTCATTTCTTCAGAAGAGATGTGCATGGCTTCCACTGCGATCTTCTTTTGCTTGCAGAGGAAGTCCAGATCCCAGCCCAGAGAGGCCACATTCTTTTTCAGGTCCGGTTCGGACTCTTCAAAGGCCACAAAAACGCCAGGTTCCTGTTTCTCGGTTGCCCCTTCAATCAAGAATTGCATCCCGAACATAGTCTTTCCTGCACCGGCGTCCCCGCAAACCAGGGTCGAACGTCCACAGGGGAGTCCCCCATTGGTAATTTCGTCAAACCCGGGGATTCCGGAGGAAACTTTTTCCAACATCTCCATGTGACTGTCTGCGATGTCCTTTCCTTGATCCATTGTGTCTCCTGTTCCTGAATTGAGCGATGCCGGACATATCTCAACTTTCTATTAGCGTAAGGTTTTCAACTGGCTGCGGACGGCTCCACAAAAAACCCTGCCCATAGTCACAGCCCAGTTCACAAAGCTTATACCTCTGCTCCTCCCGCTCCACGCCCTCAGCCAGGACCTTCTTGCCCATATTGTGGGCCATGGCGATAATCGTCTGCACCAGAGTGACGGAATCCTCGTTCTCCGGCAGCCCATCCACGAACTCCTTGTCAATCTTAATGGTATTGATGGGCAGCTTTTGCAGGTAACTCAAACAGGAATAGCCTGTCCCGAAATCGTCCAAGGCCACCCGTACCCCCCAGCTGGAAAATGTTTGCAGAATCCGTGAGGTCCGCTCTACGTTCTCCATCAGGTTCGTCTCAGTGATCTCCACCTCCAGATTGCCTGCTTGCAGTTTATTCTCGTTCAAAGCTATCCTGACCACCTCAATGATCGCGTCGTTGCTTAACTCTTGAGCTGAAAGATTAACCGCGGCCGTTATATAGATGCCCCTTTCCTGCCAGGATTTAAGCTGTTTGCACACCTTATGAATGACCCATGCGTCCACTGACGTTATCAGGCCTGTTTGCTCCAGCACTGGAATGAACTCCCCGGGGGAGACGATTCCCCTTTGGGGATGCTCCCAGCGGAGCAAAGCTTCCAGGCCCACGATGCGGCCGGTTCTAAGATCGATCTGCGTCTGATAGCAGAGAAAGAACTCCTCGTTGGTCAGGGCATGCTTCAAGTCGTGCTCCAAATGAAACTGGCAGGATATCCAGTCATCTTGCCTGGCAAATTCCTGAATTCTGTGGGCGCTTTTCTTGGCCTCGCTCAGGGCTAGATCCGCCTGCTTGATCAGGGTGTCCGGATCAGTGCCCCTTTGCGGAAACAGGGTGAACCCAATATTAACCACTGGATAGACCAGCCTACCAGACAGTTCGAGCTCCCGACCAATTCGTTCCAGAATGCGCACCCCTAGATTTTGGGCTCTCTCACCAGCATCTTTTCCTTCTGCTAAGACCAAGAACTCGCCTCCGGAGACACGGGCCACTGTGTCTTTCTCATATACTGTGTCAGCTAAGCGCCGCGCTACTTGCCTTATAAGCTCGTCCCCGGCCTGCTGCCCCAGGCTGTCGTTCACATCCCTGAGCCTGGTAATGTCCACCCGAAACACAACGCCACCGTTACCTGAAACTTCGGATCGGGCAGCGATCTGCTTCAGCCGATCGTAAAACAGCCTCCTGTTGGGCAGATCTGTCAGCTCGTCGTAATAGGCCAGGTAATAGATTCTTTCTTCGGCTCGCTTGCGCTCTGTAATGTCCCGGACAGTGCTCAAAATCCAGGTTTCGCCCTCATAATCGATCAGACGACTGGTTATTTCAACCGGGAATTGTTGTCCGTCTTTTCGTTGATGGGCGGTCTCAAAAAAGATAAAGCCCTCTTGATGCAGTTGTCGTATATGCTCCGGCGCAATTTGGGCCGCCTCCGGGGTGTCGATATCCATCAAGGTCATCTCCAGCAGCTCATCTCGTGTATAACCGAGGCGCTCACAAGCCACATCGTTCACTTCCAGGAACCGTCCTGAACTATCATGAATGAAGATGGCATCGCTGGAACTTTTGAATATGGTGCGGAACTTCTCCTCGTTCTCTCGCAGGGCTTCCTCCTGCCGCTTGCGCTCGGTGACATCACGAATATTACATTGCACCAATTTTGCCCGGTCTACGAAATATATCTCTGTATCGATATGTTGCCTGGACTTGGTTGTTACCAAAACATCATCGAACTTAATAATGCCTTCCTTGTTCAAAACTTGCATTATGGTCTGAAAATCGTGCAAGTCAGGCAAAACAACAAAGTTCTGAAGCTTATTGTCAACGACCTCCTGCATATTATAACCCAGCATCTTCTCAAAGGCTGGATTAGCATGGGTTATCTTCCCTTGGTCTTTTTCCAGGAGCACTATCCCGTCGTTGGCAGTTTCAAAAAGACGCCGGTAGCGCTCTTCAGAATCAGCTAACAAGTCTTCCAGGCGCTTTTGTTCCGTGATGTCCTCAAAGGCCAGGAGGAGCAGTTTTGCGCCCATTTCTTTGCGATATATTTCGCGAGCGTTGAGCAGCATAACTTTATGACCAATATCCCGGAACTCATGGCTGATCTCGAAGTCGTCGAATGTTTGTTTTTCAGGGATGACT
>PWGV01000029.1 GCA_003554585.1 Halobacteroidaceae bacterium | reverse complement strand
GCTTTCTTTTACCTCCTGGCAATATCCCCCGGCCTTTCCATTTTCAATATCTTCCAGGGAATGTATTTTGAATTCTTCCCTGTCCAGAGATTCCTCAATAACCCTGGAAATCTCTTCTTTTTGTTTTTCGGTACAAATAAGCATTGAGAAAAAGGGTAAATCCCCTTCAACTTCATCCAGGTGCGGTGGATAAGTTTTTATTATCTGCCCTTCGTCTTTCAGATTATTAAAAACCAAAAAGGCCACCATGCTTTGCATCTCTTGCTGATGAATTAGCTCAAAGGAAATAAGGAAAACATTTTTTTCTTCGTTTTTTTTCTTTAAATTTTTTAATTCCTGGGAGGTCAAATATATTTTCTTGTCAACAGCTGCTGCTTTTTTTTCATCACCCCGGGAGGTGATTTCTCGAAACCTTTGCAGTAGATGATCAATTTCCGGGTTTTCGGTTTCCGGAAGATCCTTTTCCACAATTTCCCGGAGATGTTTGAGGGTATCAAGGGAAATAAACAAAAGATCAATTATATCATCACTTAAAATTCCGGGACTATTACGGAGTTTATCCAGGACATTTTCCATTTCATGGGTTAGGTTGGCGATAGCAGTATAACCCATACTTCCCGCAGAACCTTTTAAAGAATGGGCCATGCGGAAAAACTCATCAATTATCTCCCGCTCTTCCCCATTTTCTTCAAGTTGCATAACTGCTTTTTCCATTATTTCAAGCTGTTCATCGGCTTCCTGTAAGAAAAGCTTTTTGAATTTTTCAAAGTCAATGTTCTCCATAATTTTCTCCCCTTACCTGGCGATTTTTGATAATGCTTCATCCTCACGAGGAGATAAAATGTTTCCAATATCAAGAACAATAACCAATCTTTCATTATATCGGGCGATCCCAGAGATGAAAAAAGAATTTATCTGGGAGATTTCCCGGGGAGGTTCATCAATAACCTCTTCTTCAACAGTTAAAACTCCATTTACCCTATCAACTGTAAGCCCAATATATTTATCTTCTTGTTTTACAACTATTATTCTGGTTTCCTTATCTGCTTTTTTGTTTTCCAGGACAAATCTTTTCCCCAGGTCAATTATTGGTATAACGGCTCCCCTCAGGTTAATTACACCTTCTACAAATTCTGGAGCCCGGGGAACATGGGTTATGCCAATTTCTTTTAAGCGTTTGATTTCATGAACCTTGAGAATATCAATTCCATATTTTTCGCCTGAAAGTTGAAAAGTCACAAGCTGAATTTGCTGGTTCTTCGCCATCCTTTAACCTCCCACTGCCTTTTAACTACCTGACTATTGAATTTTAAATTGAACCGGGGAAATAAAATAACCCCTTTACCCAATAAAGACAGTTGAATTTCCTTCTACTATCTTTTTATCGGCAAAAGGGGTTAGGTTTTTAACCGTTTATTTTAATTACTTTTGGATTAAAATACCTCGATAATTGGTTCTCCCGAAATTACCTCGCCAATTATAATTGAAGACGGAACATCAGCATCCTTTTCCAGTTCCTTTATTACCCTGCCCACTTTATCGGGTTTAACAGCTGCCAGTAATCCACCCGAGGTCATTGCATCGCAGAGCAAAAATTTATGGTGGCGGGGGGCATTATTCCAGTTAACGTTGTTTTCCAAAAATTTAATATTTCGTAGCGTTCCGCCGGGAACCACTCCTTTTTGAGCTAGAACCTCACTGCCGTCAATGAACCAATTTGAGCTAATTTTTAACCGGGCCCCGGTTCCACTGGCCTGCATCATCTCGAAAAGGTGTCCCATAAGTCCAAACCCGGTGATATCTGTCATTGCGTTTACTACGTCAAAATTCAAACACTTGGCTCCAGCTTTATTTAATTTAGCCATAATTTCTACAGCATTCTGGGTATCTTTTTCCTCGACCATTTCTCCTTTTACTCCTGTTGTCAGAATCCCTGCTCCGATGGGTTTGGTCATTACTAGCACATCCCCCGGGCGAGCGCCTCCTTTTTTAATTATCCTTTGGGGGTGGATTAACCCGGTTGCAGAAAGCCCGTATTTCGGCTCATCATCATCTACTGTATGACCACCAATAAGAACAGCTCCAGCTTCCTCGACTTTTTCCTGCCCCCCTCTTAAAATTTCACCCAGGATTTCCAGGGGAATTTTTTGGGAAGGAAAGCCCACAACATTGAGCGCAGTAATAGGCTCTGCTCCCATTGCATAAAGATCACTGAGAGCATTTGCAGCAGCTATTCTACCAAAATCTCGTCCGTCATCCACGATCGGGGTGAAAAAATCAATTGTCTGGACCAGGGCCTGGTCCTCATTAATCTGGTAAACCCCCGCATCATCAATAATATCCAGGCCTACGAGGACTTCCTTCCGAGATTTCGGTTGAGGCAACTGGGAAAGAACAGTTTTCAGGGCCTCCGGCCCCATTTTACATCCTCAGCCGGCTTTTTGCGAAAAACTTGTCAGACGAACCTTTTCCCGATCATTCACTTTCCCTCACCTCCTGCGCAATCCTGGCTAGTTCTGTTTTTAGGATGTCTTCTTCCTCTGGAAAAACTGTTCGCAGGTTAATTTCAATTTTTCCTTTAAAAATACTTGCAATTACAGGAATTTCAGCTTCCCTTAATTTTTGATGAATTTGGCTTAATTCCGAATTGTTACCCTGCAGATGTAACACAGGGCCCGGAATTGCCTCCTGGGGAAGTGTCCCTCCACCACTAAATGAAGTGCCCTCACCGATGGATAATTTAAACTCGGAGGGAATTTTCTCCTCAAGACAAGCATGAATTTCTTCTGTTCTTGCAAGAAGTTCTTCTTCTGTCATCTGAAACATTTTATAGGCGGGGATAAAATCGGGCTGGTCCATCAGGTAATGGCGCAAAGTAGCCTCAAGGGCAGCAAGGGAAAGCTTGTCAATCCTTAAAGCTCTCAACAAATTGTTTCGGCCCATTTTCTCAATTAAATCCTTTCGGCCCAGGATAATTCCCGCCTGTGCACCTCCCAAAAGCTTATCCCCGCTAAAAGAAACTAAATCTAACTTCCCCGAAGTAATTTCATCTAAAGAGGGTTCGCTGGTTAAGGGCCAGAGAGAACCGCTTCCCAGGTCATAATAAGAAATAAGGTTATACTTTTGGGCCAGCGATCCCAGTTCTTCAACCCCAACTTCTTCTGTAAATCCACTGATCCGATAGTTGGATGGGTGGACTTTCATTAAAAGTTTCGTATGCTCTCCTATGGCCTCCTCATAGTCCTCCAGGCGGGTTCTGTTAGTAGTGCCAACCTCCCGCAGGCAAACCCCTCCTTTGGACATAACTTCTGGAACCCGGAAAGAACCACCGATTTCGACCAGTTCACCTCGGGATATTATTGCTTCTCCATCCCGAGCCAGGGTATCAAGAACCAGTAAAACGGCAGCAGCGTTATTATTAACAATAAGTGCTTTTTCGGCTCCAGTCAGGAGGGACAAAAGAAAGTCACAAATTTCCTGGCGCGAACCTCTTTTCCCGGTAGAGAGGTCATACTCCAGGTTGCAGTAGCCCGACCCTGTCCACCTTAAGTTTTTTATCGCCGCAGGGGCAATGGGAGCCCTGCCCAGGTTGGTATGCAAAATAATCCCGGTTGCGTTTACCACTTTTTGCAGCCGGGGTTTCAAAAGTTCCTGACAGCGTAAAATCACTTCCTGGAAAAAATCCTCTTCCCCTTCCCAGGGCAGTTTTTCTGCTGCGGTTTGGGAGATTTCCCTGCGGAGTTCATCGACAATAAACCGGGCCAATCTTTTGACCCCAGGAGAAGAGGGTATCCCCTGTTTTTTCAGGTCCCCCAAAACGCTATCAATCCCGGGGAGTTGCCTTAATAAAGAATTATCCATCATAATCAAGTCCTTTGAGCAGACGAAATTGAACTACCCTGGAGCGAGGTCCATCGAATTCACAGAAGAAAATCCGCTGCCAGGTTCCCAGGTCCAGATGATTGCCCTTAAAGGGAATAAGAACTGAGGAGCCGACCAGGGTTGCCTGTAAATGGCCTGGCCCATTCCCTTCCCGGTGGAGATAACTTCCCCTGGCGATTCTTTCCAGGTGTTGAAGAATATCCTCCTGGACATCAGGGTCTGCCCCTTCATTGATGGTAACTCCTGCCGTGGTGTGGGAAACAAAAACCAGGAGGGCCCCCTCACCTTTATCGGGCAGCATCCTTTTTAAATGTTCTGTAATATCAATCATTTCCATTTTTTTGTTGGTCTCAACCTGAAACTGCACTTTAAAACCCCCTCCAGGGAATTAGATCAATCCTGCATCAAAAGTGGTGATAGAGATGGTTTCCGGTCCGCTGTGGCAGGCAATAGTTGGAGCAAGGCGGGCGTGCAATGTAACAAAGTCTTTATTCATCTTTTCCTCGATCAAACTCCTGACCTGTTCAATACTTTTTTCTTGAGGTATACCTCCCCAGGCTAGCAGGAGAACGGGTTTATCAGCAGAACTCATTCTTTCCACGGCAAGATCAGCCATCTTCTTATAAAGCCCTTTGGTTCCCCTGACCTTATCCAGGGGAGCAATTTCCCCTTTAGAAACCGTCAGTATCGGCTTAATATTTAAAAAGCCCGCAACAAATCCCTTGGCCCTTCCAACTCGCCCATTTTTCACCAGGTAATCCATTGTTTCCACTGAAAAAGCTTCAAAAATAGGTTCTTCTTCGATAAGTTGCTCTACAAACTGAACAATTTTATCCTTGTCTTTTTCTTTCTTCATTTTTTCCACCACCGCGTAGACAAAGAGGCCTAAAGGAGGGCCAACCTGGCCAGAATCAATAGGTATGATCTCCATATCCGGTACCATTTCTGAAGCAAGCCTTGCCGCTTGTACCGTTCCACTCATTTTATGAGAAATATGTAAAGAAAGGACAGTATCGTAACCTTCTTCTTTTAAGTTTTCAAATACTTCAACAAAATGTTTGGCCTGGGGTTGAGTCGTCCGGGGAAGGACTTCCATTTCTTCAGCCATCCGATCATAAAACTCTTCATGGCTGATTGTCTTCTGGTCGATCAACTCCTCCTCCCCAAAATGGATATGCATGCTTACCCGACGGATATTATGTTCGGCGAAAAAGTCCTGGGGCAAATCACAGCTCGTATCAGTAACAATAGCAATTTTACCCATGCTAAATTCCCCTTTCCTTTGATTTATTCATCTTCGGTTTCCCTACTCTATTAATTAGCAATAAGGCTATTAAATCCTTCTTATATAAAAAATTTCAGCTGCCCAAAAATACTTGAATAACAAATTTTTCGGAGAATCATCCCCTCTTTTTTTCTTCTCCAAAATCCAATCGGCCCCAGTCCAATTCAACAGCCTGGAAGCAAAGAGTATGAAAAACAAAATCCTCCACTGGTAAGCCAGATGGAGGATTTTTATCCCCAAAAATATCGGGGTTAAAAGCAAAAATAAAGATTTTTTTAGTGGCGGCTTAACTGCACCGGTTTATTGCCTCCAATCCCCAATAAGTCCTTCCCGCCAAGCCCAAATATTTTTTTCCCTACTTCAACCAGTCCTGCATGAATTAATAGGTGGCTGGCAGAGGGAATTTGTTCTTCTTTCAAGTCGGTCCAGAAAAATGAACCTCCTTCTTTTAAAACACGCAGGCTCTCCTCGAACAGGGTCGTTCGCAGAGGATATTTCTGTTTTAAAATAACAGCGTCAAAATAATTAGAATCAAAAGGAAGCCTGCGGGGTTTGCTTTTTTCTTCAGTGGGATCAACTTCCAAAATTAACTTGCTTTTATTTCGCCTTCCGGCAGGCTCAATCCATATTCTGTAGCGGGAAGTTTCACAAACAATGGTCGAGTCTGCAACAACTCCATTCATCTAAATACTCCTCTCCAAATAGTTCTACTTTAATATATTCGCGCTTTAGTTCGTTTTCCCTTTATTGTTTTACTTTATTACAGGATGTCCTTTTTCTGGAGCTCCTTTTTAAGACCCTTTATTTCCAGGTAACGATGGGTCGAAAAACCGATCTTTTCAGCGGCTTCAATATTTTCAGGTCGATCATCGATAAACAATGATTCTTCAGCTTTAAGGGAAAAGGTGTCCAATAATTTAAGATAAATCTCCTCCTCCGGTTTTAAAAGACCTTCCTCCGCGGATATTACCCCCCCCTGGAAAACAGAAAAGAAATCGAATTTTTCCCGAACTATTTGCCAGGCCCGGATATGAAAATTTGATAAAAAGAAAAGGATAAATCCCTTTTGTTTTATTGGTTTTATTAAATCAGAAGCCGGAAGGGGCTTTAAAATTTGCGGCCAATCTTCCAGAATATCTTCAATTTCTTTACTGTACTGGGTAAATTCTTTCTTCAATTGACTTTTTGCTTCTTCACTTGTTATTATCCCCCGGTCCAGTTGTTCCCAGTATTTTCCTTGAAAAATAATACCTTCTAATCTATCCGTTTTTTCTCCGGGTCCGTATTTTTCCTGTAAATAATCCCGAGGCCTAAAACTGAGTAGGACTTCCCCGATATCAAAAACTATATTTTTAATCACTCAACCACTCCTGTTTCTCGAATTACTACTTTGCTCCTTTACTTTATTACTACTGATGTATCATAACATATTATACCTTTGCATAACAAGGATAATTTTACAAAAATTTAAGTTAGGGAATTAATACTGAAAAACCCTATTTTGCAAGGGCACAAAAAAAAGAAGCCGCAAAAAGCGGCTCCTTAAATTCCCCTTAATTCATTTTTGTGAATCTCAAAATCCTTTTCCCCGAAAAGGACAAAACGAACCAGTTTTAATCCTGGATTTTTGGGTAATTCTTCCAGGACAGTTTTAATAGCTATTTTTGCTGCATCTTTTGAAGGGTATCCAAAAGCTCCTGTTGAAATGGCGGGGAAAGCAATTGAATTGATTTCATTTTCCTGGGCAAGCCTTATTGCATTCACATAACACCTGGCTAACAGTTCCTCTTCGGGGTGGTCATGCCCATAAATCGGCCCCAAGCAGTGAATAATATAGGAATTGGGAAGGTTATAACCCCGGGTCAGAACAGCTTCTCCGGGGGTAATTGGAGCCAGGGGTCTGCACTCTTCAAGCAGCTCTGGTCCCGCAGCCCTGTGAATCGCCCCGGCAACGCCTCCCCCGGGCAATAATTCAGCGTTGGCAGCGTTTACCACAGCCTCACAATCTTCCTGCCGGGTAATATCTCCCTGCACTAATTCCAACTGGGACCCATTTACCTTCCGTTCAATCATACTCCCCCTCCTATCCTTCAAATACTTCGCGGTGAATTCTCTCCTCCCGGTAATGAGTATCGGGTTCTTTTTCTTCTTCGGGATAGCCTATTGCAGCCAGGCCAAGAGGCCTTATCTTTTCAGGAATTTTGAGCAGATCTTTAATTACTTTTTCCCTTTCCTCATTGGGATGGACTCCCAGCCAGACACCACCAAGATCCAGGCTAGAAGCAGCAAGTAGCAGGTTTTGCATGGCTGCAGAGCAATCCTGAACCCAGTAGGAGAGGCCAGAGTTTTTACTGGTTGCCTCTTCGGGATCTCCACAAACCACAACACAAAGAGGTGCTTCCTTCATCATTTTTGCATAAGGATGAATTTCCCCAAGCTGATCAAGTACCTCCCTCTGAGTTACAACAATAAAATGCCAGGGCTGGCGATTTGCGGCGGAAGGAGCGGCCATGGCAGCCTTCATCAAAAGATCAATCTTCTCTTCCTCCACCGGCTTGTCCTTGTACCTCCTGATGCTTCTTCGTTTAAAAATCCACTGAACACGTTCTTCCATTAGAATCACTCCTTTGAATTAATTAACTTACTGGCGAAAACAAGATAGCCGGTATGACCAGTCATCACATCCTCTGGTCTAAATCTCTCTGCATTAAGCTTGTAACCTCTACGGAAAATTTCAGAAATTTCGTTGATAAAATAACCAGAAGCCTGTAGAGTGGAGATAATCCGGGTAACCTGATTTGTAGGGGGCAGCAACAACCCCAGCCGACCGCCTGGTTTAAGGGCAGCATCCACCTTAAACAAAACTTCCCAGGGGTATTTCATGTCGAGGAAAAAAGCATCAAATTCAGGAGAAAATTCAAATTCCTGCAGAGGTTTATTATAATAAACTGTATTATCATATTCCCGGCAGGCTTCCAGATTACGCTGGATTATTTCCGCAAAATCCGACCTTCTTTCAAAAGTATGCACTTCCCCTTTTTCCCCCACTGCGCGGGAAAGAATTGTGGTTAAAGCACCAGAACCTGTCCCCGCCTCACCAACTTTTTTCCCGGGGAAAATATCCAGGTTGAGGAGTATGTATCCTGCTTCTTTAGGATAGATTATCTGGGTCTTTCGATGCATATATTCCATTATGTATTCCTGTAAGGAGCAGGGTAGGACAAAAAACCTCTTCCCGCCCAGGTTGAAAGAATTCCCTACCTCGATTTGCTCCAGTTCATCATTTTTTATCATTCCATTGGGCAATCCTTTTGGTTTAGGATCATTCAGATCGAAAACCTTTTTAAATTTCTTTCCGTCAGCGATTATCCGGAACCGATTTAATCTATTCTCCATTGTTTCAACTCCCATCCACGGCTTCAATGCACAAACTTTTCTACATTAACAATTTCTCCAGTTTTTCTCTCTCTCCTCCCTCTGTAAAGGCAGGAAATGGTTTTTTTTGAACGAAATAGACATTGATCACAAAAGAAAGGAGATCGAAACTTGAAAAGACTCTATCGTTCAAGAGAAAACAGAATGATTGCTGGTATTGCTGGGGGATTGGCAGAATACTTTGGTGTAGACCCGGTCCTGATCCGTTTAATCTGGATCATATCCATTTTTTTCGGTGGAGCAGGTATTTTTGCTTACCTGATTGGCTGGTTGATTATTCCCGAAGGAAACAATGGACCAGAACAGCAGCGAAACGAACCCGGAATGCAGGGCCTTGGATTAATCCTTATCATTGTTGGTATTGCTCTTTTCCTCCGCTATTTAATCCCCATTCCTTTTGCCAGGTTTTTCTGGCCCCTGGCCCTTGTAGCCCTTGGGATTTTCCTTCTCTGGCGGGCAAACCAGGACTGATTAAATCCTCTCAATTGGAAAGGACATGCAGCGCGGCCCACCCCCGCTTTTACGGACCTCATTCAGAGGAAGGACAAATAACTCCATTCCGAGGCTTCTTAATAGCTCATTGACTCTTTCTGCTCCAGGATGGCTGATAATTTTTTCTCCACCTATATTTAACAGATTGCAGGAATGCTGAAACACTTCTTCCCTTTCGACTTCGATGATCGCAAATTTTTTTTGCCTGAGGAGTTGAAACAAAGAAACCGGCAATGCCTCGGGGCAGAGCAAAACAACTTTTTCTGCGATTACATTGCAGATCATATCCAGGTGTAGATATTCAGCAGGAAAATCTACCGAAACAAGTTCAATTCCTGCATCGTAAAGAAGTGTTTCTAAAACTTTGCAACCTAGACTATCGGTCCTCGCACCGATGCCTACCAGGGCTGTATTCTCGTCCAAAAACATGAAGTCCCCGCCTTCGAGGATTCCTCGATCTATTTTATGGAAAATCGGGATCCCTTTCTCCAGGAAAATTTTCTCTGCTGGCCTGTGTTCACCCCACCTTTCTGGTTTTAACATCCGGCCCAGAATTATTCCCTTGGGTGTGGTCAAACCAAGGTCTCGCACATTTATCTGGTAGGAAAACCTCTTATAGGTCTTTGGTTTTATCACCTGGACTCCGTTTTCCTTGAGGCAGTAGGAAAATTCCTCGTGCTCTTCTTTAGCCCTTGTTATATCAACCCCTCCATTTTCGTTATGCCTGGCGGCGATAATATTTATTGGCTCATCAATACACAGGTTTTCAGGTGGACATATCAAGACTTTTTTTAATTTCCCGTATTCATTTTTGACCATTTAATCGCCTCTCTCTTCCAATCCCAAAAGAGATTTTATTCCCTTAAAATTACTTCTTCTAAAAATAACGGCACTTTCCTTTTCTCCAAGGAGGTTTTTTCATGTACCATAAAATGGGCCTTGCCGGAGCAGTAATAATGACGGTGGGAACGGTGATCGGAGCAGGAATTTTTATTCTGATTGGTCCGCTCGGTGTAACTACAGGACCCGGTCTTTTTTTCTGTTATTTAGCAGCTTTGATTGTTGCGGCAGGGTCTGCAGTTTGCTACGCCCAGGTAGCGGCAGTTTTCCCAACTACAGCAGCAACCTACCGGTATGCCAGAATGTTTTACTCCGATTATATTGGTTTCATTGTGGGCTGGCTGAGGTGGATAACAGCCTGTTATGCCCTGGCTTTAATGGGAATGGGTTTTGCAGATTATCTGGGTCCAGTTTTAAACCTGGACAAAAAATTTCTGGCCCTGGGAATCATGCTTTTTTTCTACATAGTAAATGTTCTTGGTCTAAAGACAACTCAACTGGTGCAGGGTATGCTTGTCGTTATTGTGGTTAGTGGACTTCTTTCCTTTGCGGGATGGGGGCTTCCCTCCACGGAACTCTCCCGCCTTGGGGGGTGGACTGAAGTGGGCTGGGGTCCACTGCTCCAGGGAACCGCCGCTGCTTTTTTTGCCTACACTGGACTGTATTTTATCGCCGAAATCGGGGATGAAGTTAAAAACGCTCAGCGAAATATTCCCCTGGCCATTTTCCTGTCTTCAATAATTCTAGGAGTCATTTACCTCTCCGTAGCCATCGTTTTCTCGGGAGGCCTGGGCTGGGAACAAATAAAACAAATTCAGCCTAACCTGGCCCAGGCCGCAGGAGTCCTGCTCCCACCCCAGCTTGCGAGCCTGGTTCGTTTGAGTGCTGTTGTCGCCATTTTCACTCCGATTAATGCCATTTATACTGCCAGCAGTCGTCTTCTTTTCAGCCTTGCCCAGGACGGATTTCTACCTAAATTCCTGACCCACACCAACTATTTTGGAGCTCCGGGGCTCGCGCTGACCATAAACTTAATTTTCGGTATTGTTGTTGTTCTCTTTGATCTTTCTATAATTTTTTTAGGTGCCCTAAACTCACTGGTAGCCCTTGTCGGTATGGCCTTAACAGCCGGGGCTTCTCTACAACTTTCCCGGCGTTTTCCCCGGGAGGTAGCCCGGGCTCCAATGATATTAAAAAAAGGAACTCTGCGCTTTTGGGCCCTTTTTACGATAACTTCTACTATCCTTTTAACTCTGTCTTCTTTCTGGGAAGATCCCAAAATTTTCCTTTCCCTGGCCCTTTGGCTTGGAGTTGGCAGTTTTTATTTTTACCTTCACCAAAAGTATTTTAAGCATAAACTTCTGGGGAAAAATAATGACCAGGCGTAAGTTTTCAAAAAAATATTTTTTTCAAGGCCAGCCATTTCCTTTTATTCCATGTTTTTATTTACAACCTAAATTTATTATGATAGATTAAAAAAACAAAGTCAATATCCGGGTTTTTTCCATCTGAAAGGAGTTATTTTATGGAAGAAGTTCTGCGGGTTGAAAACCTTGCCAAAAGTTTCGGGGGGAAAATTGTAGTTGACAATATCAGTTTCTCTGTCCCCAGAGGGCAAATCCTGGGGTTCCTGGGCCCAAATGGCGCAGGAAAAACCACTTCTTTAAGGATAATCATGGGCATTTTAAACCCGGATAGCGGGGAAATTTTCTTTAACTTCAACGGTAAACCCTCTACCCTGGATAAAACAAAGGTGGGTTACCTTCCCGAAGAAAAAGGTCTTTATGAGGAAGCAAAAGTCCTTCCCAACCTGATCTATATCGGTCAGTTGAAAGGGATGGAAAAAAACAGTGCCCGCCAAAAAGCCCAAAAATGGCTGGAAAGGGTTGGGCTTGAAGAATATGCCAATCAAAAATTTGACAAGCTTTCCCGGGGGATGAAGCAGAAAGTCCAATTCATAGCCTCAGTTCTCCACGATCCAGATTTTTTAGTCCTGGATGAACCTTTTGCCGGACTTGATCCGGTTAACCAGAATTTTTTCATGGGAGTTGTCAGAGAACTGCAAGAACAAGGCAAAACCATTCTTTTTTCCGCCCATCAAATGAACCTTGTTGAAGAGATCTGTGATTCAATCTTTTTGATAAATAAGGGGAAACAAATACTAAGTGGTAACCTCAAGCAAATAAAAGAAAGCTATAAAGAATATAATGTGAGCATCTTTTTTAATCCCGAGGATGATCCTTCCTTTTTACTCAACCACCCCGAAATTCAGATCAACAAAAAGAAGGTGGGATACCTCAATTTTACTTTCCGGGGAGATAACAACATTAACAAACTTATTGGCCAAATTACGGCAAATCTTGACCTAAAAGAAATTCAGGCTTCCACTCCTCCTCTCCACGATATTTTCATCAACGCCGTCCAGGAAAGGGGGGAAGAGGTCGATGAAGATCAGTTTGTCTAATGCAAAAAAAGTGGCAAAATGGGAATTCACCAAGGGAATTCGCACCCCCATGTTTTTGGTACTTACCTTTGTCATTCCCCTGCTCATCCTGGGAATTGGAAGTTTAGAATTTTTTACCCATGAATTCAGGCAGACGCAAACAATGGAATTAGCCTTAATCGACGAAACTGGAAAAATTGGACCCCGGCTATTAGAACAGACAGAGAACACCAATATTCAGTTAGAGCTTTTTACCGGGAACCAGGAGGAATTAAAACAAAAAACCCTTGAGGGGGACTATGAAGGTTTTTTCATAATTTCTCCGGAAACCCTCAGAGAAGGACATTTTCAGATTTTCTCCGGTGATCCCCGCAATATTGCTCCCGCCCAGGTTCGGCCACACCTGGAAAAAGTAATTACAGAATTTCGTTTGCAATCCCTGGGGTTGGTAAAAGAGGAGATCGATTCCGCCACAAGACCAGTCTCTTTAGCCGTCCAGGCTTTAGAAGAGGAGGCTCCCTTTGCTATTGCGAGATTTTTGGTCCCAATTGCCCTGGGCATGATCCTTCTTTTATCGGTAATTTTTTCCGGGCAAATGTTGATGTATGGCGTAATAAAAGAAAAGAGAAATCGTGTGGTGGAAATCCTTCTCTCCTCTATTTCTTCCTTTGACCTTCTTACCGGGAAAATAATGGGCTATGGGCTTCTCAGCCTTTTACAGGTAGGAATATGGACCATAGCCGGTCTCTTTACTGCTTCAAGATTTGTTAACTTCCAGGACCTGGGTTTGAGCCTGGAAATAATCCTTCCTCCCTTTATTATTTTCCTGTTAGGGTATGTAATGTTGGCATCTTTATTCGCAGCCCTGGGAGCAACCATGAAAGAAGCAGAAGAAGGTTCCCAGGCCCAGGGGTTAATAATTTTGATTCCCATGATCCCGTTATTTCTCTCTGGTCTTTTAATAACTGCTCCCAATGCCCTCTGGGTAAGAATCTTCACTCACATTCCACCCTTTATCCCTGCCATGGCCCTTTTACGAATGGGGGCAACAACCATCCCCTGGTGGGAGATGGGAACCATCATCCTGTCCCTGTTACTGTCAATTGTCCTCTTTATTTACATTGGGAGCCGAATTTTTTCCCGGGGCATTCTCCAATATGAAGCGCTGGGTTTAAAAGATTTATCCAAGATCCTTCGGAAAAAATATTAAACTTACTGGAGGGATTTGATGACCAGAATTAATATTGAAGAACTGGCTTCATTGCCGTCATTTTATTTACCCCGCCTGTCACCAAAAGGCGATCTTCTGGCTTTTTTTGGAGATTATTCCGGCCAGATGGAAATCTTTATAAAGGATCTGGAAACCGGTGCTACCAAACAGGTAACAAATGGTGAGGCACCTCGCTCTATAAGGGCTCAGTTTATCTGGCATCCAAATAATGAGCACATCATCTTTCCCAGAGATCGGGATGGAGACGAAAACCATAACCTGTTTCTGCTTAGCATCAAAAACGGGAACATAAAACCATTAACCAGTTATTCTGCCCAGCATTACCCTGTTGATGTAGACAGGGAAGGCAAATACTTGAGCCTGAATTCCAACAGGGAAGGTCAGTTAAATCTGTTTCTCCTAAATCTGGATACCGGAGAGCTGGAGAAAATGACTTCTTTTTCCCGCCCGGTTTCTGGAGGTTACTGGTCTCCCCACGGGGAGGTAATTTATTTCAGTACAAATGAAACCAGCGATACCAGGAATGGTGATATTTACATGCTAAATTTCGAAAGCAGAAAAACTGAGAAAATTTATTCTTCCGGTTCGGGAAACAATGATCAGTGCAGTAAGGTGTCGCCCTGCGGAAAATACCTGGGCTTGAACACAGAAAAAGAGGGTCGAACCCAGGCCGCAATTCTGCACCTCGAAACCGGGACGGTTTATTATCCAAAAACCGGTGATGGCGAAAGCCATTTCATGGATTTTAGCCCCACCAGTGAAAAGTGTTTAATCAGGATAAACCACCACGCCAGTCTCAGGTTAAGAGAATATGATCTCCTAACCGGTAAAATCAGTAACCCGGAGATAGAAAATGGGTTTACTTCCTGGGGAGAATATAAGTCGGAAGAAGAAATATTGGCTCTGTTTGAAGATACCACCCATCGCCCCGAACTAATTTCCTTCCCCGAAAGAAAGGTGATTATCCCCGCATCTTATAATGGATACAAACCAGAAGATTTTTCTCCTGGCAGGTTAATTTCCTACCCCTCCACCGATGGTCTCAAAATCGAAGCAATTCTCTATTTACCCCCGGGCAAAGGCCCCCATCCTGCAATTGTAATGGTCCACGGCGGACCACTTGCTCAGGATTTCCTGTCCTTCAACCCTTTCTGCCAGTTTTTGACAAGCCTTGGTTTTGCAGTTCTAAGGCCCAATTACCGGGGTTCAACCGGCTATGGAAAAGAATTCCGGGAAAAAATCCTGGGTGACATCGGAGGAATGGAAGCTGAAGACGTAGCCCAGGGAGCAAAATATCTGGAGAGTTTACCGGAAATTGATCCGGAAAGAATTCTCTGTATTGGAGGTAGTTACGGGGGCTACATGACCTACTGGCAGCTGGTAACCCGCCCTGAACAGTGGGCAGGAGGAATTGCCTGGATTGGAATAACTGACTGGGAAAAGTTATTCGATTCCTCTGTTGAGCATTTTAAATATTTACTGGAACACATCTTCAAAGCTCTCCCGGAAAAATCAAAACTATACCGGGAACGATCTCCCCTTCACCTTGCTCAAAATTTAAGAGCACCCCTGCAAATTATTCACGGGGTAAACGACCCCCGGGTTCCACTTGAGCAGGCCACAATTTTCCGGGACAAATTAATTGAACTTGGTTATGAAGAAAACGAAGACTTCTTCTATGAGGAACTGACCGAAGAAGGGCATGGGACCCAGGATATCCAGCAGAAAATCCGGATTTTCAAGCTCATGGAAAAATTTCTGGAATGTTTTAAATAATAAGAAGGGGCGGGGTGATAAACTCAAAAGTTTAATCTCCCGCCCTTTTAATTCCTTTCCAGAAAATCTGTTGACTTCTGCGCAGAGTTAATCTCCCGGTAAAACCAGCTTCTTTTCCCCACTTTTTGATCAGGTCTTCATCAACCTTTTTAATTGACCTTAAAAAAATCCTTTCCAAGCCAATGATCATTTTTACTGGAAATTTATCCTGGTCAGGTTCCTGGACCACCATGATCCCACCCGGTTTTAAAACCCGGAAAGCTTCCCTGAACAAACTGGGCGGGTCATCAGAATGGTGAAGAGTTTCAATTACGGTAATTCGGTCGAACTTATTTTCCCCAAAGGGAAGCTCCTCGCCTCTTCCCTGCACGGTTTTAATATTCTCCTTTTGGGGAACCCTTTGGAGCATTTCCTTGCTGGGATCAAGTACAGTAAAATGCAGGCTAGGACCGGGGTTTTTGGAAATAATCCGTTCGGCCAGCAAACCAGTACCCCCGCCAATATCGAGAATTGCACAGGCCTTATTTTCACCCCGCAGAACCAGAAGTCGGATTACCCTTTCCGGGTAATGAATGCCCAGGGCTTTGACCAGAGCATTGTATACAGGTGCAATATATTTAAAGCTAATAGCCATCACTCCCTCTCTCCAAAGCTTCTAAACTGCCACGAAAACCGAAAAAGCTATTACCGCAAATTGCCTTTGGGCTATTTCTTTGTTTCGCTGTCAATCCAGCGGAGGAAATCAGGATTACCTTTTTCAATTGGCCAGCTGAGCACACAGGGAACATCATAGGAGTGCACATTTTTAACTTCCTGGACCAGTTCCTCGATTAAAGAAGTTCTTGTTTTTCCAACCACCAGGCACTCTTTTTCTGACTGGACCTCTCCTTCCCAGCGGAAAAAGGATTTTACCTGGGGAATAACGTTAGCGCAGGCAACCAGGTTTTTCTCAACAAGGCTTCTGGCCACACGTTCCGCTTCTTTCTCATCACCAGCAGTAATATAGAAAAATGACCTTCCCATTAGCTCCCCTCCTCCCTATTTATTCTCCTGAATCCTTTTTTTCTATCCCCAATTCTTTTTTTACCAACCCATCAATTCGCCCAAAAGACACCCTTTTTTCCTCTCCACCCAGTTGAAGAAACCCTTTGGTTAAATCCTCCACAGTAGATTCCAATAGAATCATAAACTGCTGCAGAGCGAAATTGTAACGAGGGTCTTCCGGGTCTTTGCCAAAAAGGGAATGCAAAAAACCTTCCAGCATCTGGTCCATATCCCAGAGCTTAATATGTAACAATTCGTGGATAACCGTTTCTTCGGGATTTTCGCTGGTGGGGTTGAAAACGTTAATAAGCACTATAGCTTTTTTATCATCCCGGTCAACTTTGACATCCCCGGTTTTCCGCCATTTCTGGTCAACAGTTTCCAAACGAATATCCCAGTCCTGCAATCGCAAAACTTCCTGCCACTTTTCCAGGTAAGAAAGTAAATCTTTTTCCTTGAATTTCACTTTAACCACCTCCAACAGTTTCTCAGGTTTCTTTTTCTGCCGAGTAATAATCAGAAAAAGCCCCAATTGTTATTCTCAGGAAAAACCAGGTGCAAGATTGTTTAGCAGTAAACCAAAAATTAAACCCAGCACAATCCCCACGTTAATTCCCTTACCGTAAAGGTGTTTTTCTTCAACCAATCAAACTCCTCCTCTTTTAATTAAGCTGGCTGGTTTTAGGCAACTAAAATGTTTCAGAGTTCCTTAAACCAGCCCTAACAACAATTGCCGGGCTTTTCCTGGAGTAGGGTGTTAGTTTGAAATCCCCAAAGAATTCAATTCTTTTAAACCCTGCTTCTTTTAAATCCCTTTCAAGTTCGCCCCGACAAAGGGCCTGGAGGTTTACCTCCTGTTCATAAACGCGATTATCATTTTTAACACACAACCGGGTCCTGAACAAAACACTTTTTTTTGATTGCGAAATATCATAAAACCTCTCAAACTTGACCTTTTCATTTTCAATTACGGGAAGTTCGCTTATTTTTTCTCTCAGGATACGATCATAATTAACAATTTGCAGGAAAAACAAACCCTTCGGATCCATTATTTCAGCAGTTTTTTTTATAAAATCCGAAATTTTCTCGCGGGAGGGAAGGTGCACCAGTGTATTCCCCAGGCAAACCACCCCGGAAAAGCTTTTTTTCTCAAATTTTCTATCAACTTCAAGCATATTCATATGCCAATATTCCAGGCCGGGGTAAGAATTTTGCTCCCTCGCTTTTTTTACCATGCTTTTATCCAGGTCTATCCCCACTACCCTATAGCCTTTTTCTGCAAGGGTCCGGGTAAGGTTTCCAGTAGCGGAGCCAACTTCTAGTATTTTTGCCCCGGGGGAAAGACCTGTGGTAATAAATTCTACCTGCTGAGGATTCAGAGGGAAAATATAGTTATAATAACGACTTATTGCAGAATAAAAATCCATTTTTCGGGTCCCCCTCTGGTTGGATTATTTGGCGATAAACGGACTTACGTCTCAGGCAGTATAACTTACCTTTTGGAAATTTCGTCACTTCTCCTTCCTATTCCTTTGAAAAAATTAGGAGTTTTGTTTAAACTCTTCCTCCCCGCTTTACTTAGGAAAAAATTAAACTAGATTTGACCTTTTGTTGCAAGTTAGTGTATACTTTTTCTTTTACCTGGTTTATAATGTTGATGAGCGGAGAATTTTAAAAAGGAGTCCGCAATTTCTCATTCCTTCCACTTGAAGCGGAGGTTTTTTAATTGGGTAAACTAAAATTTATATTCATTTTTCTTACGCTAACTACCCTACTATCCACAACAGGTTTTGCCAGCTCATCGGATAATTCCCATTCTCTGCAAAAAGTTGCTGTTTTAAACTTTTCTGTTCTTGATGAACAGGGCAATCTAATTGATCCCTTGCATCTTCAACACACCGAACTATTAAGCCTGTCTCGGACCATGGCCATGGGAATTGCCTCCCGACTGGTCCAGTACAGGAATTTTGATGTTTATGACCCCATGTTATTGCGCGAAAAGAAAAATATTGCTCCCTTCCCTCCTGAAATGTCTCCCTATGAACAGGCTCAAATTCTCTTGACCCAGCATGGTTTCGACCAGGTAATTACCGGGTCAATTACTTCTATGCCCAATATTGTTGTCCTTGGCGTCCAGCGTTTCGATTTGGAAGATGACAAACCAAGACTACTTGGATCCTCCATGGCCACAGCTCCCCGAACAAGTGATGCTCCAGCCCAGATCGATTCCCTGCTTTCAATTTTATTTCCCCCTGAAACTCCCGTTATCGAGCGTTCCATTGAACAGGTTTTTGTTGCCCCCAGCATGCTCAGGATCAGTCTTGGTTCTTCACATAAGATTAACCCTCTCGCTTTAGACAGTCTGGGACGTCCAGTGCCGGATCCCACTTTCTTATATATTTCCAGTGATGAAACCCGGGTTCATGTGGATGATAATGGAGTTATTACAGCATTAAAGCCTGGAACGACTACAGTCAGCATTAGAGGAGTTAGCCGGAGTGCAAGCTCCGGTTCTCCAGCAACCATGACCGTTGTTGTTGTCCCACCCGTTTTTGGTATCAGGGTCGGCTCTCTTATTCCCGATGCTTTTGAAGGTGGAAATTTCCCGGTTAAGATGGGATTCAGATTTACCCCATCATTTGACCAGGGCGGACCGAAAGATCCTCTTGCCGAAGCATCAAAAGCCGCCAGCGCTGATCCAACAAACCCCCTGGCTTACATTGGGACCTTCTTTAGTTCCCTGTTTTCCAGCGGGATAATGACTTTTGATCTGGATTTTGATCCCAGTGATGAGCTCCTATTCGCATTAAGTGGAATTCAGAGGACTTCCAGTGGTTTCATCGGAACCGGTGTAGGATATGCTACTCCCCTGGGGATGAGTGAAACCAAGGGTTTTGTTTTCCGGTTTACAGCCGGAACTCAAATATTCTCTTTTTCCCGGGTAACTCTGCCCGTAGAAGCCAATGTAGATATGATTTTC
This sequence comes from Halobacteroidaceae bacterium, assembly GCA_003554585.1. GTDB lineage: Bacteria > Bacillota > Halanaerobiia > B1SED10-174 > B1SED10-174 > T1SED10-26. Next base: position 40,496 of record PWGV01000029.1, on the reverse strand, counting down.
CCGACCAGTGGAACAGGAAGGCCATCCTTCCGTTTCGGGGTCAATTTTGGTCTCGACCTTTTTCCTCTTTAAAAGCCCGCACCTGCCTCTGCAGGTGCTTTTTTTTATTCCGAGGTTACAATAAGATTTTTTCCTTTTTGCTATACTTACCCCAACCTTTAGGGTCTAATTAATGTTAAATAGAGTTTTTGGAAAAATTTTGGTTCTTTTATTTCCAGGTTTTATTCAAGGGGGTTTTTCTTTTGCTTAAATTCAAATCCTTTCTATTGGCTTTCTTTTTGGTTTTTTTAATTTCTTTACCGACAGGCGCCGGGGTTCTAAACACTCCCGACCAGAAAGAGGAAATAGCGGTTCTAAACTTCTCTATTCTTGATGAAAAAGGCAACCTATTAGATCCCCTGACCCTGGGAAACTCAGAAATAATTACCTTTTCCCGTTCAATGCCCTTGGGAGTTGCTTCCCGGTTAATTCAATTTGGTAATTTTGAAGTCTACGATCACATGTATCTCCAGGAAACAATAGACGTAATTCCTTTCCCAGCCGATATGCCTCCCTTTGAACAGGCCCGAATTTTACTAACCCAATATGGTTTTGACCAGGTAATCACTGGTTCTATTGCCCCAATGCAAAATCTTGTAATTATCGGTTTACAGCGTTATGATTACTTCCGGGACAAACCTCGCATCCTAGGGTCGGCAATGACAACCGCCCCCCGGACAACAGATGTGCCCACCCAAATCGATCCTTTACTAACAAAGCTATTCCCACCGGAAATTCCGGTTATTGAAAGCCCCATAGATCAGGTTTTTGTTATTCCCGGTCTACTCCGGATTAACCTCGGTTCCTCCCTTCAAATATCGGCAATTGCCCTGGACAGCCTTGGACGTCCCTTAACAGACCCTACATTTTTATACATTTCTGCTGACGAGTCCAAGGTTTACGTTGATGAAGGAAGCAGAATAAAGGGCCTACAGCCTGGAACCACTACTGTCAGCGTGCGGGGAATTAGCCGAACTGCCCGTTCGGGTCCCCCTGCAACCATGACCGTAGTTGTCGTTCCTCCCGCCTTTGGGATAAGATTGGGGACTTTGCTCACAGAACGCTCTGGCACTGAGGGTTTCCCCATCAGGATGGGGTTCAGGTTTACTCCTTCCTTTGACCAGAGCGGACAGAAACAGGATGTCCCTGCCACTCCCACACCCGCTGCAACAACTGACCCCACAAACCCCCTGGCCTTCATTGGCACATTTTTTAGCTCTCTTTTAACCAGCGGATTAATGACTTTCGACCTTGATTTTGATCCCAATGATGAGATCCTTTTCGCCTTAAATGGCATCCAAAGGTCTTCAACAGGTTACATTGGAACGGGGGTCGGGTAGCAACTCCTCTGGGTGACAGTGAAACCCAGGGCTTTGTTTTCCGTTTTACCGCTGGAGTTCAGGCCCGTTCCCTGGCGAGGTTGAGTCTACCGGTTGAAGCTATTGTTGACATGATCATTCCCACCACGGGAGACATTCGGCCTTCCTTCCACCTGGGAATTGACCTTTTCCCCTGATAGTTTAAAAAGCACCTGTCCCGTGGGACAGGTGCTTTTTTTATTCTTCACTGGGCAGAGGATAGGATCGGGAGAAAAAATACAGGTGGGAAGGGCAATTGCAATCCGAAGAACCGAAACCTCGCATTATTATCCTGCCTCCCCCTGCAGCAAGAGTATCTGCGATTTGACATTCCGACCCCATATTTTCTGGATATAAACGGAGAGCAACAGGGAAAGTTACCTGAAATACATGCAAACTCCAACTACGCCTGGACCAGAATGAACACCAAGAGTGGGTCCAATATCCCCAAAGAAAGACGCCTCGATATCGAAGACCTTCTCCAGAGCTTGCTCCATTTTCTTTCCCATTTCCTGGGCATCACCCTGAGCAATAGCCAGACCTCCAGGTTCTCGTCCCTGGGAGAATTCCTGGAATTTTTTCACCACTTCCCTGATTACCTGGGGTTTACTGCGCGCCCGGCCTGCAGGGGCAACTCCCTCGGGAACCAATTGGAGAATGGGTTTAACATTTAGTATGGAACCCATCAGACTTTTTGCTTTGCTTATCCTGCCCCCCAGGTAAAGGTACTTTAAGTTGTCCAGGGTAAAGTAGGTCGCGCTGTTATCCCGGACACTCTGCAGGTGTTCCAAAACCTGGGCAGAAGAGTAACCTCTTTTGATAGCATTTACGGCTTCTCTGATCTGGAGACCAATTCCCAGACTAACTGTATAGGAATCAAAAATATGAACTGCACCTTCCACTTTCTCCCGGGCCAACTGAGCAGCATTTATGGTCCCGCTCAAACTGGAAGATAAGTGGATAGAAATAATTTCTCGATAATCTTTTAATAACTCCTGGTAGACACTTATAAAATCCTCGGGAGGGGGCTGTGATGATTTGGGCAGAGTATCGGAAGAACGCAAGCGCTTGTAAAATTCTGCTGGTTTGATATCTTCACCATCGCGATATTCCCCGTCAGGGAAAATCACCCGCAGAGGAACAATTTTTATATTATGTTCCCGGGCAAATTCCTGGGGTAAATCAGCAGTGCTATCTGTGACCAAGGCTATATTTTTCATATTTTAACCTCCCCGTCTTGAATTAAAAAGTTAAAACATGGTTTGCTCCTTCAATCCAATCCGCGAGCAAATCCATTTCCCCTTTCTCCGCTCCCTCAATTAAATCCAGCTTCTCCAAACCCCTGAACCGAGAACATGTTCCACAATAGCTTACCCTGCCGCCTTTTTTTAATATGGATTCCAACATCCGTTCAATATTATAAAAACCCTGGGTTGTTTCCTGGTTTACCAGCAGAGCGGTTACAGCATCTGCAAATAGGAACAAAAAGAGTTCTATATCCCTTTTTCCGCGCTGCAGAGCCATTGCCGTCCTCAACCCGTTATATGTCCTCTCGCTTCCGTAGGGGGCCCCCTGGATTATTACTAAAATTTTCATCCTTTTTCCTCCCCTATTTTATTTCCTTCCTTCCCCTGAGAATCCTTTATATTTAACTTTTTTCTCAACCTTCCTGGCAGGTTGGACAAACCCCATATACATTAAGGCGATGTTCGATAATGTTATAGCTTGTTTCTCTACTTAAATCCTCTTCTAAGTGCCGCAGGGGACAACCCAGGGGTAACACTTCTCCACAACCCATACAGATTAAGTGGTGGTGGTGTTCGCCTTTATTTAATTCAAAATACTTCTCTCCTGTTCCCAGATCAATTTCTCGGATTAATCCCCGCTCACTGAAAGCGTGCAGGTTGCGATATACCGTTGATAATTCAAGAAAGTCCTCGGTTGATTTTAACTCCCTAAAAATTTCCCGGGCATTCAAGGGACCATTCGCCTTAATTAGAACCCGGAGTATTTCTCTCCGCTGGCGAGTAAGGCGCAGGCCACACTCCTTTAGCTTTTTTTCCCAGAATTCACACTGTTCTCTCACCATTTTCCAACCTCTCTCCCTTAATACTCAGTCCTTTGCGAACCAGGACTTTCCTAAGCCCTTTTACCACAAATGTTAGTAAAAGGATGCAAACACTACCCAGGATAATAGTTCCTCCCGGAGCAAGATCCCAGTAAAAAGATAAAACCAAACCAGCGTTTACTGAAATAACGCCGAACAACATGCTCAAAAAAACCGTTTCTTTAAAACTCCTGGCAATCCGGAGGGCAGCAGCCACGGGAAGGACAATCAGCGAAGAAATTAAAAGCCCTCCAATTATTCTCATGGAAACGGCCACTACAATTGCAACCATTACCATAAAAATTGTGTTGAATAATTTTACGGGAACACCTGATAACTTGGCCTCTTCTTCATTGAAAGCAACAAAGAAAAAACCATAATAAAAGACTCCAACCCCCAATGTAATAATTGCCCCCAGCGGAATTATCACCAGCAAATCCTGACGCGTTACAAGAGAAATACTCCCAAATAAATAGCTGTAAATGGCAACGTTACTATCAGAAAGGCTAATCAAAATCGTAGCCACTCCCAACCCACTGGCCAAAATAATGGCCAGGGACAATTCGGCGTAGTCCCGATACCCTGAATGGCGGAGCTTTTCAATACCTAATGCGGCGCAGACCGCCACCACAATAGCAATTGGAACAGGATAAACGCCGAGGAAAATACCCAGGGCCACTCCTGCAAGAGCCACATGGGAAAGGGTATGGCCAATTAAAGCAAGCCTTTTTAAATTCAAAAACACCCCGATCAGGGGAACAACTAGGCCGATAATATTTCCGACCAGAAAACCCCTTTGCATAAATGAGTAACTAAATATTTCCGGCATCTACCTCACTCCTCGTGATGGTGACTGGGGATTAAAAGCTTATCTTCTTTCCGAGCCTGCCGAATATAATCATTGTAGTCAAATTCACTGGCACAGTGGGGGAAAATCCTGCCCCCGCCAAAACACACAATCCTGTTAACCTGGCTGCTAATTACATGGAGATCGTGGGAAATCATTATTATTGTTATCCCCAGTTCCCTGTGCAATTGGTTAATCACCTTGTAGAAATCGTTTTGTGCCTCCTGGTCCACTCCGACAAGGGGTTCATCAAGCAGGATTAACTCTGGCTCGGTTACCAGCGTCCGGGCTATGAAAATTCTCTGCTGCTGACCTCCAGATAACTTTCCAATAGGTTTGTTTTTTAAACTTTCCATATCAACCAGTTGTAAAGCTTTTTTTACCCGTGCCTTTAAAGCAGGGGTTAAAAGTTTAACAATACCCATTTCCTGGTAAAGGTTCGCTCCCACAATTTCTCCCGTTGTAGCGGGGAAGCTCTGGTTGAACTCCCGGACATTCTGGGAGATATAACCTATCCGACCGCGGGCAGAAAATTTTTCGGCAGGTTTCCCAAAAATTTTAATACTGCCTCTCTGGGGTTTTAAAAATCCCAGGATAAGTTTAAAGAGGGTGCTTTTCCCGGACCCATTTGGGCCCAGGAAAGCAACAAATTCGCCTTTTTTTATTTCAAGGTTAATTTGCTTAAGCACCCAATCCTGCTCATAGGCAAAAAACAAATCATTAATTTCAATGATTTTATCCATTTTCATCCACCAGAGCTTTCTTTAAGCTTTCCAGGTTCTGTTCCATCAGGGAAAAATAATCCTCGCCTTTTTCTCTCTCTTCCAGGGTTAAACCTTCAACAGGATTGAGGGTTAAAATTTCCAGGTTTGCTTCTTCGGCTAAAACATGGGCGGTCCTGGGAGAAGCCAGGGTCTCCAGAAAAATATAGTTTATTCCGTGCTCTTCTACTTCCCTGATCAGTCGGGCCAAGGCATGGGGAGAAGGTTCGGCGTGGGGGGAAATTCCGGAAACCGAAATTTCTTTCAAACCAAAACTTGCAGCAAGGTACCCAAACGCGGCGTGGGAGGTAAGAATATAGTCACTGTGTCTCTGATCAAGTACCTGCTGGTATTTCTCGTCAAGTTCTTCAACCTTTTCTACATATTCTGAAAAGTTTTGAGCAAAGTAATCACTTTTTTCCGGGGAAAGCTCTGCCAGCTTATCTCTGACCAGCTCGCCAATTCTTATCATGTTATCGAAGTCCAACCAGATATGGGGATCATATGATCCATGTTTGTGATGCTCTTCATGGTCGTGGCCTTGATCGTGACTTTGGTCATGGTCATTATCGTGTTCATGATCATGATCTTCATCAAACTTACGCAACCTTGCCACTTCGCTCACCTTAACAGTCTTAACCCCAGCTTCATCAAGGTTTGAAACTGCTTTTTCCGCCCAGGGTTCCATACCCAAGCCAATATAGAAGAAAATATCTGCCCCTTCCAGGTCAGCCAGCCTCCGGGGAGATGGTTCATAACCATGAGCATCAGCACCATGTGGAACAAGCTGTCTTACTTCAACTTTTTCTCCCCCGATCAGTTCTACTAAATCAAATAAAGGAAAAACACTGACATAAATAACGGGCCGGGCCAGAGCTGGGAGAGAAACAAATATAATTAACAAAAAAATAATTAAGAGACTTAACCGTCCTTTTTTCATCTTATATCCCCCTCTTGCAAATGGTTTGCATTTACAGGTTAATAATATTAAATTTATCCCCTGCTGTCAAGTTAAATAATACGCTACTTTTTCAACAGGAAGTCTTTTCCCTGTTAAAAAAATTTAGTTTTTCAAAAAGCAGGAAGAAATATTTTCTGGGGGAATTAGAAGATATAAACTTTTTATTTGCAAGGGAGAGATGCTGGATGGAGAAAATTTCAGATTCTTTTAAAGAAAAGTTTGGTAGGTTGTTATCGGAAAAAATGGCCAAAGAAAGTATTCCTGGAATGAGTGTGGCCATTGTAAAAAAGGGAGATTTAATTTACACAAGAGGTTTTGGTGCAAGAAATCTTCAAAAAAACCTTCCCGTTACTCCGGATACCCTTTTTGGGGTGGGATCCTGTACCAAATCCCTGACCTCCCTGGCTATTCTGCAGTTAGCTGAAAGGGATTTAATTAATATTCAGGACCCGGTAAGCAAATATTTGCCAATTACCGTGGACCGGGGACGAAAACCAATAACCATTCATCACCTGATGTCAATGTCTTCAGGGCTGCCCAACCTGGGTGTCGCCGAACAGGTGATTTTTCGCTTTCTGGGCGGCCCGGAAAATTACATCCCTATCAGCAGTGTTGAAGATCTAATCCAGCATGTTAACAGTGCAGGAAAAGAAATTGCTGCTGACCCGGGAGAGAGAATGTTTTATCTCAATTCTGGTTACACCCTCCTTGGAGAAATAGTAGCCCGGGTTAGCGGCAAGCCCTTCGCTGAGTATATTGAGGAAGAAATTTTAAAACCCCTGCAGATGAACCGCTCCACCTTTTCCCGGGAAAAATTCTCCGGGGATGAAGATATTATGACCCCTTACCTGCAGGAATCCAAGGACGGAAAGCAGGTATCAAAACCTTCTGAGCATCCTTTCCATCTGTTTATTCACGGTCCAGGAGGTTTGCTCAGTTCGGCTCGCGAAATGGCCAATTACTTAATTTATCAAATGAAGGGGACAACCTCTCTTAGCCAGAAACTCCTCGAACCAAAAAGTATGGAGGAAATGTTTGAAATTCACTGTGAAACAGAAGATTCCCGAAACTCCCTTTCCCCATTTGGACGGACGGGCTACGGATATGGCTGGAGTATAGATGAAGATTTTTTTGGTCATAAACTAATCAGCCACGGAGGATCAACTGGGGTTTCCAGTGCATACCTGGCCTTCCTCCCCAGTAAGAAGGTTGGAATTGCAGCTGCAGCAAACGTAGGGGGGCTCCCTGTATCAATTCTACAGGCAGCTTTACTAGAATTTATTGGCAAAAAAATGGAGGATTTCCCTCCAATAAAAGCTGAAGAAAAAATGGAAAATTTAACCGGTAAATATGAGTCTTATAAAGGGATAACCGAGGTTTCCGTTGTCAGCAAGAGTGGACTATTGTTTTTGGAAGGACAGCAAGGAAGCTATCCCCTGATCCCAAAAACCGAAAACCTGGAGGAAAACCTCTTTTATGTCTACTCTGGAGCGGGCCAAAAATCAATAATAGAGTTTTGGGAAAAATCCCCCCAGGAAATTGACCTTTTTGTCGAGAGAAACCGTTTCCATAAAAAATAAACCCATAAAAAAACTACCCTTCCCGTTCCGGGATGGGTAGTTTTTTTCTTGCTTTTCTTTTCCCGTATTATAAAATCTGGCTTAAAAACTGTTTGGTTCGAGGATGCTGTGGGGAATCGAAGATTCCTCCCGGAGTTCCAGTTTCAATAATTTTACCTTCATCCATATAGAATACCCTCTCCGCTACTTCCCGGGCAAAGCCCATTTCATGGGTCACAACGGCCATGGTCATCCCTTTTTTGGCCAGGTCTTTCATTACATTTAAAACCTCACCCACAAGTTCGGGATCCAGGGCAGAAGTTGGTTCATCAAAAAGCATTAATTCCGGTTTCATAGCTAGGGCCCGGGCTATGGCAACCCGCTGCTTCTGTCCACCGGAAAGCATCTCCGGATATTCATCAGCTTTATCATTAAGTCCCACCTGTTCCAGTAATTCCATGGCTTCTTCACGGGCTTTACCTCTCGAAGTCCCTGCGACCTGGACGGGACCTTCAATAACATTTTGCATGACTGTCATGTGGGGAAAAAGGTTGAAATGCTGAAATACCATTCCGATTTTTTTCCGGACCTTGTTCAGATTCTCCTTGTAAGGATTGATTTCTTTTCCATTTATCCAGATTTCCCCTTTTTGGGCTTCTTCCAGGAAGTTAATACACCGCAAAAGAGTGCTTTTCCCAGAACCAGAAGCCCCGATAAAAACAACAACCTCCGAGGGATCCACTTCAAGAGAAATATCCTGGAGAACGTGAAGGTCTCCAAACCCCTTATTTAAATTTTTTAATTTTACAATAGGCTGGCTCATTGCAACCTCCTCGGTTCTTAAAGAATTTCACTGCTCTGCCGTTTAGATGTTTCCAGGGTTTTTTCAACCTTCTGGACCACAACTGAAAACAGGGTAACCAGGATCAAGTAAAATGCACCGGCCAGCATGTAAAACTCCATCTGCTGGTAGGTTGAAGCTCCCAAGCGGCGAGAAGTCATGTAAATTTCGTTAACAGTAATCAGCCCCGCAAGGGACGAATCCTTGAGAGCGATAATAAATTGATTACCCAGTGGCGGGATTACCCGGCGCAAGGCTTGAGGAAGGATAATCCTCCTCATGGTCTGCCCCTGGGTCATCCCCAGTGAACGAGCAGCTTCAGTTTGGCCGGTACTGATAGATTGAATACCTCCCCGGAAAATCTCGGCAATATAAGCACCATTGTGAATTCCCAGGCCAAGACTACCCGCTACAAAGGCACTCAACTCAATTCCAATTCCGGGCAGGGCGAAGTAGATAAAAGACAGCTGCACGATCAGGGGGGTTCCCCTGATAGCGGTAATATATAAATCTGCGACCCGGTTTACCAGTTTTACCCGGGTTAGCTTGGCTAGAGCAGTAATCAGGCCAATGACAATCCCCAGTAAAATGGAAAGAACGGCTAGTTGAATGGTGATCCAAATCGCCGGCAAAAACAAAGGAGAATATGTCTTGATAAATTCTAATACTGCCATGGCTACCTCCTTTATAAAAAACTCCAAAAAAAATGGCCGGTAAAGGCCCGGCCCTTTAATTATTTATTTTCCTATTGGGAAATATCCCTGCCAAACCATTTTTCGCTAATTTCCAGGTATGTTCCATCTTATTTCATTTCAGCAAGGGCCGTGTTGATTGCCTGGAGTAGCTCGGGATGATCTTTATGGATAGCAACAGCAATGGTTTCTTCATAAAGAAGATCACCCGCAAGTTTGAAATCAAGTTCCATTTCTTCGGTCATGTAAAGGCCGATAAGACGGTCGGTAATTACTCCATCTACCCGACCAAGCTGTAGATCCTGCAGGGTCTGTTCTTCTGCCTCGTAAAGAACAACATCCGTTACACCAGGCATCTGGCGGGCTTCCTCTTCAAAGGTGGTGCCCACAACAACTGCTAGGCGAGCATCATCCAGATCTTCAGAGGATTCTATTCCAGAACCTTCCTGGACGAGCAGTTGTGCACCAGATACATAATAAGGATCGCTAAAGTTAACCTGCTTGGACCGTTCCTCAGTTATGGCCATACTTCCCAGAATAGCGTCATATCTTTTAGCCTGAAGTCCTCCAATAATGGTATCCCAGGCTGTGGTCACAATAACCGGCTCCAGGTCCATCCAGCGAGCAATTTCTTTGGCAATATCAACATCAAAACCTACTACTTCCCCGGTTACTTCGACGTAATTAAAGGGGGGGTAGGCTCCACTCATGGCAAAACTAATCTCCTCGTCAGGAATGCCACCCTGGACAACTCCGGTTCCAATTCCTAATCCCAAAAACAATACCAGCACAAATCCAATTATTTTTCGCAAATGTCATCTCCCTTTCCTAGTTTGATAACATGCTTTAGCCAAATCCAACATGTCATAAAATAAACCAGCAATTTTTATTTTTTTCAGAAACCTACCAAAAGGTTCCTATTTTACTGGCTTTATTATTATATCCAACAAGACGGCTGGAGCAAACCTCCTGTAGTACGATAAAAACAACCCCTTTGTACATGCTTAAATGGATATGCGATTACCTGCATTTTATATACATTTAGGGTGCAAATGCTCCTATATTCTCTTTTTTTCAAAGCCAAGTCTCCTTCGCTGTGTAATTTTATGCTTTTTGCTGAATTTATTTTTCCGGCGCCCTCTGATCCCCCTTCTCACAAGGGGTCAGGCAAGAGATTTTGAGGATTTAAAATTATTTCTTCCCTTTCTAAGGTATTTTCTTTTCCCAGCAAAAATAGAAATCCCATTTTAAAAATATCTTTTCTCCCTTAATAATAAAGCCCTGGTTAGTTTTTCAAATTTGGCAGGTTGAAAGTCCTTAGAAAAACTCTCCTGTTAAAGACAAGTAAATATTCAAGAGAGCAAAAATTAAGAAATTTGTAATTTTGGCCCCAAAAAAACCCCTCTTTCGAGGGGTTAAGTTTATTCCCATTCGCAATACCCGATCGGGACCTGACTCTTTTAGGTGTTTTTCTCCTCAACAGTTTTATCTCCTTCTTCACTGGGAACAATGTTCCCCAGCTTTTTTTGCAACCGCCGAAAATGAGAACCCCTCCAGTAAATTTTGTCACAACTGGGGCAGAGTTTGAACTTCCGGTAATATTTTTTCGTCTTTGGTTCCAGGCGGTCCCAGATTTTTTCTGCAGCTACCGGTTTTAATCCGCTATTGCAACCCGGACAGCGGCTCAGGGGTTTTATTTTTTCTCTTAGATTAAAATAATCCAGGACTTCTTCTAATTGACTGTAAGGTTCATCACTGCGGGGCATATAACCCAGAGAAATCCTGTTCATTTTTAGATCAGGAAGCTTACGGGTTAAAATAATCCGCCCCTCCTCTTCACCTTCCCCTTTAAAAACAACATCAAAGCCCAAAATCCTCATTAAACGCGCCAGCTTGCCCAAATGGTCAGCCGCTGCAAAGAGAGGGTATGCAGGAAAACCGGGATGCTGTTGCCATTTGCTCGGTAATTCTAAATTTGTCCAGCGGGGATAAACAGAAATTCTCTCTTCTCCTCTTAAATTATCTTTTAAATTTACCGGCTGGCTACCTTGTAAAACAAAGAATATTTCCGGATGGGGAACTCCCTGGGCAGCACAGGCATCCTGAATGGTAGGGTTGCCCCAGTAGCTGTAGGGAATGGTTTTCTGTCTTTTTTCCGGGGGCAAGAAATCATTTAACTGCCCGTAAAAACGGAAATAAGACTTTTTCATTATTGCTCCTCCTTAACAGGGGGGCGGGCTAAATAAGAAGCAATTGCTGCGAGAATAGAAAAAACCATCATCAGGATAATTACTCCCCCGTAATTTCCAAAATAATCATACCAGATCCCAAAAGGCAGGGGACCAAAGGCTGAACCAATAACCATCATGGTCATTGCAGCTCCCTGAATACTCCCCAGAAATCTTCTGCCATAATAAGCAGGCCAGATTACATTAATTGCCATTCGCTCAAAGCCCTGCACAATTCCCCGCAGAATTCCATAAAATATTGCTGTTCCCGGGCCAACAATTAAAGCAATCCAGAGCATTGAAACTACCTGGCCTAAAAAGGTCCCCAAAAAAATGTACCGGGGAGGATACCGGTCCAGTAAAAAGCCCGCAATAAAATTGAAGGGGAGGGCAAAAACTGCTTGCAACCCTAAAATAGTAGCAGCAAACAGGGGATCGATACCCTGTTGGTCCATTATTGATACGTGGTGAAAGGTAAGACCCGTATTTACCATGGCCGGGACGAAAACACAAAAAAGCAGAAGCCAGAAAGTTAAGCTTTTTTTAGCCATTTCCAGGTTAATCGATTTATCGTCATTGTTTACAGGTTGTTCTTCCCCTTTCCGGGGCTGAGGTTCACCGTCGGTTAGCTGTCCGATATCTTCAGGCCGGTTTCTAACAAGTAAAATGGCCAGCGGAACCATAACTACAAGCAAAAGAACTGCCCAGAACTGCCAGCCCAAACGCCAGTCATAATTATATATTATCCAGGAATTCAATGGTGGTAAAAGAGCAGAGCTCGCAACTCCACCCAGAACTGAAAAGCTCAGGGCCCTTCCCCTCTTTTTTTCAAACCACTGCGGAATTAAAGTTGTGGAAACCAGGGTCATTGAGCCCTGGCCAAACAAGCGGATCAAGAAAAAACCGAAGAATAACATCAGGGGATGGACAACAATACTCATCCAGACGCAGGCCAGGCTGAGAATACCAGCAATCAGGGGCATCATTTTTCTGTGCCCAAATCTGTCAATTAGCCTGCCAATATAAAAAAGCAAGAACCCCGCTGCAACCGTCCCTCCGGAATAAAGGGCTGAAACAAAAGAACGGCTCCAACCAAATTCAGCGATGTAGGAATCAATAAAAACCGAAACACTATAAGTTTGGCCAGGCCCGGAAAAGAAAACCCCCAGGCCCCCCATGAAAACCATAACCCAGCCGTAAAAAAAAGATGACCGCAAACCTCTCCTCCAATTCACTGTCCCAGCTCCTTATGTCTTTTAATTATAAAAGGTAATACAACTTTTACCTTCTGTTACCCCACGGTGTTATCGCAGGCCAGGGGTTTTTTGCCTTTAACCCCCAGGAAATAATAAATAATTGAAATTACGGGGAAAACGGAAACCAAAAACCAGGAAATAGTGTAGGAAGACGTTTTATCTGCAAAAAAACCAAAAAGTGGTGGTAAGGTCATAACCGCAAGCCGGAAAAAAGTTAAAGCCAGCCCCGTCATCGTTCCCGTTCTTTCTATTCCAACAATTTTTCCCAGGAAACCAAAATAAACCCCTTCAAAACCCATTCCGGCAAAACCAATTCCAAAAGCTAACACCATAAGCAGCCAGAGAGAAAGATTATTTCCGAAAATGCTAAATATCAAAACTATTAAAGCAACTATCGCTCCCTCCCAGAGCAGGATTATCTCCTGGTCGCCCTTGAGGTCGGCAAGGTAACCCCAGAAAGGCCTACCCAAAACGCCTCCCAGCCTGGAAACCCCGAGTCCAATCCCCGCGAGAGTTAAAGAAAGGCCCGGTCCCTCATACAGCCAAAGAGGAAGATAGGTAACAACAACAGATAAAACCACGGCAAAAGAAAAACCCAGGAGGATAGCAAACCTGCAGTGAGAATCCCCGAGGAAGATTTTCAGTTCCCCTTTTAAAGAACTCTTTCCTTTTTCCTGGACCTGATCGTTTTCGAAATCTCCCCGGAAAAAAATGTAAAGGCTCAGGCCAATAAAAATTAAGGGACCGATTAAACTTACGGGACGCCAGCCAAATTGAGTTGCAAGGGCGGGAAGGAGCGAAGCCCCGATAAGGGCCCCCAATCCGGGGCCCGAACGAAATAAACCCAGGATAGTATTATTAATCTTCCCCCCCGCCCTATCCATTATTGCCTTGTTTCCAGCAGGAGTAAGAATACATTCCCCCAACCCCGCAAAAAGAGCAAAAAATAAAACCAGGGCATAGAAAGGGGAAAAGCCAAAAAGCCCTGCGGAAATTCCCATCGCCATGCCTCCGATAAAAAGGCTTTTCTGGACTCCAATCCGGTCAATTAAATTTCCGGCAAAAATGGCGGTGAAAAGCGAAGCCCCAAAAAGGGAAGTAGTAAAAAGGCCTACTTCCGCCCTTGTAAGCCCAAAATCTTCACGTAAAAAAGGCAAAAGGGCCACAAACCCTCCCAGCAAAAAACCCATATTCATATTCAAACCAAAAACAGGCAAAATTCTGGGGAAAAATTGCTTAATATTATCCATATTTGCAGCTCCCGGGGTTTTTAAATTTTTCCAGGACTTTTTACCCCTATAATTTGCTCCCAAATGAACTTCAATTCTGCTTAAGGGTAACACCATACATCATCGCATCTTTAAATTTTACCCGGGTACTGTATTCTTCGGTTTCCCCGTCAAATCCTGCCACTTCATCTATCTCCTGGATTCCCAGCCCTGTTCCCTCTAAAAGCATTTCCAAATCAGAAGGGGTGTAACAACGCAAAGATTGGGTTATTGCTTCCTCTTTTTTGTTTTTTGGCCAGATAGAATCTAAAAACCGGCAGTTCCTGAAATCAAAATCAGTTTGCCTTGTGAAATTTCCGAAATCTTTTTTCCAACCTGCTTCCCTGGCCCAAAACCAGGGCGCGTAAATATCCAAAAAAACAAGGCCACCGGGTTTTAACCAGGAAGTTATTTTTTTCAGCAAAACCCTCTGATCACTATTTTCTCCTATCCCAAAACCATCCCAGTAACAGATTGTATTAAACCTTCTTTCTATTTCCACTTCGTAAAAATCTCCATTAATCACCTGTAATTGATCCGGATCCAGGTGTTTTCCCAGTTCGCGGATATGATCAGCAAGTTGGGGCACCAGTTCTAAAGCCACAACCTTATAACCCTCCTCTGCGCAGGCAACTGCGAACTTCCCTCCTCCTGGGCCCAATTCAAGGATTTCCAGAGGGGGTTCTCCTGCTTTCTCTCTTATCTTTTTTACCTTTTCTCTTTCGAACTCGCCGGGATCTCCCTGAAAGGCACCGATCCATTCATTTTGTTTTTTGTAAAACTCCAAAGCCCAATTCATTTCAAAACCCCCTAAAACTTAAAACTCCGGGAAATAAAAATGGAATCAGTCTGGCGGTAAAAGTTGGGATCTGCCATCATATTTTCTGGCCTGGGTTCCCACCCTATTGTTTCCAATTCCTCAAGACCAAAAGACTGATCTACCAACAATAGTTCAAATTCCTGTTCTGCAGGTATAACAAGTTCTAACTCCACCCCTTCGGGAGGAAGCCCAAAGAACCGCAGGCCCCAGTACCACTCGGGCGAAAACTCTCTGGTTACCATTTTTCCTCCAACCTGAGAAGAAATTATCCTGGTCCCCTGCTCCAGGTACATATTTACCACAGAGGCTCCCCGGGGCGAATAAACCCGGAAACGTAAAAGCCGGTTCTCCCCAAGAAAAGCTTCCTCCATTATCTCCACTTCTGGAGCTTGCAGATCCAGAACAGAAGCCTGGCCCTTTAAATATTCCACCGGGACAAATGGCGCCATTGCAGTTACACCGGCTTTCCTCGGGTTTTCCCCAAGATAGTCTTCAAGCCAGGGATCCATTTCATTACCAAAGGTGACCCATTCAGCCTGGTCTAGATCTGTATCAATGTGATAAAGCAGGGTGTTTCGCAGGGGGTATTCATAGTCGTGGGTAGCAAAACCAGAAAGCAGAAATATCAAACCCACAATCAAGGCTGTTCCGGGAAGCCACCAGCCCAATTGAGAAAAAGCGCCTTTTAAACTAGGAACCAATAAACCCAAAAGGAGAATAACCAGGATAATTGCAGCCTCTGGTAGTTCCATGGTTAAAGCCCGGTAGAGGATAATGATCAAAGGTATAAGGAAAAAAATCTGGGCGATTGCTGTAAGCAAACCAAGCGGGACAATAGTTTCAATTTTCTCCGGTAACAGAAAATAAATTAATCCAACCAAGAGGGGCCAGACAAAAACATAGCTCCCTCCTGGAAGAAAAAAAGCACTTGTTACAGCCAGAATAGACCAGATAACTATTACTCCCCAGCCCATGTCCCGGGGAGAAAAATTTCGAGACCCCAGATAAAAAAGGGCCAGAGTAAAAGCAATTGTTAGTCCCGCAAGACCTCCCTGCAGGTAATTACTGCGGTATGTATCAACATTCCAACCTGCCAACTCTTTTAAGGTATAAACCAAACCAATAGCAACTCCAATACTCACTACAAGGACCAGGAGCCCGGTAAGAATTCCCGATAATTTGGGTTTACGAATAATCCAGACAAAAAGAGTTAATAGCGCTCCGAAAAGGCTTAAAGGGATAACCCAGAACTGGGAATAATAAACAAGGTGTTCCCCAGTAAGGTTAAAGAAAACCAGATTTTCCTTTTCTAAGTTTTCCATATTATGGTTCCCAAAGTATTCAGCCAGACCAATAGCATATTTTCCCTGATGCTGTAAAGTTGCAGGGTCAAGTCTTTCCAGGTTATCTTTTGCCGAGTGGTAATAGGCCATATCTGAGACTATAGCCATCCCCAGGCCTGGATAATCCCGATCGGCAAATAAGCGGAAATCATTATCAAAGTTTAATAAATCATAAACATCTTCACTCAGAGAACTGGCCAGGGGCTTTGAGACTCCTTGGCTTAAACCTCCAATTAGTTCCCTTCCACTTTCACTGGTTTCAAACATAAATACCGGTCCCCTGGGTCCCTGGCCCTCAAAATTAAAAACAAGGTCAATTTCTTGCGCAAAGGAGTGTTCATTTAAAAAGGCCCGGGCTCCCAACAAACCATATTCGTGGCCATCAGTAAAAAGGAAAATCAAGTTATTGCGCAATCCTTCCCCAGCCTTTAAAGCTCTGGCTGTTTCCAGCATCGCAGCAACTGCAATGGCATCATCACCTACTCCAGGACCAGTTGGAACCGAATCATAATGAGCCATTAAGAGAATTGTTCCTCTGGGATCCAAGCCAGGTAAAAATCCAACAATATTTTTTACTTTACCAGAAGAAAAAGGAACCTGTCTTAAATCTGGCGAACTACTAATTATGTCCTGGACTTCCGTTTCAATTCCGAGTTCGTGCAAATAACCAGTTATATATTCCCGGGCATTTTGATGAAAGGGTTCTCCCGGAACCCGGGGGTTTTCTCCAATTACCTCGAGATGAGTTAAAGCTCTTTCAGCCGAAAACCTTTCACTTTCAACCTCAAGACCTTTTGGTTGGGGAGGAGTAATTTGTAAAACTCCCAAAACCACAGCCAAACCAAGGAAAAGAAGGGTTAAAAAAGCCCCTAATTTTTGTTTTTTTCCCATTTAAAACACCCCCAGGTAAATTGAAAAATCTCCCCTGAAAAAACCTTGCATTTTTTCTTTAAGCCAAGTTTTCCAAACAAAGAAGTTTTCCTCATTCTTTTGTTAATTCCTGCAAAAAAACCCAAACCCAATTAAATCGTATAAAGGAGGTCCACCATGAGTAAATCAAAGTTTTTTCTATTGTTAGCCATTTCACTTTTGCTCTTTTCTCTTTCGGGTTGTGGAGTAATCGGGGATTATTCCCTATCAATTTCTATTGAACCTTTTAAAGAAATCCATGATTTAGGATATGTTAATGTAAATGTTGAGGGCAAATCAGGATTATATAGTTTTCATAATGATGGAGATATCGCAAGATTAAACGCAGACGTTTTATTCCCCGTCGGAATTAAATTCATTGGCTGGGGTGGACGGGATGGCCATTTAGTTAATGAATATACTGGTGAATTATTAATGAATAAATCTATGCAAATAACTGCGAAATTCGAATTGGATAAAGGTGTTGCAATTTATGATACTCAAAATGAAGAATGGTTTGATCAAATGGAAAATTCCATTTCCAGTGCAATTGGAAGCAATCGTACTCTTTGGGTTTTTCCCGGGACTTATACTGAAAACGACATTCCAATAACCCACCCTTTTCTTTCTATTTATTCTTTACTAGGTCCACAAAAAACAAAAATCATAGGCAATATGGAAGTAAAAACAAGGGGGCTTTTAGAGTTAAAAGGCTTCACCTTTGACCCAGGGGAAAACAATACAGCGATTACTTTCCTAGACCCAACAGAAGAAGAATTAGAATTGAAACTTAATATCTTTAAAACTGGGAATGGAATAGTTTTTGAAAATGATATATTACTCCCCTTATTAATTGAAAACAATAGCTTCCAAGGTGAGGAGGCCATTAAATTTCAAGGGGACATTGATGGATTGATTTCTATAAACCAAAATTTGTTTGCTGGAGCAACTGGCCCTTTATTTCAAAAAGATATTTATGGTTCTATTAGTATAAAAAATAACACATTTGAGGTCTGGGGAGAAGGGTTGCTTTTCCAGGGGATCTTACAAGAAAAAATTTATATAGAAAACAATACTTTCGAAGAGGTCGCGGCGGGGATAAACTTTACTAGTGATGCGAATTATTCATCCGATATTTTTATTAAGAAAAACACTTTTCGCGATTCCTTAACAGGGATTTATTTATCTAAATACCAGGATTATACTCAACCAAGCCTAATAATTGAGGAAAATAATTTCCATAACAATTCTGAGATTGGGATTTATTTCGAGGATTTAACAGAAATTATTTCTGATAATAGCAATCCTTATATTAGAAAAAATAATTTTTCTGGTAACAAAATCGCTTTGGGGGCAGGAGAAATTGATTGGGAGTCCTTGGATTATAACATAACAATTGATGCAAGAGGCAATTGGTGGGGTTCAAAAGACGGACCTTCC
The DNA here is from genome assembly GCA_003554585.1 of Halobacteroidaceae bacterium. Classification (GTDB taxonomy): domain Bacteria; phylum Bacillota; class Halanaerobiia; order B1SED10-174; family B1SED10-174; genus T1SED10-26. The sequence continues at coordinate 22,067 of PWGV01000029.1, read as the reverse complement.
CCCGCTCAAGGTGGAGATCCGGTGGTTGGGCCTATTGAGGTATATCCCTGGAGCGAATCCAAAAATTGAAATTTAACAAATTTCAAGCCCCTCCCACTGGAGGGGCTTTTTTTATACCGGTATAATCATATCTTCCAGTTCTCTGGGGTAATAGGTTAGGAACTCCATTCCTCTTTCTGTTACGAAAACTGTATCCGAATGTCTGAAACCTCCCACATCGGCAAGGTAAATCCCTGGTTCAATACTGAAAACCATTCCAGGTTTCATTATGGTTTGATCTCCAGTATCAAAAAATGGGGCTTCGTGGCCTAAAATTCCCAGGGCATGGCCAGTATGATGGCGCCAGGTTTCCCACAGGTCATATTTATCATATATTTTTCTAACGGCCTGGTCGACTTCAGAACAGGGTCGCCCCGGCTGAATGGCGTCAAAAGCTGCCTCCATCATTTCCATCATATATCCGTAGTACTTCCTCTGTTCTGGAGAGGGTTTACCCAAAAACATTGTTCTTTCCAGCTCGCTCGTATAACCTCCCACTCCCGCCGCTGCACCTGTAACCAGGTTATCTCCTTCTTTCATGACTGCATTAATATTGACCGCATGGGGTAAGGCTGAATTCTTACCTATTTGCCCGCGAAAACCTGCTCTTGCTCCGGCCTGCCCCAGGGGTTTATATGCAGGTCCCAGGGTTTTCATCATGGCCAGGGTTGCTTCCTGGGAGGCTCTCATGGAAACCTCATTTTCTGTTTTTCCTGGAGCACAATACTCCTGCAGGAGAACATGAGCCAGGTTCCCCCAGCGAGCACTTTCCCGGATCAGTTCAAGTTCAGCCGGGGTTTTTATCATCCGCATCTCTTCAACTGGATTGGGGTCAATTTCCAAATCAATTTCAGGAAGGACGTCCTTTAAAGCAGGTCCCCTATAACCCATTGAACTACCATACGAACCCCCTTCTGCAAAGAAGCTACTCTTTTCCAGACCCCATTCCTTAAGAGTCTGGGCCAGCTTTTCCATGGGATGTTGATCCCCAGGGTATTCAGGGTAAGTAATAATCTCTTCCACCAGGGCCAGCTGGGCATGCTCAATTTCCAGTTTGGGGAGAAAAATAAAAGAAGGACCTTCCACGGGTATTACCAGAGCTGCAGGTCTTTCGGTGGGGATGAAATGGAATCCCGTAAGGTAAAAGATTGATACTGCCGAAAAACTTAAAAAAGCTTTCTTCCCTCTCTTTATCGTTTCCTCCTTAATGGCTCCCTGCCGGTTAATAAGTTCATCTTTTCCAATAGTTAATCTCATAAAATTACCTCCTCTTCTTTCCCTTTAATTGTTTCCCTCGTCAAAAAAATAATACGCTTTAACCGGGGTCAATTCCTTTTTTAGTTTTCCCGGAAGCAAAAATCCACCTGAATTAAATCTGCCTTTAGTTTAGCAAACTTCCCTTTTGAGCTTTCAAAAATGAAGGTATTTAATAACCTTTTGCAGAAATGAGTATTGATAATTGATAAGGAGGGCAAAAAAATGAAAAAATATGACGCCATTATTATCGGTTCCGGACAGGGCGGAACTCCACTGGCTTTTGGCCTTGCCAATAAAGGATGGAAAACAGCGCTGGTCGAAAAACATAATTTAGGAGGGAGTTGCGTTAATTACGGATGCACTCCAACTAAAACTATGATGGCTTCTGCTCATAAGGCCCATCAGATTAAAAAAGCAGCAGAGCTGGGAATTGAAGTGGAAAAACCCTCTGTTAATATGGAAAAAGTTTGGGAGCGGAAAGAAAAAATAGTTAAATCTTTCCGAGAAGGAATAGAAAAAGGGATCCAAAACACCCCCAGATTAGATTACATACATGGAAAAGCATCTTTTTCGGGGAAAAAGGAAATTTTGGTTGCCACCAATTCCGGTGAAGAAAAAATCACAGCCAGCATTGTAATTATAAATACCGGAACCAGACCGGCAATTCCCCCTATCAAGGGATTAAAAGAAACCCCCTACTTAACCAATCTCAATATTATGGACCTTAAAAAAATACCCAACCACCTCCTTATAACCGGTGGAGGTTATGTCGGGCTCGAATTTGGCCAGATGTTTAACCGCTTTGGTAGCAAGGTAACTATCCTGCAGAGAGGCGAACAGCTCCTTTCCAATGAAGATGAGGACGTGGCCCAGGAAATTAAAACTATTATGGAAAAAGAGGGCATTAATATAAACCTACAATCTCAGGTTGAAGAAGTGCAAGAAAAAGGCGGTAACATTGAGCTTACATATTCAGTGGGAAAGGAAAAGAAAAAAATAACAGGCTCTCACCTCCTCCTTGCTGCAGGGAGAACTCCTGTAACCAAAGAACTCAACCTTGAAGAGAGGGGAGTTGAAACTGACTCCCGGGGATTTATTAAAACTGACCAGTGGCTGGAGACCGCTAGCCAGAGAGTCTTTGCCATCGGTGATGTTAAAGGAGGGCCCGCTTTTACTCATATATCCTATGATGATTTTCGGTTCTTGTACTCAAATCTGGTTGAAAACAAGCATCTCCCCCTTGAAAACCGGCTTGTTCCCTATACTATTTTCATTGACCCTCAGCTGGGGCGAGTTGGAATTACCGAGCGTGAAGCAAAGAAAAGGACCAGGAAATACCTTAAAGCAAAGATTCCCATGTCCGCCGTAGCCAGGGCCATAGAAACGGGGGAAACGGAAGGCTTTATGAAGGCAATCATTGACAAGAAAACGGACAAAATCTTGGGCTTTACCATGCTGGGTTCCCAGGGTGGAGAAGTAATGGGAGCGGTTCAGATGGCTATGCTGGGAAACCTCCCCTATACCACGCTTCGCGATACTCCCTTTGCCCATCCAACCCTTGTCGAGGCATTAAATAACCTTTTTTCTTCTGTAGAATAAAGCGTTTAAATATTTGCAACCAAATTAATTTGAATATTTAAGAAGAGGGTGCTAAACACCCTCTTCTTTGCTTACCAGTCCAGCAGTCGTTTTTCTCCCTCCAATTGACGAATTTGGTCAACTTCCTGGGTTACCTCGATTACCCCCCCGTAATTTTTATCCTGGTCAAAAAGGGGGAAATACTGGATAAAAATAAATTTTCCTTCCATCTGAATCCAGAAATTTGCTCTTTCCTTGGTTCCGGCCTTGAATTCTTTTAGAATTTTTTCGACGATATCCACACTGTCCGGGGGATGGCAATCCTGGATCTTCCTGCCTATAATACCCGGGCTCCTGGGGAAAATCCTGTTTTCTTTGGCAGTATAAAAGCAAACCTCGTCATTTTCGTCAACAAAAGTAATATCAACAGGTAGATTTTTTATCATCAGGTCCAGCTGCTCCGGGGTAAGAAAACCCCTGCTTAATTCAACCATTTCCGGAGAACCAGCTTTTTCTTCAACATCAATTTTTTCAGGGGACCACCTGTCTTCAGGAGTTATGAAGGCAAACCCTATTTCCTCTTCCCCTTCTTTAACTCTGGCCCACTCCTGTTCGTCCAGCTTTTCTAAAGCCATGGGGAACAGGATTTTCTCTTCTTTGTAAATCATATCTTCCATCTGCTGGCTGGCTTCTCTTCCCTTTTTCCCCAGGGATGGGTAGTCTTTTTCTTTAAGCAAATTTCTGAGCTCTTTTAGTTTATCCCTTATTTCATCGTGAATCCCCCACATCACCTGGGAGGGGCCTCGAACTCCTTTTTTCTCCAGATAGGGAAACAGTTGGTTTTCTTTCCGCAGATAATGTTTTTCTGCTTCTTTAATTTTGTTTAGTGCCTTTTCCAGGGGTTGTGTTAAATTGTCTTTATCCTCTTTCTTTTCTAAATCTTCCAGGAGTTGTTTCCACTCATCTATTACCCTCTCAATTTCCCGGTTTTCCAGCATAAAAGTGTGAACAGGGTGTCCTGGGACCTCTTCCGGGATTTTCGTCTGCTCAAGGGATCCTTTAAAAACTTCTACATGGACGTCGCAAAGTTCCTGGATTTCTTCGGGCGCAATTCCCTCTTCGATTAAAGCCTGTTCCAGTTCGGATATTTCCTGAGGACTAATATTTCTTACCATTTGCTTGAACTGTTCCTTTGCTTTTTCCTCATCCTTTCCCCGGTGTAGATCCAAAACAATTTGTTTTAGGACTTCCTGTCTTTGTTTTTTCCCTCCCGAAAATTTACTCATCTTTTTTCCTCCTTCCAATTATCTTTTATATGTTTTCTCCTAAAAACAAATCGTTTTACTGGGTTTAAACCAAAAAATATTTACCCTTCTTTTTTATATTTGTCCTGCTGCACCTGCTGGAAAAACCCAATTTTTAGTTTTTTAACCCGGAACCTGTTGGGTTATGCAGTGGATATTACCTCCCCCCAGGATTATTTCCCGAGAGGGAATTCCGATTATTTTTCTTTCAGGATACAAATCCCTGAACATTTCCAGGGCTTCCCTATCGAGGGGGTCAGAAAAAGCAGGAATGATTGCAGCACCATTTGCCAGGTAAAAGTTTACATAAGAAGCAGGGAGACGATTACCAGTTTTCCGCTCTAAATGAGTACTTGAAAAATCAATCCCCTCCTTTTCCTCCTCAGTAATATATAAAGGCCCAGGTTGGTGGATTTTATAAACTTTGAGCTTTCTACCCCGAGCGTCCCGAGCCTTTTTCAGGCTTTCCAGAGCCTGGCTGGAGATTTCGTACTGGGGATCATTTTTATCATCAGTCCAGGTAAGGAGAATTTCCCCGGGCCTGATAAAACAGGCCAGGTTATCCACGTGCCCGTCTGTTTCATCACAATAAACCCCCTTTCCCAGCCAAATGACCTTTTCAACATTCAAATACTTGCGAAGAAACTCTTCCATCTCTTCTTTACTAAGATCGGGATTGCGGTTGGGATTTAAAAGGCATTGTTCGGTGGTTAAGCAGGTACCCTCCCCGTCCACATGGATGGACCCTCCTTCTAAAATTAAGGGGGCCTGGTAACAATCCGTTCCTTCTATCTCGGCAATCTTTCCCGCAATTAGCTCATCTTGATCCCAGGGAAAGTAGGCTCCGCCTTGCAGCCCGCCATAGGAATTGAATTTCCAATCAATAGCTCTGATTTTCTGGTCTTTTTTTACAAAGGTGGGGCCAGTATCTCTAACCCAGGAATCGTTGCTGGAAATTTCCACTACCCGGATTTTTGAACTCAAAACTGCCCGGGCGTTTTTAAATTGCTCCGGAGAAACTCCAACAGTCACAGGTTCAAATTTGCTGATAGCTTCCGCGACCCTAGAAAAAGCCTTCTGGGCAGGCTTTGCTCCTAACCGCCAGTTATCAGTTCTTTCTGGCCATAAAATCCAGCAACCCTTATGGTGTTCAAATTCTCCAGGCATTCGATATCCATCTTCAGCAGGTTTTGAGTTTAAAAATTCAACCAAGAAAGCTCACTCCTTTTTCCAATTACAATTTTGATTTCTTCATTTTTTGGGTAAATCCTTTTGCAAAAAAAGCCTGGAAAAGAAAAACCGGGATATGCTCCCGGTTTATGTTTTGATCGCTCGATCCGATTTTACTTTTTCAGCTTCTTCCCTCCAGCGGGAAGAAATTTTGTCCAGTTGGTCAGCTATATCACCATCAATCAGGTATTCAGCACCTTTATGAGTCGGCCGCGCTCCACTTTCCGCTACAATTTCTCTTAAAACGTGGGGATGGTCAATTATGGGGCAGGGCATAAGATAGTTTTCACTATAGGGGTGCCTTTTCTGCATGGCCTTGAAAAGAGGATTCTGCAAAACTTCTTCAAGATTTTTATCCTTAATATTATCTGTTGAAAAGTGGGCAAAGGCACAGGGTTCAACATCTCCCGCCGCATTAATATGGAAATAAAGCCTTCCGCCGGCAATACAGCCCTGGGTTGCTTCACCATCATTCCAGAAGTCCGCGATCAGGATAGGTTTTTCATTCCGCAAACGGCTGACTTTATTGATAAGATCTCTTCTCTGGTCCACCGATAACATCAGGTTAGTATCCGAATTCCTCCCCACGGGAACGTAATGGAAACTCCACATGTAAACTGCGCCTTCTTCTACAAGCCAGTCAATATAATCATCACTAAATAAAATGTCCACATTCTCACTGGTTGCAGTTACGGAGGCGCCAAAAAAAATTCCATTTTCCCGCATCAAAGCCATAGAATTTCTTATCTTTTCAAAGGTCCCCTTGCCTCTACGGGCATCGGTTTCTTTCTCCCATCCTTCAAGGCTAAAAGCAGGGGAAATGTTGGCCATTTCACCCATACGGCGGGCCTTTTCCTCATCAATTAAAGTCCCGTTGGTATAAACCATGAAAGCCATGTCCTGGTGATCAGAAATTATATCCAGAAGGTGGGGATAGGCAAAGGGTTCTCCACCTGAAAGCACAATCCAGTAAATCCCTAACTCCTTGGCCTCCCTTAAAATTCGGTCAAAAAGGTCAGGTGCCAGGCTATCAGCTTTACTATAATCCCCCGCCCAGCAACCGGGGCACCTTAAGTTACATGCGGCGGTGGGGTCAACCAGTATCAGGGAAGGAACCGAAACACCGAGTTCTTTCGCCTTCTCCACTCTTTTCCGCTGTCCATCCAGCATGTTGTTGCCAACCCAGTTTATCATGAATTTAGAAATCATGCGGGGATTTTTGGAAAGACGGCGGACCTGTTCCCGGACCTGCTCATTATCCTTGAAATGTTCGCGCAAAACCCGGATTTTTCTTTTTTGTTCCTTGTCGAACGCAAGTCTTTCAGCAAAATCCAGCAAAACAAAAAGGTTTTTATCCGGATCCTTGGCCAGGTAATGAACAGCTTTATCCAGGGCCAATTCCCGGGCAGCTCGTTTTACCTCTAAGTAAGCCATGCGGCTCCCCCCTTAACATAGTAAACCCTTAGTTTTACAGTTCGCAAGGAAAAATCAGAAAAAAACACCTCCATTTTTCCACCAGTATTGCAAATCATTTCAAGATATTTCTAATTTGATTTTACTAAATTTTACACCTATCGTCAAATAAAGCCCTTTTTCTCCTGGGAGAATATTATTTTTTCTCACAGGTAACAGAAGAACGAGGTTTATTTTCCGAACCGTTGGCAACCAGCTGAAAAAGTTCCTTATCTAAAAGGAGCTTTAAACTAGCGAAAGCATCTTTGTCGAGAGAATAAAAACCCCATCTTCCTTCCCTTCGAACTCTAATTAATCCAATCTTCCTTAAAATCCTGAGATGGTGAGAAATTGCAGCCTGTGACAATTCAAGTTCTTCAATTAATTCACAAACACACTTCTCCCCTTCTGCTAAAAGCTGGAGAATTCTTAAGCGACCCTTCTCTCCCAAAACCCAAAATAACTCAGCTAAATGATCCATGGCTCCCTCCGTATAATATATTTCAATATCACCATATACTATTTTAACATCAAGTTTTGATAAGTGTCAATAAACCCATAAATTGGGATTTAATAAAAGAGAGAAAAAACCCTCTATCTATGAAAAACCCCGGGGGAACCGGGTTTTTTTCTATATATTTATGTTCAGGTCTGACTTAAAACAACTTAACAGCAGCTGACAATCCACCCCCTCAATTCCTTCAATAAGGTAAACTTCTTCCTGCAGGAACTCATTTAATTTTTCAGTACTCTCCAGAAAAGCATGGGCCTGAACCGCAGTAGAGCCGGTTTTCTGATAGATTGCCTTTATTTCATCTTTGTTTTTGAGCTCAGAAATCACACCCTGAATTTTTTCCGGTCGGACCTCAATTTCCAGAAACGCGGGAACCGGGTAACCAACCTTGGAGGCATTAACTACCGTAGTAAATTGCGAAATAATTCCTTCTTTAATCATGTTATTAATTCTTTCCCTGACTGCTACCCGGGAAAGATGAATTTTCCTAGCCAGCTCAGCATAAGAAATACGGCTGTCCTCGGTAAGGTGTTCAAGTATTTTTCGATTCACCTCGTCCAAGCCTTTAAAACGCAATGGTACTCCCCCTCATTCCAAATTAATTTTTATTTTTCACTTCAAGCCCACGACAATTTTATTCATCTTTTACAAATTCCCTCAAACCAAGTTCATATAATCTCTCGGGTAGGGGCTTTCCAGTATCCGGATCCCACCCCATCATAATGTAGCGCGTTCGCATTGCAGCTTTTAATTGATTTTGATCAATACCTCCCTTTCCTTTAAGGGGTCCATCCTCAAAATCCTGGAAAAATCTCTGGGGCAACCTATCGTCTTCAATGGTAAAGCCTTCCCGGAGGTTAAAAAGCCGGGCCAGGTGAATGGTTCTTTCTGCGGCCTTAAAAAGTTCCCAGAGAGAAACCGGCCAGCCAGTAACTGCCTTTATCAGGTCAACCATCATTTCTAGAGGTATTGGGCCCCTTGGAACAAAGCCAAAAGTGCAAAAACCCAGCATATCAATCAGGCTCCAGAATAGATCCGAGTAATAGAAAAGCCTGACCTTTTCCGGACCCAGACTCAGGGGATCAACAGGCTGGAAAATCCCCAGGGCAGAAGCTTCTTTGATCCCCGGCCCATCTTCTGTGGCAAAAACTGTATCGTGGGGAGCTACAATGTGATCGGCCCCATAATCAGATAGAGCATATTGCAGGCCAACTCCGGTTTTTACCCGGGGATCGTGCATTGGAACCTCCTGACCTTTAACCTCCATTAAGAAGCCCTGGTCTTCTAACCCCAACTCCCGGGCCAAGCGCTTGCTACCCTGAGCCATTTTTTCTCCCAAACCCTTTTTGAAAACAATTTTCTCAATCAAGGGCAGCAAAACCTTACCATTACCAAACCTTATATCCAGACCATCGCAATCATCCTGGTCAACCAATCCCTTTTCAAAAGCCTCCATCAACCAGCCAATGGTCATTCCAAGGGAAATGGTATCAACTGCATAACGATTGCACATTTCATTTGCCTTGGCCAGCAAATAGGGATCCGAAATTTCCAGTATCGAACCAAGGGCGCCGATTGTTTCATATTCAGGACCTCCAAAACGGGGGTCTACCTGGAAATCATCATTATCCACTCTGGCCCGCCTTTTACAGCGAATGGGACAGGAATAACAGCCTTTGGGTTCAATATATATTGTTTTATGAAGATTCTCTGCCGAAATTTCTTCTCCACCCCGGAAAACCCCCCGGGTCCAGTTACGGGTGGGTAAAGCACCCATTTCCTGGAAACCCCTGACCAGGGGTAGGGTCCCGTGCCGGTGTAGTATCTCTCCCAGAGGTTTTTGTAATCCTTCCTTTGCTGTCCAGGCATTAATTTCTTTTACCCTCTCGGGGTCAGCTACAGTTACTTCTCTACTTCCCCGAACTACAATAGCCTTTAAGTTTTTGGACCCCATGACTGCTCCCAGACCGTTTCGACCATTAAAATGAGCCAGTTCATTGACAATATTTGCATAAAGAACTCCGTTTTCACCTGCAGGACCAATCTGCAGAACTCGGGCCCGGGATTCTCCTAAATCGCTGCGAATTAAATCCTGGGTTTCTCCGGTTTCTAACCCCCAGAGTTGGGCGGCGTTTTTAATTTCCACTTCCCCATCACTTATCCAGATATAAACTGGTTCGGGAGCTTTCCCCAGGACAAATACCGCCCCAAAGCCAGCTTTTTTGAGTTCCGGGCCCCAGTACCCTCCTGCTTCACTCTCCCCGAATGCTCCAGTTAGGGGAGATTTCGCACAAACAATTACCCTGGGCATGGCCGGACCCCTTGCACCGGAAATCACGCTGGTCGTAACTGCCAGGATGTTCTCCGGGCTTAGAGGATCAGTCCTGGGCTTAAGGTTTTTTAAAAGGTAAGGAAGTGCCCAGCCGCGCCCCCCTAAAAAAGTTCGGCAAAAAACCTGGTCTGGTTCTTCTACCCATGTTTTCGAATTTGTAAGATCGACAAAAAGAAACTTGTTTTCGCTGGTTTCCATGCTTCATCCTCCCACAGACAGGGGCAGGATTGCAATTTCATCTCCTTCCCGGAGAACATCTCTGCGTTTCCCCATCTTTCCGTTTTGTAAAATTGTATAATAACCAGGACCGCCGGGAAGAGGAAGAGTTTCTAAAAAATCCCCCAGTGTTGTATCTTTAGGGATTTGCATTTCTCCAGGTAAAGAATCTTCCATTCCCCGCTGATCCCGAATTTTTACCCTTATCCTCTGATCCGGCATTAATCAATTCTCCCATCCTTCTTTTCGTTTTTTCCAGAACCTCTCTTTTTTCAAAAAATTCGTTCCGCATTGTCTTAATCCTGCAAAGAATTTATAAAATCCGAAAAAAGTTACCAGAAAGTAATGTGAAAGGAATGTTTTATTTCCCTACTGTTTATTCTGTTTTAGCACTCCATATCAAGCAAAACCTTTTTCACGCCTTTGCGGGAAGCATATTCCAGGGCTTCTTTACCTTGTGACAGAGTGAAAACTTTATCCACCATTTTGCTCAAAGGGAGCTTTCCCCTCTTTAAAAGATTTAGGGCGGGGAGAAACGGACCACAGCGTGATCCAACAACGGTTATTTCCCCTGTAACCAGGGAAGCGAGATCAACAGATGCTTTTCCAGCGACTGTGGTTTTCAAAACAATAGTCCCACGTGGATGCAAGATTTGCTGGGCCTTCTGAAATCCTGCTGAGCTTCCGGTACATTCAACTACCAAATCTACTTTTTCAGAAAATTCTTCCGCAACTACCCCCGTTACTCCCAGGGGTTTTACGATATCCATTTTTTCTTTGTGATGTCCCAGGATTATTGATTCGAGCCCTGCCTCCGCCAAAACCATGGCCACAAGCAAGCCCAGTCTGCCGTCTCCTAAAACCACAACCCTATGGGAAGGTGGAATGTGCACCTGCTCTAAAACCTGCAAGGCCGCTGCCAGGGGTTCTACAAAGACCGCTTCCTCATCCGGGCTTTCAACCGGAACCGGGTAAATGTTTTCCCGGGGAAGGGCAACATACTCTGCAAAAACACCCTGCCTCTGGCGAATTCCAACTACCTCTCTTTTCTGGCAGTGATTCTTAAGACCTGCCTGACAAAAAGAACAGCTTCCACAACCAATATTGATTTCTCCAACAACCCTTGTTCCGGTAAATTCACCTTGGGGGTCAATTTCCACTCTCCCCACAAATTCATGCCCCATAACCCCTGTGAAAGGAACATATCCCTTTACCATTTCCAGGTCAGTGCTGCAGATTCCACCCAGGGAGACCCTGATTAAAACCTCTTCTTCCTGGGGTGTGGGGGTTGGGACATCTTTTAAAAAAACTTCACCATTTTCCAAGACTAGCGCTTTAACCTTTATCACCACCCGGGGCAATTGAGGCCAGGTTTTCTTTAAATGGAGCCTGGACTATGCCCTTTTCAGTAATTATGCCCGTAATATTCTCTGCAGGAGTAACATCAAAGGCAGGATTGAAAACATTTATACCCTCCGGTGCGATCGGCTGTTCCTGCCAGTGGGTTATTTCCCGGGGATCCCTTTCTTCAATTTCGATATCCTCTCCCCCGTCCAGGTTAAAATCAATTGTGGAGATAGGAGCAGCAATATAAAAGGGTATGTTAAAGACCTTGGCCAGTTGGGATAGCATAAAAGTACCTATTTTATTGGCAGTGTCTCCGTTGGCGGCAATCCTATCCGCACCCACAACTATGACGTCAACCTCTCCCTTCTGCATTAAAACTGCAGCGGTACTGTCCACAATCAGGGTAGCGGGGATCCCTTCTTCCAGTAACTCAAAAGCATTCAATCTTGCCCCCTGCAGGCGAGGCCGCGTTTCGTCAACAAAAACTTTAATATTTTTTCCCGCAGCATGGGCCGCCCTGATCACCCCCAGAGCTGTTCCAAAGCCCACCGTAGCAAGTGCGCCTGTATTGCAGTGGCTCAAAACCGCTGCCCCGGGGGGAATGATTTTCTGTCCCACCCGGCCCAGTTCTTTATTAATCTCAACATCCTCCCGGGCTATTGTCCTTGATTCCTTGAGCAGTTTTTCTAATAATTTTCCCCTCTCCAAGATCTCACTTTCTTTAACTATTTTCTCCATCCTCCGAATTCCCCAGGTTAAGTTAACAGCAGTGGGTCGGGATTCAGCCAGTTCCTGCATGGCCCTGTCCATTTCCTTTTGGAAATCCTCATTCTCCAGATCCTTAAACTCCACTGCTGCCAGGTAAACTCCGTGGGCAGCAGTAGCCCCTATGGCCGGAGCACCCCTGACTACCATTTCTCTAATCGCGAAAATAACCTGCTGATAATCCCGGGCCTTGAAATACTCGATCTCCTGGGGGATCTTGCGCTGGTCAATTAGCTTGAGGCAATCCTCTTCTAAAAGCATCGTTTCCCATTTCATAAAAACCCTCCCCTGATTTTGTCCCAAATCGGTTTTCTCCCTAATTTTTCTATATTAGGAAAAATATTGAATGGAAAAACATTTTTGTTTTTTCGCTGGCAATTATTGCTTTCTGAGGGAAGCCATTTTATGGTTATCCTGGTAAAGAAGTTCAAAAGGCATGTTTTCAGTTATCCAGTCCAGGGTCCGGCGATTATAAAAAGTGATATGGGTTGGGTCCCGGTGATACCACCAACCCGGAAATTCTTCCCAGTCCGGGTGAAAATGAGTCATTATAGCAAGCAACCCTCCCGGGCGAAGAAGGGAAAATACCATCCCCCAGAAATCCGCCGCTTTACTGATGTGTTCCAGAACTTCTGTGCAGGTAATTAAATCGAAACTTTCTTTTTCTAATTTTTTTTGGGGATAAAAAAACGGGTCAAAAACTTCAACCTGAAAACCCATCCGTAGGAGAAGTTCTCCCAAAACAGGTTCTGGACCGCATCCATAATCAAGAACTTGCCCCGGTGACCCGACAAAAGGGTTTACTGCCCGGGAAATAAAGTCATTAAACATTTTCACATAACCCTCATTTTCCAGAGTATTATCGTGTTCAAGGTATCTTTCTTTTTCCTCCCGGAGGCTGATTAAATTTCGCGGGTCCAGAGAAATCAATTCGCAATTGGGGCAAAAACGATAAATTCCCTGGGACAAGCTTTTCTCTTCTCTTTTTCCCCATCCGCAGAGAAAACAGTTTTCCATGTTTACAACTCCTTTAAAAATTGATCCTTCTTTCCCATTCTATTTCTTTAGAGCAACTCCTCCCTTCCCAACCGAAAGGAAAATTTTTTAATTTTTTCCTACCTCCTTGCAGGAATTAATTTTTTTTGTCGAAATATATATATATCGGCTCATCATTGATGAGCGCCAAAAATTTCTTTTTCTTTCCAAAAACTCTCTTTCCCCTTTCCAACTATTGCAGAGGTGATGTCCCTTTTAGTAAAAAAAGCCTGATCCTACTTTTCCCCCATTTTTATAAAAAAATTTCAAAGGAGGACTTTTAAAATGAGCAAGGTCGTTGTAATCGGTGGCGGGTGGGCAGGTTCTGCTGCCGCGATCGCTGCAAGGAAACAAGGTGCGGAAGTTATTGTAATCGAGAGAATGGAAATGCTTCTTGGAACAGGTCTCGTGGGGGGTATTATGCGCAATAACGGGCGCTATACCGCGACTGAAGAAGCCATCGCTATGGGCGGTGGTGATCTTTTCCAAATTACTGACCGGGTATCCCGACACCATAATATTGAATTCCCCGGCCACAAACACGCTAACCTATATGATATCAGCCTGGTGGAACCTGCAGTAAAAAAACATTTACTGGATCTGGGAATTGAAGTACGTTTAACAGCTAGAGCTGTTAATGCAGAGAAAGATGAAAACGGCAATATCACAGCTGTTATCCTGGACGAGGATAAGGAGAAAATTACCGGGGATGTTTTTGTTGAAGCAACCGGAACTGCTGGTCCCATGGCCAATTGTATTAAGTACGGCAATGGTTGTGCAATGTGCGTAATCCGCTGCCACAGTTACGGGAACAGGGTTAGCATTGCTGGTAAACTCGGAATAGAGGAAATGGTAGGCCGCAAAGGTGATGGCTCTATAGGAGCCATGAGCGGATCCTGCAAAATTTTCAAAGAATCCTTATCCCCAGAAATCCAGGAAGAATTAAATACCAAAGGTGTTGCAGTTGTCCCAATCCCTGAAGAACTGCAAAAAGGAGAAGATTCCCTCAGTTCAAAAGCCTGCCAGCAGTATGCTCTGGCGGAATACGCAGCGAATGTAATTCTCCTCGACACCGGGCATGCCAAACTGATGTCCCCTTTCTTCCCCCTGGAAGCTCTCCGAATGATTCCTGGCTTTGAAAACGCCCGTTACGAAGATCCTTACGCAGGAGACATGGGGAATTCCATGCGCTATATGGCCCTTTCTCCCCGGGACAACGCCCTAAAAGTACAGGGCTTGAATAATCTTTTCTGCGGCGGAGAAAAAGCAGGACTCTTGGTCGGACATACCGAGGCTATTGTTACCGGAACCCTGGCGGGGCATAATGCCGTACGCCAAGCCGAAGGCAAGGAACTCCTCGAACTATCCCGGGAAACTTCAATTGGAGAAGCAATTGCCTATGTCAATGAAGAAATGCAAACTGAGCCCGGGCGAAGCAAAAAATATACTTTCTCGGGGTCGGTTCTTTTTGATCACCTGAAAGAAAAAGGCTTTTACACCACGGATAAAGAGGAAATCAGAAAGCGGATTGAAAAAGTCAGCCTGACCGATATTTTCAGCAAAAAAATTGACTGAAATTAATAAAAGATCTTCGGGATCAAAAAGGGGGGGGGTGAAAAAATGCAAATCGCAAGCATGAGAAGCGAACCAATTGACGACGGCAATATCAAGGTTTTTCTGGAAACCACTATTGATGGTAAGGAAAAAAACTTCAAAGCAGTGGGTGAAACCCTTCTGGGAGCAATCGGTAATGCTTTTTGCAGGATGCTGGATGACGAAGTAGGAGAAATCAAAAATGAAAGACTGTTGATGAATGCCGTTCGGGGACCATATGAAAAGAGGCTTGTAACAATGCGGCTTTTAGCCGAGCATGAAGGTAAAGAAAAAGAAGTTCTTAATTCGGGGGAAGGTTTACTGGAAACCATAATTAATGCCCTGCGAACTCTTAAAACCAAATAAGAAAATATTTTATAGGAGGGAATCTCATGGATATTGATGCCCAAGCATTAACCTCTGCTCACTGGCTATATCTTGTATCCATTCTGGTAATTGTTGTATTCATGGTAATGCGACGGGATGTTGTGCTCCCGTCTCTCATTGGTCTATTCGTAGTTGGCTTCGCCTATTCTGGAAGCCTGGTTAATTCTGTCCAGATCCTCTTCAGGGGTCTTTTGACCGCGGGAGAAGAACTCTTTGATATAATGCTGGTTATTGCCTTGATGGTAGCCATGCTCAAGAGTTTACAGACCATGAAAGCGGACGCCTTGATGGTCGCGCCCGCCCAGAAATTGATGAAAACGCCCACCGCGAGTTTCTGGGTTCTAGGTGGAGTCATGTATTTGGCGGCTATCTTCTTCTGGCCAACCCCGGCTACTGCCCTGGTTGGAACAATGCTTATTCCGATCGCTTTGAAGTCTGGACTCCCACCCATGGCTGCGGCCATGAGCGTTAACATTCTGGGCCACGGAATGGCCCTCAGTGGAGACCTGGTTATCCAGGGTGCCCCTGGTTTAAGTGAATCCAGCGCCGGGCTCCCTGCAGGATCAATGCTCCCTTATGTTGGCGTCCTTTCAATTATTACTGGTATTGTTGCTGCTACAATTGCCTTTTTCATGATGCGTAAGGAATTCAAAAAACCCGGTGAAGGAGGTTTCTCTTCTGACCTGATCTCGGGAGCTGACGATGGCCCTGTTGAAAAGACTACAAAGGCTTCAGTTTTTGCTGTATTAGTTCCCCTTGTCTTCCTGGGCGTAATTGTGGCCATGGTTACCCAGGGAATCCGGGGTGGTGGAGCAACAGCCCTCCTGGGTGGAACTGCCAGTGCACTCCTCGTTCTCGCAGGAATGGTTGAACACAAAGGAAAAGCCCTGGAAGAAATTGTTGGTTACCTCCGGGAAGGATTTTTGTTTGCCATCAAAATATTTGCTCCCGTAATTCCCATAGCCGGTTTCTTCTTTTTGGGCTCAGGAAACGTGGAAAGCATTATGGGTGCCGGAGCTCCTCCCCTCTTATTTGACCTTGGAGAAAACCTGGCCCAGGCTATTCCTCTGAACTCAATCGCTCTGGCTTTTGGTAACCTCCTGGTTGGAATCACAACCGGGCTGGACGGTTCCGGTTTTTCCGGTCTACCCCTTACAGCCAGCCTTGCTGAAGCTCTTGGTGGACCTGCCGGGATTAATGTAAAAGCCATGGCAGCCATTGGCCAAATGGGCTCAATATGGACCGGTGGCGGAACTATTATCGCCTGGGCTTTTGGCCTGGTTGCAACCGCCGGTATCGCTGGTGTTAAGCCCCTGGACTTAGCCAGGAAGAACTTCATTCCGGTTCTGGCCGGACTATTTGTAGCCACAATCGTTGCGATCTTTATGATGTAAAAACCAACCAAAACAAAAACCGCGGGCTAAGTATACTCCACGGTTTTTTCTTTCCTCTACACTTTAAATTACTTTAATCGCAATCTTCCCTAAACGAAAAGACAAATAACTTGTTTAGAAAAGGGTTTGCAGATGATCTGCAAACCCTCTTTTTCTGTTTCTTCCCAGCTTTTTTTCTGTTCCAACAAGAGTTTAAAACCTTGGTCAAAATATTGTTCCCCTGTTCAGGAGAGAATGAGCCCAACCGGGCAATGATCAGAGCCGTATATTTCGGGCAATATATAGGCGTTTTTCAAACTATCCTTTAGGTTTTCACTAACGATAAAATAATCTATGCGCCAGCCAACATTCCTTTCCCGCGCTCTTGTTTTGAGGTCCCACCAGGAATAATTTTCTCCTTCCTGGTTGAAAACCCGGAAGGTATCTATAAACCCGGTTTCTAAAAGTTCATCTATCCATTCTCTCTCTTCGGGAAGAAAACCTGAGGTTTTTTCATTTTCCCTGGGGCGAGCCAGATCTATTTCCGTGTGAGCTGTATTTACATCCCCGCAGATAATAATATTTTCTCCCTTTTTCTTCATTTCCCGGACTTGTTCCAGAAAAGAGGCGTAGAAATCAATTTTATAAAGCAACCTTTCCCGGGAAGCCTTACCATTGGGAAAATAGATGTTATAAAGGACAAAATCAGGATAACGGGCAAAAATTATTCTACCTTCGTCGTCAAACCTTTCATCCCCAAAAGAATATTCTACTTCAACAGGTTCCTGCCGGGAATATAAAGCCACTCCGCTGTAACCCTTTCTTTCCGCCTTGGAAAAATAGGAATGAAAGCCGGGGATATTTTTGATTCTATCCGAAAGCTGTTCTTCCCAGGCCTTGGTTTCCTGCAGGCAAATAATATCCGCCTTATTATTATAAACCCAGTCCCAATAACCTTTTCTCTCCACAGCCCGAACCCCATTTACGTTCCAGGAAATTAATTCCATCAAATTCCTCCTCGTTAGAAAAAATAGTAGATCAAAAGTTCCTTTTTCTTTTAATCCTCTCTCCAATTTTCTTCTGCAAAGGTTTTAAACCTGGTTATTTTTCCTAATAAGTTCTGAAAAAATTCCCGGCAATTCTTCAATAGAAATAACCCGGGAAGGAATTTTTTCATACCTGCTTCCCCGGTCAAGCAAAATAGGTTTCATCCCCAATTCTTTTGGTCCAGAATAATCGCAGGAAAAATTATCCCCAATGAAAACTACTTCTTCCGGTTTCACCCCTGCTTTTTTTAAAGCTTCTTCATAAATTTTGGGGTGCGGCTTTTTCCAGCCCACCCCGATGGAGGTTACTAAAAAGGAAAAGAAACTGATTAGCTCATGAATTTCCAGGAGTTCTCTTATGCCTCCCGGTTTTTTAAAATTAGACACTACCCCCATGGGAAAATTATCCTGAATAAATTTAAGGATTTGAGGTAATTCTTTTTTTACCTGACAGTTCCTTTTGTAATTTGCCCAGTAATTTTCCAGAAGTTTGCTGGAAAGGGTTTTTGTTTGTTGGGAACAATCAACTCCAGAAAGCCTGCTTACCATTAAATCAAAACGCTCTTCCAGTCCATATTCCCTGTATGGTCCATATCTCTCTTCAAGCATTCGAGTCACGACCATGTACTCCTCGAAAAATGCAGAAAACCCGTCCCAGAAATTTTCGAGGTTTGAACCATAAAAACCCCAGGAGGCATATAACCTCTGGTCGGGAATCTTTTTTACATCAATTATGGTTTCCATGCAATCAAAAAACACCCATTTAATTCCTGGCACAGAAATTACCCTCCTGAAATTTTTCCGTCCCTATTATTCAAGAACAATTAAGTCCTTAATTCCTTCCAGCGTTCCAGGTCCAATTCCTCTAACTTTTTTAATTTCTTTATAACTGGAAAAAGGACCATGGTCTTCTCTGTACTCGACAATCCTACCTGCGAGAACTTCACCAATCCCAGGCAATTGCTCCAGTTCTCCGAGAGAAGCTTTGTTAATATTGATTAAGTCCTCTTCTTTTCCTGGCTCCTTTTCCCTTTCGGTTTCCTTTTTTACCCAGTATTCCTCGCCGTCAGTTTTGATTACAATATTTCCATGCAGGTCATTTCTTAATACTTTTGTGTCCTCCTCTGCCAATATTTCTTTCACCTCGGGGTGGGGGTGCCCAAATCGGTTATCTTCCCCAACCTGGATTACTCCCACTTCCGGAGTTACCTCCTCCAGGAAAAAAGGATTAGTGGAGGTCCTGCTCCCGTGATGACCTACTTTCAGGATAGTGGCTTCGAGGGGAAGGCCGGATTCTATCATTTCTCTTTCTGCCCTTTCTTCAGCATCGCCGGGAAAAAGGAAAGAGACCTCCCCGTATTCCAGGTGCAACACTATTGAAGCGTTGTTAATGCTATAATCTTCTACGTTTTCTCCTGGATGTAAAACCTGGAAATCCAGGTCTCCTATTGTTATTTCATCACCCCTCCTGGGTGTTGCATAGGGTATCTCCAGTTCATAAATTAATTCCAGGTAATTTTCATAAGTTTTGGTGGTATGAACCCTTCCACTATCGTAAATTTTAAGGACATCGAATTTTTCCATTACAACAGGGAGGCCCCCAATGTGGTCAGCATGTGGATGGGTTGAAAAAATGGCATCCAGGGTGCTTACCTGCCGTTCCTCTAAATATGAAACCAGGGTTTCCCCAACCCAACTCCACCTATCCCCGCCATCAATTAAAATAAAAACCTCCGGGCTTTCGATTAAAATTGCATCACCCTGGCCAACATCAATAAAATGAACCAGCAGGTCTTCGGCAATAACTTCCGCAGAAAAAATTAAAGCGAGTAGTAGAAAACCAACCAAAAAGAAACCCATCCTCTTCATCTTTTTCCCTCCCCTTAAGAATTTCTGCTTTCTTCGATAAATTTCTACATTTTTTTACATCTTCCCTGTCTTTTTTTTGGCAAAATTACAGCGAAAAATAAAAAAACCCTCGGAAAACCGAGAGCAAAAGACCATGTTGGCGGGAGCATGTGGGAATCGAACCCACCGCGGACCAACTAGCCCGCCATTGGATTTGAAGTCCAAGGGAGACACCAGTCCTCCAACTGCTCCCACGATTAGGTTATTACTTTTCCTTTAACTTGTCAATATTAACTTATAATTTTTCTGCTTTTTCTATGGCTTCTATTAGCTTTTGTTCAAGATCAAGGTTTTCTTCTATTTTTTCAATATCAGAGAGCGCTGGCCGGGTTACAGGTTGAGTTGGGACAAAAACCTGGCAGCAGTCCTCAAAGGGTTCGATGGAAATGTCGTAAGTTCCTATTTCCTTGGCCCGGGTTATAATTTCCTGTTTATCAAGCCCAATTAAAGGTCGGAGGATTGGAAATTCTGCTAAAACCCCTGTGGTATGAAGACTTTCAATGGTCTGGCTTGCAACCTGGCCCAGGCTTTCGCCAGTAATAATGCTTTTCTCTCCACTTTTTCCGGCCTGGATATTGGCCAGACGAACCATCATTCTTCGCATCAGGATTGTCAAATAATCTGCGGGAACTTCCTGGATCAGTTCTTCCTGAATAGGCGTAAAGTTAACGTTATAAAGAGGCCTTTTTAAACCCCATTTTTGTAGAACTCGGGTCAGTTCTTTAACCTTCTCCAGACTGCGCTCATTGGTATAGGGATGGCTGGAAAAGTGCATTGGTAAAACATCCAATCCCCTCTTGAGCATCATCCAACCTGCAACAGGGCTGTCAATTCCCCCGGATAGCATTAAAATCCCCCGACCCCCGGTTCCTACAGGTAAACCACCCGGACCCGGTTTGTCATCGAGGTAAACAAAGGCCTTATTGCGAATTTCCACTCTTACCCTTAATTGGGGCTGGTGAACATCTACCTTTAGGCGGGGGAATGTTTCTAATAATTTCTCCCCAATATCCCTGTTTATCTCCATTGAGTCCAAATAAAAGGATTTATTTGCTCGCCTGGTTTCAACCTTAAAAGTAGTTGGTGTTTCCAGGTTCAGACGGGAAATTAAATCTTCTGCGGCTGCAGCAATTTCTTCCATGTCCAGATAAACTTCTCGGGCAGGAGAAATTCCAACCAACCCAAAAACCCGTTGCAATTTTTCTACTGCTTCCTTTTCATTCCCATCAGGGTGGAAAAAAAGTCGACCGTGGACTGAAGTTAGTTGGCCCTTGCCATCTAAAATTTTCCAGATATTTTCCTTCAATTTCTTAATGAAAAAGGAGCGATTGTGTCCTTTTAGACCAAGTTCACCGTATCTCAACAGGAGTAAATCAGACATTTACCATCACCTTCTCCAGTCTTTTAATAACCTTGCTTACCCTTCTTAAAGCTTCCTGGGCGTCTTCGGTTGAAATATTTTCCGGAAAGCTAAACCGCACCGCACTCCGTAATAAATTTGCTTCCAATCCAAGGGCCTCTAAAACATAGCTGACCTCTTCGTTCCTGCTGGAACAGGCCGACCCGGCAGAAACATAAACACCTTCCTCAGAGAGAGCCTGAACTAAAACCTGGGCTGGAAATCCCGGGAAGGATAGGTTCAAAATATGGGGAGCTCCCTTTCCAGTCCCAGGACCAATCCTTTTAACTTTCGGCCATTTTTCCTTTAATCCCTTGTAAAATTTCTCTTTAATTTTCTCAACCGCGATCATTTTTTCTTGAGAAGGCAGAAGGGTTGCTGCGACACCCATACCCACAATTCCGGGAGTATTTTCAGTTCCCGAGCGCAATCCATCTTCCTGTCCCCCACCCTGGAGCAGGGGGTTCAGTAATTCGGGTCTCCGGATAAAAAGGGCTCCTACCCCTTTGGGGCCACCCATTTTATGGGCACTCAGGGTAAGAGCATCAACCCTGAGTTTCTGGACATCAAGGGGATATTTTCCCCAGGCCTGAACGGCATCGGTATGGATTAAAGCCCGGGGTGCTTTTTCCCGGGTTATTTTAATAATCTCATCCAGTTTTGGGATGGTCCCTATTTCATTATTCACCAGCGCAATACTAACCAGCCTGGTATCCGAAGTTAGTTTTTCTTCTAACTCAGTAAAATCTATATATCCCTGGAAATCAACTCCAAGGTAATCTACTCTCTGGTCCTGTTCTTCAAGTTTTCGCAAGACCTCCAGGACGGAAGGATGTTCAATTTGCGTGGAAATGGCGTGACCACAAGGTTTTTTTAGCCCGGAAATGGCCAGGTTATTGGCTTCCGTTCCTCCTGAAGCAAAAATAATCTGATTTTCCCTGGCTTTAATACTTTTGGCAACCCGGCTTCGGGCTTTTTTTACCTCTTTTTCGGCCTTTACTCCCAGGCCATGCAGTGATGAGGGATTACCAAATTCTGCCGTCATCATCATTTTTACTACTTCCGCTACCTGGGGCTTTACGGGGGTAGTAGCCGCAGCATCCAGATAAATAGCTTCCATTAGATTAACCCCCTTTACAAAAAAAGGCCCCTCTATAGGGCCCTGCATTTTAATTTTTGGTACCCTTGGCAGGAATCGAACCTGCGCACCTGGATCCGGAGTCCAGTGCTCTATCCACTGAGCTACAAGGGCACCTTACTCTTTATATAGTTTGGCACAATTAAGTTTAAAT
>PWGV01000082.1 GCA_003554585.1 Halobacteroidaceae bacterium | reverse complement strand
TCTGTATCCCCCAGTTGGGCTTCCATTTGCATTTCGACTTTAACTGGGTCCCAGTCGAATATGCGGTTTGTTGGTTCTTCAAGGCTAAGGGTTGCATCAAGTTCTCCTTCGAAGGGCTTAACCTCGGGCAATTGAATATAACCGTAAACTCCAAAGTATAGGGTTCCATCTTTTGCGGGCTGCATGTCGATATCAATTTGTCCTTCAAAGGCCACGTCCCATTCCGCGGGGTCGTAATTTTGGATTCCTATTTCGGTTTCGTCTACATCGATCTCGATAAGGTTATGGTAGAGACCTCCATAGGCAATAAACTGGAGTTCATTGATCAAGGGTTGTTCTTCACCGTTGATTGTTTCCATGCCACCGGAAACGTAGAAATTATTCAGAACTCCGTTAAAGGCCAATAAATCAGTTCCTAGCTGGATATCAGTTGCTGAAGTGATTGAAAATTCTATATCAAGGGATTCTACTATATGGGGGTCCTCTTGAAACTGGAAGTAAGCCGAGACGGATAAAGAAGTTTCGCCGTTAATTTCCAGCCCTGGTCCATCGAATTGGCCATCAATATTAACATTAATTTTTGCGGTAACTTCCTGGGGGTTACTGCTACCTTCAAATTCGATATAGGAAAACTCAATTATATCAATCTCGAGACTTCCAGAAAAATCCAGGTTCCCGTCCAGGAGATCGTCGGTCCCCTCCATCCAGATAATTTCAAACTCAAATAACCCAGACAGTTCCTCGGGAGGAGCATCCCCATCAATGATTTCTTCTATTTCTTCCCAGTTCAGGGTGCTGCGAAGTTGAATTTCTCCTGCATAATCAGTTGCTAAAGGATCAAAATTATCTGGGAATAGTTCCTCAATTGCCTGGGGAATTTCATCATCCATGGTTGCTGAAATGATTTCAATATTTGTGATAAAAAGGTCTTCGGGATCAGGGTCTTCAGCGATATCGATTTTGACTTTAAAAACGATAAAAGCGGGGTCGCCGACATTGATTACCCAGAAATCCTCGTCGTGCTCCTGGATTTCTCCAATGTCGTCTTCAGTGAAAGACATGTTCTCCCAGTTATAATCAATATCAATTATTCCCGGCTCCTCGCCATCAATTGCTTCCAGCACTGCAAGGGGAAGAACCTGGGTTTCTACAAAATGGACTAAGGTGAAAACCCGGTACTGGGAGAAAATGTCCATGACTTCATTCCCAAGTGCTTCACCATATTCCTCGTTAAAGATCAGTTCTCCCTGTTCGGAGAGGCTATGGAAATAATTCCGGATATTCTGGAGCATGTCCCTGGCTATCTCAGTTTCTTCGTCCATAGTTATCATTTCAATATTGTGTACTATGCTATCCTGGCCGATAACGTTGACTTCGTTTGCATAAGTTGCATAAAAAGTTTCAGAGATTGGCTGAAGGGCTTGTGCAGAAATAGTCTGGGTTCCAGTTGGTACTTCAGTTAAAGTATACTCTCCGTCCTCATTAGTCTCATCAGTTCTGGTCCCAATACTGACCGTTACTCCCTGCAGAGGGGTTCCGCTATCTTTGTCAGTCACGGTTCCAGTAACAGCTCCGGTTTGTTCGAGCAGGCCACATCCGGTAAGAGGTAATACCAGAAGGGCAACCAGAATCACAGCAACCTTCAGGTGGTTCTTTTTCATAATAAACCTCCTAAGAATTATTTTGGTGTCCAAACACCTATTTTGTTTACAAAGGTTTTCCTTGAATTTATACAAAGGAAAACTTTTTCCTGCTTTAAAAGGAAAAAAGTTAAATTTGTTTTTTAAAACTTAGGGGTTTTTCTTTTTCCCTCTAGATTGGGGTTTTTTGTAAATAATATAGGTGAAAGCCGTTGGGTTTTCTCCAGTTAATATTCTTTCATCTAAGGGAGGAAAAAGAGAATAAAACTGGAGTTAGGTTAAATTTACAACCTTAAGTCCTTGTGCTATAATACCCTAGTAAGGGCAAGGGCCTCGGCAGAGCAGCACGGCTCTGCTTTAATTATTTGGTTTTGAGAGGAGTTTATAGATGTCCGAAAAAATTATCCCCTACGGGGGGCAGGCAGTTTTAGAAGGCGTTATGATGAGAGGCCCGGATCGGATGGCGATGGCCGTCCGCGGACCCGACGGAAATATCCTTTTGGAAAAATATCCGCTTCGTTCTCTGCGAAACAAATACCCTTTTTTGAATCTTCCCCTTGTTCGGGGAGTAGTAACTCTTTTTGAAGCTCTCTTTTTTGGGGTAAAAGTCCTTTCCCGGTCGGCCAACCTGGCCCTGGGGGAGGAAGAAGAAATTAAGCCCTGGGAAATGGTTTTAACCGTTCTGGCCGGAGTAGGGCTGGCAATTTTACTTTTTGTGGTGATGCCTGCTGCTTTAATCCGCTGGATGGACCCCCTATTTGCAACTGCTTTCTGGCTTAATTTAACCGAAGGTTTGATAAAGGTTGCGGCCCTTTTGGCCTATATTTCTGCTTTGAACCTTTTCTCGGACACCAGGCGTTTTTTTGCAAACCACGGGGCCGAACACAAAACCCTGCACACTTATGAGGCGGGAAAAGAATTGACTGTGGAAAATGTCCGGGATTTTTCACCACGTCATCCACGCTGTGGAACATCTTTTATTTTTCTAGTAATTCTGTTAAGCGTGATATTTTTTACCATAGTTGCCGGGAGACCAGGGTTTTTTATGCGAGTGGGGATTCACCTGTCCCTTTTACCTGTTGTTGCTGGATGTGCCTATGAACTTCTCCGGCTGGCAGGAAAGCCAAAACCAAATATTTTAATTAGGATTATGAGTTTACCCGGGGTTTTTTTGCAGTTTCTTACAACCCGGGAACCCAATGATGAGCAGATTGAAGTAGCAATTGCTGCCCTGCAGGGTGTTTTGAAGGATTAAGTAAAAGGAGGTCCATATTTATGGGCTGGAAAGAAAAAGCAAGGGAAATGGAAAATAGATACGAGGAGCTGACCAGGCTTCTCAGCGGAACCGAAATATACGGGGATAAAAATAAGCTGCGGGAAATTACCCGGGAACATGCCGAATTAAAGGAAGTTGTAGCTCTTTTCCGCCAGTACAGGGAAAAAAGCAATCAACTGAAAGAAGCCCGGGAGCTTTTGAATTCGGGAGATTCCGAATTAAAAGAACTGGCTGAACTCGAGATTGAGGAACTTGAACCAAAAGTTAAGAAACTCGAGGAAAAAATACCCCGGATGCTCCTGCCGCGTGATCCCAACGATGAGAAAAACGTAATTATTGAGATCCGGGCTGGAACTGGAGGCGACGAAGCGGGTCTTTTTGCCGGGGACCTTCTTCGCATGTACACCCGTTATGCTGAGAAAAATGGCTGGAAAGTTGAAATTTTGAGCGCTAATGAATCAGAAGTAGGCGGTTTCAAGGAAGTTGTTCTGGCGGTGGATGGAAAAGGTGCCTATAGTCGCCTAAAATTTGAGAGCGGCGTTCACCGGGTCCAGAGGGTTCCCGAGACAGAATCCGGGGGGAGAATTCATACTTCTGCCGCAACAGTTGCTGTTTTACCCGAAGTGGAAGAGGTTGAAATTGAAATTGACCCCAGTGAGTTGAAGATTGATACCTTCCGGTCCAGTGGCCCGGGAGGACAGAGTGTAAATACAACAGATTCTGCTGTCCGGGTTACCCACGAACCAACCGGAATTACCGTTTCCTGTCAGGATGAAAAATCCCAGCATAAAAACCGGGCCAAGGCTTTAAAGATTTTGCGGGCCCGAATTCAGGATAAATTGAAGGCCGAGCAACAGGCAGAGTTGGACGAAACAAGAAAAGTCCAGGTAGGATCGGGGGACAGGAGCGAAAGAATCCGCACCTACAATTTCCCCCAGGGAAGGGTAACCGACCACCGGATCGGATTGACCCTCCACCAGCTGGAAGAAATACTTGCGGGGAGCCTGGATCCGGTTATCGAAGAATTAATGCTGGCTGACGAGAAAAAAAGAATGGAGAAGGTGGGGAGTATTGGCTGAACACCATACTCTCAAGGAAATTCTTGATCTTTCCGCCGGTCATTTTGCCAAGCATGGCCTTTCCAGCCCCCGCCTGGAAGCAGAACTGTTAATCGGCCAGATCCTTGGCCTGGAGCGAATACAGCTCTATGTCCAATTTGACAGGCCTCTAGAGGAAAACGAACTGGAGCAGATGCGCCAGTTCATCAGGCGGCGGCTCCAGGGAGAGCCGCTTGCTTATATCCTGGGAGAAAAAGAATTTATGTCCCTGCCCTTTTATGTTGATTCAAGGGTCCTTATTCCCAGGCCGGAGACAGAACACCTGGTGGAAAAGGCCCTTGGGTTATTCGGAGATAGGGGAGAAATAACCCTTGTTGATTTGGGCGCTGGCAGCGGCGCTATTGCAGTAAGCCTGGCCTATTACCTCCCTCAGAGCAGGATACTGGCCCTGGATATTAACCCGGAATCCCTGGAACTCGCCCGGAAGAATGCCCTGCGCAACGGAGTGGAAGATAGGATCCGTTTTATACTTGGAGATTTACTCGATCCCATTAAGGATGAAGAACCGGTTCACGGGATACTTTCCAATCCCCCCTATATCCC
>PWGV01000074.1 GCA_003554585.1 Halobacteroidaceae bacterium | reverse complement strand
GCCAGGGAGGCTCTTCTTCCGAACAGGATAACGTTTATGACGCTGATTTTAAAGAAGTTGATGACGAGGAAGAAGACCAAAAGTAGTAAGAGGTGGTGACCGTTTTGGCGGCCAAAAAAGATTATTACGAAGTCCTGGGGATCAACCGGGACGCTGAGCAAGAAGAAATCAAAAAAGCATATCGAAAATTAACCAGGCAGCATCACCCGGATAAAAATCCTGATGACCCCCAGGCTGCAGAAAAATTCAAAGAATTAACAGAAGCCTACAAGGTGTTATCAGATCCCCACAAGAGGGCTCAGTATGATCGCTACGGTCATGCCGGAATGGAGGGTGCTGATTTTGGCGACCATGGTGATTTCAGCCAGGATTTCAGCGGTTTTGAAGATATTTTTGATATGTTCTTCGGGGGGCGGCGTTCCAGAACATCACGCCGGCCCCGTCGGGGAGCAGACCTCCAGTACCAGATGAACCTCAAATTTGAGGAAGCAGCTTTTGGTGGGGAAAAAGAAATAAATATTCCCCGTGTTGAGAATTGCCCTGATTGTGGTGGTAGCGGTGCTCAACCGGGGTCCCAACCCGAAACCTGTCCCCAGTGTGGGGGAAGGGGTGAGGTAAGTTACCGCCATCAAACTGCCTTTGGCAATTTTGTTCAGGCCCGAACCTGTGAGCGCTGTCGAGGAGAAGGACAGATAATAACCGATCCCTGTAAAACCTGTAACGGGCAGGGGCAGGTTCGCCGACAGCGGAACCTAAAAGTAAATATTCCCCCCGGAGTGGACACAGGGCATAAATTAAGAATGGCCGGGGAAGGAGAAGCAGGACCCAACAATGGCCCCCCGGGTGATTTGTACATTGTAATTGAGGTTGAACCGCACTCCATTTTCCAGCGGGAAGGCAGTAATCTTTACTGTGAGGTACCAATAAGTATTGTCCAGGCAATCATGGGTGACGAAATCAAGGTGCCGACTCTTGAAGGCAAAGTTTCCCTTAAAATTCCCCCGGGAACACAACCCGGCAGGAAGTTCCGCCTGAAAAATAAGGGCTTACAGAATATTCAGGGATATGGCCGGGGAGACCTCTACGTGCAGGCAAAGGTAATAATTCCAGAGAATATTAATGGGAAACAAAAAGAATTACTGGAAGAATTCGCCCGTATTAGCGGAGATGAAATTAATCCCGAGCAAAAAAGTTTTTTGAAAAAAGTTCGGGATGCCTTTGGGGTGTGATGATTTGAAATACAAAGAGGTCTATCTGGAAGTGAATCCTGAAGTTAGAGAAGCCCTGCATCCAATACTCCAAGAGCACGACTTAGAGGGATGGAACTGGGTTGAAAAGGGCAGCCGGCTGGGCTGCCTTTTTTACCTTCCCGCAAACCGGGAGTGGAAAGAGAAGTGTGAGAAGATTAAGGAAAGGGTTGAAAGCCTGCAGGAATTTGGCCTGGAACCAGGCCCGGTTTTTTATAGTGTCCGGGATATTAATTCCCGCTCCTGGGAAAAGTTGATCAAGGCAGCGGGAGAGCCACGCCAGGTTCTCGATGATTTTTGGGTTATCCCACCCGAATATTCAAAAACCAGGATCCCTGAAGGAATTATTATTAAACTCCGGGGTGGTATGGCTTTTGGAACGGGTGATCACCCCAGCACAAGGCTGGTCCTTGGTTTTATCCGGGATTGGTTGCAAAATCATGCTAAAATATTGGACCTGGGAACAGGGAGTGGCATACTTGCTATTGCTTCCGCCAAAATGGGAGCAAAAGAGGTGATGGGTGTAGATAATGACCCCGAAGCAGTTTCTCTGGCCCGGGAAAATGTAAAGCTGAATAATCTCCAGGACAGGGTGAAAATTAAAGAGGGGGACCTAGTAAAGGGGATAAAAGGTGTTTATTCCGGCGTTATTATTAATATTCTTTATCCCCAGATTGTTTCCGTATTGCCCGATCTTGATAAAATCACCGATAAAAAAGCAGGCCTGATTCTTTCGGGTATTCTTTTCAAACAACTCCCCCAGCTCCGGGAAAAAATAGCTTCGACTCCCTGGGAAATTATTGACACCAGGGTTGAAGGAGATTGGACAGGGGTTTACCTGGAAAAGAAGGGGTGATTTTTTTGACCAACCTTTTTGTTTCCCAGTCCTTTAAAGAGGGAGAAGAGGTTTTTTTAACCGGGGAGGATCACCACTACCTTTCCCGGGTTTTAAGGGTTTCGCCCGGAGAAAAACTTAATCTCCTTGATGGCAAAGGCGGGGTTTTTTTGACTGAAATCAAAGAGATCAAAAAGAAAGAAACCCTGACCCTGGTTGAAAAAAAGTTGCAGGTCAACAATGAACCAACGATAAAAATACATCTCCTGCAGGCCTTACCCAAAAAGGATAGATTTGAATATATCCTGGAAAAGGGGACAGAAATCGGAATTGCTTCTTTTTTCCCGCTCCATTCCCAGCGAACAATTAAAAAAGTAGAAGGGAA
This sequence comes from Halobacteroidaceae bacterium, assembly GCA_003554585.1. Lineage (GTDB taxonomy): Bacteria > Bacillota > Halanaerobiia > B1SED10-174 > B1SED10-174 > T1SED10-26. The sequence continues at coordinate 2,241 of PWGV01000074.1, read as the reverse complement.
GAACCTTTCCGGCAAACTGGAAAGGTGGCAGAATATCATAAAAAATGCCGCCCAGCAATCGCAGAGGACAGTGCTACCTCAAATTAATGCACCGGTAGCCTGGGAAGAATTAAAGGATTTGGTTAAAAGTTTTGATGTTTTATTATGGGCCTGGGAAGGTTCAAATAATTCTGTACAGGATGCCTTAAAATCCTATCATGGGGGAGAAAATATTCTCCTGGTCATTGGCCCCGAAGGCAGCTTTACTGCTCAGGAGGAAAAAGAGCTTTTGGACCTGGGGTTTTCTGATTTCTCCCTGGGGAAAAGGATTCTGCGCAGTGATACTGCGGGGCTGGTTGGGGCAACCCTAATTTTGCACCTCACAGGAAATTTGGAGGAATAAAATTTGGCCAAAGTTAAAGTGGTTACTCTTGGTTGCAAGGCGAATCAATATGATAGCGAACAGCTAAAAAAAGAATTCCAAAAGAAGGGTTGGGAAATGATTTCGGGAAATCAAAACCCTGATGTTTTCCTGGTAAATTCCTGTACTGTAACCAATGAAGCGGCCCGGCAGTCCAGGCAGCGGCTGAGAAAAATGATCGGGGCGGGGAGAAAACCCTTTTTGGTCCTTTATGGTTGTTATCCCCAGGCTTATCCCGAGCAAACCGAAAAAATTCCGGGGGTAGACCTGGTTATAGGACGGCAGGATTTAGGAAAAACTGTTGAAATCATCGAAGATCAAAGCGGAATAAAACCCCCGAGAAAGGAACTAGGCCAAAACTTGCCTTTTTCCAGTAGAACCAGGGCGTTTTTAAAAATCCAGGAGGGTTGTGAATCATTCTGTTCTTACTGTATTGTACCCCGGGCCCGGGGAAGAGTCTGGAGCAAACCAGGTGATGAAATAATGGAAGAAATTGAGGAACTAATTAACAGGGGCTTCAAAGAAGTAGTTCTAACCGGGATCCATCTCGGTTATTATGGAAAGGACTGTGGGGGAATTCCTTCCCTGGAAAAAGTAATAGAAAGAATTTTAAAGACCCCTCTGCCCAGATTAAGATTGAGCTCTCTGGAAATCAATGAGGTGAGTGAAGAATTACTTGATTTAATGGAGGGAGAGAACGCTCTTTGTCCTCATCTCCATTTGCCTTTACAGAGCGGAAGTGATAAAATACTCGAAAAAATGAACCGGAAATATAAAGCTCGGGATTTTATTGACCAAACAAATTATTTCCGGGAGAGAATCCCCGATCTGGGGATAACTTCAGACGTAATGGTTGGTTTCCCGGGCGAGACCGGGGAAGATTTTGCGAGGACGGTAGAGGTAGTTCAAGAAGTTGGTTTTAGCCGGATCCATGTTTTTTCCTTTTCTAAAAGGGCAGGCACTCCAGCCGCCCAGATGGACCAGCAAATTCCAGGTCCCGAGAAAAAAAAGAGAAACCAGTTTTTGCGAGAGGTTGGAGAGGAACAACAGGCCAGTTTTAATTCGAAATATTTAGGCAGGGAAATGGAAGTTTTAGTTGAAGGAACAGAACCCACCCAGGGCTGGTCTCCCAATTACATTAAATATTATTTTACAGAGGATTTGGATCAGGGGGAGCTAGTCAGGGTAAGAGGAGAAAAACTTTTCCGGGATGGAGTATGGGGAAAGGAGGTCTAACATGGCAGATTGTATTTTTTGCAAGATTGTTGAGGGGGATATACCGGCACAAAAGGTTTATGAAGACAACGAATTCCTGGTTTTTGCCGATGTGAAACCCCAAGCACCCGTTCACCACCTGGTAATTCCCAAGGAACATGTCTCCAACCTGATGGAAATTGACGATGGAGACCTTTTGGGACGACTTTTTGTTGTCATCCAAAAGGTAGCCCAGCAGGAAGGGATTTCTGAAAAAGGGTTTCGGGTTGTAAATAATTGCGGGGATGATGGTGGACAGACGGTTGACCACATCCATTTTCACCTTCTTGGTGGCCGTTTTATGGAGTGGCCCCCCGGATAGATTTGACAGCATTTTCCCACCGTTATATAATGGTTATAGCAATGCGGAAGCTGGGAGGGGGGATACTAAACAATGGCTGAGATTAGAATAAAGAAAAACGAATCTCTGGATAAGGCCCTTCGGCGTTTTAAGAATAAATGCCGAAAGACTGGTGTCTTCCAGGAGGCAAAAAAAAGACGTTACTATGAAAAGCCGAGTGATATTCGCAAGAAAAAAGAAGCCTCTCGGCGACGTGGGCGTGGATAAGGGAGGTAGGCCATGTCGT
>PWGV01000184.1 GCA_003554585.1 Halobacteroidaceae bacterium | reverse complement strand
GTATCAATAATGGCCACAACTACATCCTCACAACCTGTGGTCATCTCCCAGGCAGCTGGTGCATTAATGTTTGCCATGCCCCATAGTTTATCATAATCTTCTGCCTCCAGGTCTAAAGCTGACACAGTTCCAGGTTCATCCATTATTTTGTGGATGTCATCATAAATTGGGGGAATTTCCAATTTAAAGTCAGGCTCAGCATAAAATACGGCCTCTTTGCTCTCCATTTCTTTAATAAAATTCACAACATCATAATCCTCTGGAACTGTTACCATTGCCCAGCGGATTCTTTCCCAGTCCCGAACAATTGAACTTTCATATGGGGATAGTGCGGCTTCCAGCTCATCTACACTGGCATAACGAACCAGAACCCTTTCACTATGAAAATCAGCATTTTCCAGATCTATACCAGGAATAGTTCTTTTTGCTTCTTCAGGTAAATCCTGATCAAATATAGTGGAACAGCCTGCCAGAAGAAAAACCATCAGAATAATTGATAAAATTGAAAGTTTCTTTTTCACCTAATTCACTCCTTTCCAGTTACTATTCCACTTCCGTGGTGGTGGTAAAGATATATTCGCCATTTAAAGAGCCAAAATCAAATCCATCTCCAGCAATGCTCAAAGCATAAGAAAAACCATCTGTTCCAAACTCATACAGCAAGAATGCTTCACTATAAAAAATATCCCAGGAATACACAGCACCTGGTTCCAGCAGGAATGGTACTGTAGCTTCTTTAGCTTCTAATTGCTCTTCAAACCACACCCAGCTCCAGGTAGCTTCCCACAGCCATATATCAAAATCGACAAGAACTTCTTCACAAAATTCCCCATCAACTTTGATATCCCATTTAAAGGTTGGTTGTAGATCAACTCCGGTACCTTCATTGGCAGGTTCTTCTAAGAAAACATTGTAGGAAGGAAGGGGGGTAACCGACCGCTCAAAGGGTTCCCCTTCGCCGTAGCTGTTGTATGGAACCACTTTGTAATAGGTTTCTTGTCCTGTTTTTAAACTGTGACTATAGTCATCATAAAATAGGGCCACTACATTACCAATATGGGTATAATCCTCCCCATCGAAACTGCGATAAACAGCATACCCATCAGCATCAGGCGCTGGATCCCACTCTATGTGGGTATATAAAGAGTACCCTTCTTCCAGACTTTGCAGATCAATAATATCTCCTTTACGAGTTTCAATGATGTAAGGATCTTTTTCAATACCAGCTTTTTCAAAAAACTCGGCCCTTCCCTCGGCATAATACCCAATGTTAATCCCAGAGGTGACTGAGTACATCTGGAGATATGGAATTTCACCTGGAACTTCTGCATGAACTTTCTCATTATCAACAACCACAGGTATAATCAAAAGGGCGGCCTGTTCATTCCTGTCATAAGCTAATACACGTAGATAACTTTCACCATTGGGATGTTTTGTAGTGTCAATAACAACTTCACTTGTTTCTGCCCCTATTTCAATTTCATTTTCTCTAGGGGCGCGTTGCAGACCCCCAAAATATACATAGTGAACAAAAATATCATTTTCAGACTCAATCTCTATATTGACTGTTATTTCTCCAGAAACTGTACCTCCTCTCTCCACACCATCTACCTTTATGAAGGGGGGATCCATGGGCCATTCAGGATTTAAAACTCCTCTGGTGGGAATTTCAATTTCCAGAACTTCCCCTTCCTCTAAGAAAATGTCCTGAGCCCTGGCGGGAGCACGCCCTTCTTTTTCAATAATAAGGTCAAATTCATAGCCAGCTCCCACTTTTAATTCAAAGAACCCTTGGGCATCAGTTGTTGCTTCCAGGCCCATACCTTTGACAACTGCTCCCTCAACTCCAGGTCCACCCCTTGTATCGGTAACGTAACCGGCCACAGTACTAAGTCCCTGGAATACTGCAGTTATGTTCTTATCTTCATCCATTTTAATCTCAGCTTCGGGGTCAGTACCTGTTAGATCCCCTTCCCACTCTTTAAAATCCCAACCATCCTCGGGAACTGCCTCCAATTTTACCCTGGTTTCATAAGGATATTCAAGGGATGCTGGCTCAATAACCTCAACTACTTCAACAACACCCTCTCCTATAGTGTCTATATTCAACTCAAAATCCATTCGCTCGAATACTGCAGTTAAGTTTTTATCTTCATCCATTTTAATAACTATTTCAGCCTCTGTCGACTCTATGTCACCCTTCCAGTGGCTGAAACACCAGTTTTTATCCGGAACAGCAGTTAAGGTAACCTCTGTCCCATCCGGATATTTCTCCTCCTGAGGGGGATCATAATTAACGGAACCCTTACCTTCAATTCCGACAGTTAAATAATATTCTGTTACCAATAAACCGCAGCCGGCAAATAATGATAAACAAAGGATCAAAAGGGATATAGAAACAATTTTTTTCCGCAAGCACATTACCTCCTTTAAATCTAATTTGTGTTCTCAGAAGCTCTTAACAGAGTCTCCAGGATACTTTTTACCCTGGGAACTTATTCTTTTTTCCATATTCGCCAACAACCTGACCAGATACTAAATAAACCTGTCTGCATCCAATTCAGTTTTTTTCTAGGACCAACATCTCTTTAGGCCTGGAGCAGGTTTGATACTTCAGAAGGGACCCCTAAATCCACCAATGGATCTCAAATAAAAATTTGTTAGGAAGAACCTTCTTATGACTACCCTCCGCCTCATCACTCTGGAGAAGACCAGACTGAAAACAGCTTCAGAAAATAACTCATTCCATTCAAGGAAAAGAAAGATGCTGATTAAAAAGAAAAAAGATCAGACCTGCTCGTATAAGGGTTGGATAAATTTGGATAATTTCCCCGATCAAACTGGCTTTTTTAATTAAGAATCCAGTTCCTCTAAAACCCTGTGGAGTTCTAAGTCTCAGGGAACAGACAACCCCCAACTGCAACCCCCAAAACCAGAAAACCTTTTTTCCGAGAACAATAAACAAAAATTCTGCGTTTTAAGGCAATGATCTGAAAAAAGTTGCCACCATTTCTACTATCGAGAAAAAGGTTTTTTATCATAATCAACCTTACCCTGAACCGCCCTTAACAAACACAGCCAAAACCTGGTCATTTTTTCCTGGCATCTCCGGTTTAGCATTCAGATCCCTTTTCTCCTGCCCCAGTCTTTTTGCACTTTAATATCGCGAACAAAACTGTCAAAGGACAGCTATCAGTGAATTCTAATTCAATTCTCCAGGTCACCAATAATTAAAGCTTTTTCTTCAACGTCTACTCTGGTTTGTTGTTGAGGCTTTTCCTCTTTTTCATTTCCAGGGACAGGGCTATCTTAGACCCAAAAACCTCTCTCCCGGTTTTGGTTTTTATTATTTTTTGCCTCTACCAAACGAAACCCAGGAAAGTCATCCCCGGTACGTTTTTTTGACTGCATAAATTGGGGTCCTCTCATATTGTACAGGCCAGCCCTCATCCTCAAAATCCCCCCATTTCTCACTGATTAAAAAGGTCACCTCCTTGAGTGTTTTAAGGGTGTTTTATCTTTCGCCAAACTAAACGTCTATCCTTTTTATCTCCCGGTTCCCCCAAACCATTAGGATACTTTAACCCGGAAAAAACTTTGCAAAAGATGTGAAACTTCTGCGAAATATTGCTTTGTGAAGCAAAAAATGATAAAAAAATTGCTTTATAAATTTATTTTTTTTATTTGTTTCCGGTTCGGATAAAAACAGACAATAGTTTTTCGATTGTTTGCCATCTCCCCATTCTGTTTCTAACTCAGGACAAAATACTTTCTCCGGAAATTTGCTTTATGCTGTACCTATTGATAATACTCCAATGAAAATTGACCTGTCTGCGTCAATGATGTTGTTTTCAAATATCCTGCCAGGACTGCGCCTTCGCGCCTATCCTTCGTATTCCGCACTATTCTGCTGCGGTGAACCCTTCTTAGAACTTTTGTCTGCCGGAGGTTGGCTATATTTCGCTCCTGGGTTGGTATCATTCATTTACTATCCTTTCCTGAGTTTCAGCCCTTCCTCGATGTCATCAATTTCATCGAGCACTATGGTATCTGCTGACTTCTCATGACTAATTTGTTTTTACCCTGATTCGAATTTATCTCATCACGTTCATGAAATCTCCCCGGGTAAAAACGCAGTCTTTCCTTCCATCTACCTGCCACATTTACACCATAGGCTTCCGGATAGTTAAGAACTTCGTTTGCGTGGCAACCACACCCAGCCTACATATGCCTGATGTGGTTCCTGTTCGTCAGGCCAGAAGTTTGCTTCCAGTTTCCTTCAGATTCCACCTCGCAGTGGACACCCCTGGTCCTGGCTAGGGGCTTACCTGCACTCGGGACTTCCACCCGTTAGACTGCGCCCATGCCGGGCACAAAAAAAAGAGCCGCCGGTCTCCCAGCAGCTCAAAAGGTTAAAATGTTTTTCTTTTTAAAACTCCATTTCAATTTCCAGAACATCTTCCGGAACAATGGTAATATCTTCCTGCAGGGTTTCGGCTACTCCGGCTTCATGATCGATAAAGGTCAGGTTCACCGTATAATCCCCGGCCTCCAGGGCGTGAACTCGACGGATTAATTCCGGACCCACGGCCGCGAATCCTACCATATTGCCATTATCATCAAATACGGTTATCTGGGCTCCAGGCACATTGGTCTGAACATCCACTCCACCATAATTTACCGGGTGAATATCTCCCAGCAGAGCTTCAACATCCAGGATCC
>PWGV01000129.1 GCA_003554585.1 Halobacteroidaceae bacterium | reverse complement strand
TTTTTTCCTGCCCCAAAAGCTTAATTTAAAAATACGCCCGTGGATATTTTTTTGAAAAGTGAGTTAAAAAAACCCATGTCTTCGCGGAATTGCATATTTACTTGATTTTTATTGCTGGAAGTTTTCTCTTTTTTAAACAACTCCAGCGGGAAAAAAGTTATTGCTCTTCCTTTATGATCAGCCAAAAAAACTGGGAGGTGTTATGGCCCAGTAAGCAACAGCAACTTCCTCTCCAAAATTAATATATCGGTGAGGAGTCTTACTGGAAAAATAAATTCTTTCCCCTTCATCTAAATAATATTCTTTATCCCCCAGTTTGATCTTTAGTTTTCCTTTAACAACTACCCCACATTATTCCCCTTCATGGCTTATCGGTTCAGGTTCAGAAGTTTCTCCGGTTTCAATAACGACACAAACATATTCTAATTTTTCTCTGAGGGGGGGGGAAAGCAGCTCATATGAGACCCCTGTACCAGGAAAAACCAGTTTTTTCTCTCTTCTTTTCAGACTCCGGGATAAACCCCGACAACCTGATTGTCCAAAAAATTCTCCAGGGGAATTTCCATTGCCTGCCCGATTCTCCACAGGGTTGCTATTGTAGGACTAGTTTGTTCTCTTTCAATTTTACTGATCATGCTCTGACTGATTCCTGCCTTTTCCACTAAGCCCTTAATCGTCATTTCTTTCTCTTTCCTTAAATTCCTGAGTTGTTTTCCTAACTCCATTTTTTTACCTCCAGTATAAAATTTTCTTCCCTCGCTCTTTGCTCCTATATCCTTGAAAAAGAGAAGGTTTTTTTCCCTCGTTTTTCTAGTCCTGAGGGAATTACACTCATCAATAATAATCAAACTTCAACATAGCTTGTAAAATTTGCAAAACCCGCTGGTAATATGTTACCCTGTGCTTGCGGAAATTAAAACATATTAAAAAAGAAAACCTTTTTTATTTCTGTCTTCGATTCTTAACCAGAGCAAACCGAATCTTCTTCTCCAATAATTTTGGTTTCAGCTTTTTTCTCCAGGAGGTGTTATATAAAAAGAAAAAACTCTGCTTAATCTCTTGGCAAAAAAACATGGAGGTGAATTACTTTGTTAAAAAGTATTTTGATTGTTGTGTTAGGTCTGATCTTTGCATTCAGTGGCACAATGTTAGGCAGTGAAACAGCTCTGGCCCAAGACACACTGAATATTTCCTATAATGAAGATCCGGAAAGTCTTGATGTCCACAGAGCTCCCAGCCTCTGGGTCCATCACTTCCACATTTTCGATACTCTGGTTGTCATCTGTGAAGATGGAGAATACCATGGGGGACTCGCTGAAGACTGGGAGTTTAAAGAAGGAGATACTGTAGTTACCTTCCACCTTCGGGATGACGTAACATTTCACGATGGAACAGAATTTAATGCTGAAGCTGTCAAGTTCAATTTTGAGCGGCTTCTAGACCCCGATTTTGCCTCTCCCCACCGCGATGTTGCTGGCCCCATTACCGACATAATCGTTGAAGATGAATACACCATTACCTTTGAATACGAAGAACCTGTTGCCACTCTCCTGTATGATTACTCCCAATATTTCCTGGGAATCCAATCCCCAACCGCAATTGAAGAATACGGTGATGATTATGGGGTTGAAGCAGCAGTAGGAACCGGTCCTTACCAGTTAGCCCGCTGGGATGCCGGCGAGCAGATAGTGCTGGAACGCTTCGAAGATTACACCTGGGCCCCGGACTTTTATGATAATCCCGGACCAGCAAATATTGAGAGAGTGGTTTTTGAAAATATGCCGGATGAAATGACCATTCTGCTTGCTCTCCGCCAGGGAAATATTGATATTGGCAACATACCCACACCCTACATCGAAACATTTAAAGCTGATGAGCGTGTAGAAGTTGACCTTGCCCCTCCCGGCCAGGTCACCTATCTTGGAATAAACAGCTCTAAAGCCCCCTGGGATGACCCAAGGCTTCGCAGGGCCGTTGCCCACACAATAGATCGAGAAGAAATTGTTGAAGTAGCCCTGAATGGCTTCGCCACACCCCATCCGCTACCCCTCGCCCCCGGAGTACTTGGCCACAATGAAGATCTGTATGAACTTGCCCCAGAAAGAGACATTGAATCAGGAAAGGAATTACTGAGAGAAGCAGGTTATACTGAAACTTCTAACGGCTGGGTAGATGAAGAAGGTGAAGAGCTGGTTTTAAATATCTGGACCTATGCCACGGATGCAATGTCCCGTCTGGCCGAGGTAACCCGAGAGCAAATTATCCAGCTTGGTATTGAAGTAGAAATTGAAACCCTAGAAAGCGCAACCCTTCTGGGAAGAACTCCGGAAGGCGAACACGACTCTGTTCTAATCGGTTACGGGTGGTCAGATCCGGGAATTTTGACCTCTTTCCTGCACTCTGACAACCTGGATACATCCAACCGGGTGCACTATGTAAATCCTGAACTGGATGAGCTTCTGGAAAAAGCCGGTAGAACCGTGGATCCCGAAGAACGCTTTGAAGTGGTCCAGGAAATTCAAAAAATTATTCTCGAAGAATGCCCCTGGATCCCCCTCTACACTGAAGATAATGCCCTGGGGATCAACCCGGATCTTCAAGGATTACGGCGCAGTCCTGGGGGGGCGCACCCCCGACTCATCGATGCCCACTTTTAATTAAACAGACCCAAAGGGGGAAGTCAAACTTCCCCCTTTTTCCTTGTTGGGAGGTTCTCCTATGCAACAATATATTATCAGAAGATTAATAATGCTAATTCCAGTAGTAATTGGTGTCTCCATTCTTACTTTTTTGATGATGCACCTGGCTCCAGGCGACCCGGTTGCAGTTATGCTCCCCGATCATGCAACAGGTGAAGAGGCCGAATTAATCCGAACTCGCCTTGGCCTTGATGAACCCCTGCATATTCAGTATTTTACCTACGTAAGAAACGTTCTTTCTCTTGACTTTGGAACTTCCGTTCAAACTGGGCGCAGAGTTGGAACCGAACTATTTGCCCGCTGGCCAACCACTGTAGACTTAACCGCAGTGGCCCTATCAATAGCGATCCTGTTTGGTATACCATTGGGTATCCTTGCTGCCCTGAAAAGAGCTTCATTTACCGATCACTTCAGCATGGTTTTTGCCCTGCTTGGTTTCTGTCTTCCCAACTTTTTCCTGGCCCTACTATTGCAGCTCCTTTTTGCAATGCACCTTGAATGGCTCCCGGTTTACGGTCGGGAAGGTCCCCTCTGGACCTGGGAAGGTTTTCAGGCATTTATTTTACCCGGCCTTTCCCTCGGGCTTTCCAGTGCTGGAGTTCTGGCCCGGTTAACCCGCTCCAATATGTTAGAAGTTCTGCAGCTGGACTATATTCGAACTGCACGGGCCAAAGGTATCTGGGAAAGGCGCATTATTTTCAAGCATGCCTTAAAAAATGCCTTAATTCCTGTAACTACAATTATCGGTCTGCAGTTTGGTTTTCTTCTTGGGGGAGCTTTTATTACTGAAACAGTTTTTGCCCTCCCAGGAGTTGGTCGATATGCTGTTAATGCTATATTTGCCCGAGACTTCCCCATTATCCAGGGTGTTACTTTGATGATGGCCATGGTTTTTGTTCTCTGTAATCTGGGAGTTGATTTGATTTACGGTTACCTTGATCCCAGGATCCGTTATGATTAGGAGGTTCGGGAAATGCCTAAAAAACAGAGCCCATTAAGAAAAATATTTAAAAGAATGATCCGCAATTCCACCCGGAAACCTGAAGAATTTTCCCGGGAGTTACAGGGTGCACCCCAGCGAAAGAGCAGGGTCTGGTTGAAATTAAGGCGGAACAAATCCGCAGTAACTGGGATGATTATTATTACCTGTTTTATGATTATGGTCCTTTTTGGGGAGCAGCTCGCACCCTACGATTCCCTGGAAACGGATTACCTCAATATTCTGGCCCCACCTTCTTCAGAAAATCTCCTGGGCACTGATTATATGGGAAGAGATCTTTTCAGCAGACTATTAGCGGGTGCCCGCTTTTCCCTGACAGTTGGCCTGATTTCCATCGCCATTGGCTTAACGGTAGGGATGACCCTGGGAATAATCGCCGGTTTAAATAAAAAGGCTGACAATATCATAATGCGGTTTATTGACATTTTAATGGCTTTCCCAGGTCTTTTGTTATCAATCACCATCGTAGCAACTCTGGGAGCAGGTCTGCAAAATGTTATGATTGCCATTGGAATAAGTACTGTCCCCCTCTATGCTCGCCTTGTAAGGGGAGAAGTACTCAAGGTTAAAGAAAATGATTATATTCTTGCTGCGCAGGGCCTGGGAGCAAAAAGTTTCCGTCTGGTTATCCACCATGTTCTTATCAATATCTCCGCCCCAATTATCGTTTATTCTACCTTTAGAATCGCCAGCGCGGTACTTGCAGCCTCATCACTGAGCTTTCTTGGTCTGGGAGCCCAGCCTCCTGACCCTGAATGGGGAAGATTAATCAATCAAGGACGCCAGTATATGCTTCTTGCTCCCTGGCTTGTACTTGCCCCCGGTTTCTTCATTACCCTGGCCATTTTAGGAATTAACCTTTTTGGAGATGGTCTGCGGGACGCCCTTGATCCTCGGGTGGGAGATTAGGAATTAAAAACCCTGAGGTTCATTATCCCGTTCAATCCTCCTTAATTTGTTTTTTCAAAAATAAGCAGGGAAAACCCCGCAGGAAAGTCCTGCGGGGTTTTTTCGTTTCATTTAAAAAAT
>PWGV01000058.1 GCA_003554585.1 Halobacteroidaceae bacterium | reverse complement strand
TTCAGGTCCTGGGTATCGATTTCCCCTACGAGTTTGCCCTGATCATCCCCTATTTAACTGTAATAATAGTCCTGGCTCTTTCCTTTGGGCGGGTCTGGTCCCCGGCTGCCCTGGGCAAGCCATTTGTCCGGGAATAGTTTCTAAAAAGACCTGCAGTCCTGCTGGCCTGCAGGTTTTTTTGCGCCTCTTTTCTGGCAGGGAGGCAACTGGGGTTGGCAACTGCCAGTCCTGTTCCGACTCCAAAACAGGTAGAGGGTAATTGCTACCCCGGGGTGGAAAAAGTGTTTTCTTAAGGAGCAGAAAGGTTTGCACCTGGGCTGGAGAATAATGGGTGATAAGGTGAGGAAGAGTTGTGAACTACTCCCGCTTTTGCTTCGCTTAGAAGCGGGAGTTTCCTGGTCAGGATGGCTAATGTCGCAAGCTTACGCCGGCTCAAAATGTTCTGCAGTAATTATTCAAGCGTAAAAGGACTGCACACTTAATCTGGCGATAAGGCTATGGATTAGGGTAATTCTCACATTTTGGCAAGCCTATCTTCCGTGGGTTTTAGTTTTGGGGATAACCCCGGGAGTTAAAAAATTTTTTATTTTTCCCGATAATTAAAAGAGGATGGTTATTTTGTTTTAGGAGGGAAAGGTTTATGAACCGGGGAAAAGTTGCTGCAGTGTTTATCTCCCTTATCCTATTGTCTGGGGTAATAATGGGGTGCGACATGTTTTCTGACCCCTATGATGTGGAGATTATTGTCCGGGGTGTTGCTGATATTCATGGAGAACACTTAAAAGTACTGGTTTCAAAAAGTGAGGTAATCGATAGCTTTGAAAAGGACGGGAATCGTTTAATCGCCCGGGCTCAGCTGCGGGGAGAACAAATTCTTTACCCCCAGTTAGAGGGGTACATTTTTGATCCACCATATTATGAGGTCAGTTTGGATGAGGAAGAGGAAGAAGCCCTTCAAGAAAAAAGGGTTACTTTTAATGCTGAGCTTGATCCCGAATTTCAGCCAGAGGTTACCCTTAAGGCAAAAAGTATTCGTTTTGTAAATCTGGATATTTTTAAACTGCAGGTGGAAAGCTGGGATAACATCCCTCAGGCGGAGCAGTTTGTTCTGTTACGGAAAAACGGTCTGACCGGCTCAATTAAAGGACTTGAACAGCCAGCGTATACCTATAAGCCGATTGATCAGGAGAGGGAGATTGAGCTTGCGATTTTGGATAAGCAAAATCGAGTAATGGCCGGAGGAGATATACCGCTGGGCTTTGATGAAGGTACATTTGACCTGGAAATTCCTATGAAGGAGATAATTATTGAGGATGGTGCAGTAATTCAGGGCAGGGCTGAAGCCCAGGTAATAAAAGAATACCTGGCCCGGTGCACCCTGGAATATGAGAAGGCTCCATTCGATGGATATATTGACCTGGAATTGGAAGGGGGTACCGGTTCTCTGCCAGATGGGACTTTTGTTATTGTCAATAACATGGCCTTTACCACCGAGTTTGCCATGAATGAAGCAGAATTTAGTAATTTGCTTACAGCAGAATATGAAAAGGCGGGCTATGTTTTTGAGAATATGGATTTATTCTTTTATGATGGAGATAAACTGGTAGATGCCAAAACCTCTGGGGATATTACAGGCGATTTGCAGGAAGAAATACTGGCTGGAATTGAACTGATATTTCCCGGTGAGGAAGAGAGGGCAACGGCCAGAATTTCCTATGAAGCATTGAAGGTCCAATCCCAGGTTATTTTCCATGCCACGGTACATGAAGTATTTGGGGTTAGCGGAGCCCGCAGCTTCACAGTACTGGATCCAACTCAGTCCCCTACTGCCTTCGGGCAGGAGATCAGCAGGAATAACGATGATTCAGCCAGTGAAACAATTGAACTTTTCATTCTGGGAAATGCCCCAGAAGGATTTGATAAGGATGATGACGGTGTAATTTTAATATCTACGCCGGAACAGCTTGATTATATTCGGGAATATCTTAACGACCATGATGTCCATTTCCGCCAGGTTGCCGACATAGACCTGGAAGAATATAATAACTGGCAGCCTATAGGTTCTTATCGCAACATATTTGAGGGCACTTATGATGGCAATGGTTTTATAATCCGCAATCTGAGAATTGAATGCAATGGAATTAGCGATGCCGGTCTTTTTGGCTACCTGGGTCCAGAAGGAAAATTAAAAAATATTACTCTGCAGGAGGTAGAAGTTACTGGAAACAGGTACGTAGGCGGGCTTCTGGGCCGAAATGAAGGAACGGTAAAGCAATCCTCAGTTTCGGGAAATGTGCAGGGGATTCATGAATTTGTGGGAGGTCTGATTGGAGCCAACCTGGGAACGGTAAAAAACTGTTCCATGCAGGGATTTGTAACAGGTGAAGAGCGCTATGTTGGAGGACTGGTGGGTGCAAATTCCGGAGAAGGCAGCAAAATTATTGATTGTTGGACTGACAGCAAAGTGGAGGGTTTCAGCCAGACTGGCGGGCTTGTCGGTTTGAATAGCGGGGATACCATCATTAAAAAAAGCCAAGCCAGAGGTGATGTTAGCGGCGAAGATCAGGATATAGGGGGCCTGGTGGGTTTGAATATGGACCAGGCTGAGATAATAAAAACTGAAGCATCAGGCACAGTAAGCAGTCCCGGAAATCATGTGGGTGGCCTGGTAGGAAGAAATGCTGACGATGCATTGATTGAAAAGAGCACATCCAGGGGAGAAGTTAGCGGTTATAATATGGTTGGTGGCCTGGTAGGTTTAAACCGCTCTGAGATATCTTATTGTGAAGCAGAGGGCAGGGTTAAGGGGGAAGACCATAACATAGGAGGCCTGATAGGTTTAAACCGAGAGGATGGCCTGGTAGAATTTTCTTTTTCCACGGGCAGGGTTAGCGGTGAAAGCCGGGTTGGTGGTCTTGTGGGAAGAAATGATGGGCAGATTACCAATGCTTATGCCCAGGGAAAAGTTAAGGGGCGGGAGGATAACTCCGGAGGCCTTGCCGGATATAATAGTGGTGACATTAAAAACGGATATGCGGCTGGGAATGTAATTGGATTGGGCAACAATGTGGGCGGCCTGATAGGTTTCAATGTTGGAAGTGGGGATATTACTTCCAGTTATTATGATATGGAAGAAACCGGTCAGGCTGACAGGGGAAAAGGGTTGCCCAGATCAACAGAAGAGATGAAGCAGGAGGGGACTTTTGAAAACTGGGACTTTTCCAAGATATGGGCGATTTATGAAGATATCAGCTATCCCTATCTGCAGTGGGAACCAGACCCAACTACTTACACTTTAACCATTGAGGTAGTAGGTCAGGGAACAGTTACTCCCGGTGAAGGCAGTCATACTGGTTTAGAAGGCGCGGTTTTTGATTTAACAGCGACACCAGCACCAGGGTGGGTGTTTATAGAGTGGATAGGAGATGTATCTGATGCAGGAAGTGCAAATACCACAGTGTTGATGGATGATGATAAGATAGTGAGAGCTGTATTTGAGGAAGAAGATTGACACTTAACCCTATAAGCTCTAACAGAGTATATATCCACTGCTTTTCCCCGTCCTTATTATCCAGACTGCCACCAGGTGGGGAGGTTGGAAACTTTTTAGGGGTTTCTGTAGGAAAAAAAATTGAAAAAACCAGGCCGCAGGTCAAAAACCTTTAGCAGGAAATGGCCTGGGAATATTTGATATGGGTGGCAATGTTTTTGAATGGACCTTTACCCTGGAGGGTGATGGCTGGGTTGGTTATATGGGATTGTACAGTGGGGGTGGTTGGAATAGCCCCAGTGGATTAGAATCTGTCGGTCATGAACCCTTTACTTTTTTGGCCCCAATGTTGCTGCCTATGATTTTCGTTTTCGCTTTGTGCAGAATAAGCTTCAGGCAGTGGGAGAATAATATAGGGGGAAAGAGGCATTTATTGAGAGTCCCCTCGGGCTCTTAATTTTTCCTGCTCCAGCCCCGATTACTGGTCAAAGAGTCTGCAAATTAATCCTGGCCCCGGATAAAAAAGAACATAGCAAAGGGATCAGGGAGTAATTAGAATCCTAACCCTGGTAAATTAAAAATAAAGTGGTTTTAGCCCGGCAAGAAGGATAAGGGAGCCTTCCTGAAGAAAAAGAAGGTTAATAAATTGCAGTTTTATTTTTAAAAATAAAGGAGGAGGGAGGCCGAGAAACCTGAAGGAAGAAAAAATGATGTCCCCTGGAGATCATTGCAGTTCAGGAGCCTGAAACCAGAAGTCCGGAAGCGATTGAGATCTGCGTGGGAAAAGAAAAAAGGAACTGGAGAACAGTTCCCGGGAGGTTTAAACCATCAAGCTGAGGGCTTCTTTGGACAGGGATAGATTTTTTATCAAAAAGAATAGGAGGCAGGGAAAAATGAGAAAACTGGGAGTTGGGGTGCTGATAGTCCTGTTGTTATCGGTCAGTCCGGTGGTCAGGGCTGATACTGAAAAAGAATGGGAAGAACTGTTAATGGGAACCGTGCAAATAATGTTTGAGCTTGCAGATGACATGGACCTCTTTGCCGAGGAGGAGCTGTCTATTTCAGAAGTTTTGAACCTGATGGAGTATTACCGCCTGGAAACCTATGCAAACCTGGCCCGGGCCATTGAATTGGAACCCTTTGAAAAGATCAGCCAGGATCAAAAGGTACAGCTGATTTTCTTTTTATCTTCCACTCACCTGGCTATAGTTATGCTGGAGAAGGGGATCGATGATTTAAATGT
>PWGV01000001.1 GCA_003554585.1 Halobacteroidaceae bacterium | reverse complement strand
CTGTTTTCCGTGGGAGATGAAGTCAGATTAAAACTGGTATGGGAAAAAAATTACCAAGGTATGGATGAAAAAGGACGTTGTTGTGGATAACCTGGTGAATTAGTAGCAGGGACGGAAGAGGTGGGGGGAGGGATATTTGAGGCTAAGGATGATTTATCAGATTATTCAAATTTGAAGGAGTATAATGGTCGAACAAGAATCAATTATAGTTGAGGAGCAATTAAAAAAATCCAGGGGAGGCCTATGGTGATCAGGGGGTTTTTTGTTCCAGGAGAAGCAATATTTTTTCTATTCAGAAAACCATTCGGGGAAAGAAAAAAAGAAAGGAATAATTAATGAGAATATTTGAGAATAAGGGCATGAGAAAGGAAGGGAGGTGCTCAAGGAGCAAAGAATTAAAGGTAAACAACCGAAAGGCAAGAGGATCAGGGCCAATGGTTGAGGAGGTTATAAGAATAGTGACATTCTATTTCATTCTATGAGATGCCTGCCTTTTATGGAAAGTTTGGCCAATAACAATAATTTCAATCCCAACTAAAAAACTGACAAAGGGGGATTTGCAATGAGGTTGGGAAAGAGCTGGCGGGTCAATAAACAGGTTCTGGCAGTTTTAATAGTATTTTTTGGGATTGCTGGGCTAACAGGTTGCGGTTTATTCACGGAGGAACCAGAATTAGATACATATGATGTTTCCGGAAAGGTGCTGGATAGACAAGGACAGGGTATTGAGGGAGTGACTTTAAATTTTAGTGGAGAATCTGAGTCGGTAGAAACTGATAGTGATGGCAAGTGGAGCAAAACCGGTTTACAGGGTGAAGTAAAGATAGTTCCTCTTAAAGAAGAAATATTAGTTTTTGAACCTGCTGAGTATTTGGTTACCGGCGAAGAAACGGATATAGTTTTTGAGGAATATCTAAATCAGGGAGATATGGCGGAGATTGAATCAGCCCATGAGGAAGTTTCTTCTTATCTGGCTGATTTTCAGGCTGAAGGAGCGGGGGTAATTGAGGAAAAAGGTCAGGATATCCTGGAGGAAGTAGAAGCAATTGAAAGGGTAAAATGGGCGAAGATAGAAGGTCGCGACCTGATTTTAAAATATGAAGGAGCAGGGGAGGAAATCTGGCCCATTGAAACCTACCCCGAACCAGAGGAAGAGCAAATGGCTGAGGTTTTGGGTGCAGAAATGAAAGAGTTAACCGATTCTCAAAAAGCAATTAAGACTGGCAATGCTGCTTTAGTTCATCCCCTGTATGTCAGGGAGCACAGCGATTATCAGACCAAGGCTGTTCCCGCCATGCTGGAAAATGTAAAAGCGGGATTGGAGTCAGTCGGGTACGAAGTTGATATTCTAATGGGGGAAGAGGTGGACCTTTCCTTCTATTTTGATCTACTTTATGAGGATTATAACATAATCTTTTTTAATGGCCATGGCAGCTCCACCAGCTTAATGACAGGGGAAGAAGCTCCAGCCTGGGGTGATTTTTGCCCGGCTCTAATAGGTGATGACCTGGTCAGGGCGTGGGCTTATGACCGGGTAATCAGGACCAGCAATTATGATTATGGCCGTTTTTGGTTTATTACCGATGGCTTTATTGATAAGTACTGGTTTTTTAAAGAGAAGGCACTATTTTTCGATTGGGGCTGTAGCGGGCTGTACAGTGAAACGGGAAAAGCAGAAAGCCTGACCGATATAAACATTGAAGCATATATTGCCTGGGATGATATAAAAGCCGGGGCGGTAGGGTCCTTTCATAAATTAGCCCTGAAAATGGTTGGGGGAAAATCCTTAGAAGAAGCTTTTGATGCTCTTGATGAGGAAGATAAAATATCGAAGGGGTACTATGAAGATCCGCAAACAGGAGAAAAAGTTTTTTATGAAGGCCATCTTGATTATTTTCCCCGGGAAAATGGAGGCATTAGAATTGGGGGCTCCCAGTCAACCCTGAGCCCAATTGATTGCTTTTTCCTGGATCTGGAGGAAGCGGAAACAAAACAGGAGATTGAGTTTGAATATGAGGTAGAGGTCCTTGATGAAGATAACACCTATTTCACAGCAGAGATAAAACCCGGTGGAGATCAATATTATCAGGAGATAGAAGAAGCGGGGCAATATACAGGTCTATTGGAGTTTACTGCTCCCGGGGAGAAAGAGAGTAAAAACTTTGCGATCAGTGGGCAATTAACCGCGTCCCCGGAACCCCTGGAAAACCATGATACCGAGAAAATTGAATTTTCGGTCGAGGTTGCTCCGGGTCATGATCTTATCATGAGTAAAAAAGGTGATGGAACAGTAACTCCCGAAACAGGAATTCATCGTTATGAAAAAGGAACTGAGGTAAGCCTAAAAGCCAAACCCCAGGAAGGCTGGGAGTTCAAAAAATGGCTGGGTGATGTGCAGGATCCACAAAGCCCGGAAACAGTAGTAGTTATGGATGAAGATCGAGAAATTACTGCGGTATTTGAGGAAAGGGAATTTATCTATTATGAAGTTTCCTTTGAAAACCCGGAAAAAGGTCAAATATGGGCGGAGGTTGACGGGGAAAAAATTTCCTCGGGAAGTAAAGTAGAAGAGGGTGCAAATGTTAAATTTTCCTCAGAGGTGGAGCTGGGCTACGAAATAGAAAACTGGATTGTAAATGGGGTTGCTTTAGAAGATGAGGATCAGCCAGACTTTACTTATAAAAATCTGGATAAAGATATTCACGTGAGGCTGGAATTGACCACCGCTGAGATAGATGAGGATGATATTCCTGGAATTCCTCTGGCAGTTGGGTCATCAGTCAGTGGTGAAGTTGATGAAGAAGAAAATCCCAATGATGTCTATCAAATAAAGCTGCAAAAGGGCGAGGAGATAAGGATTAACTTTGAAGATGAAGGGGCTGATAGTAGAAGAGCTTTTATGCGTCTTTTGAGTCCGGATTCCGGCAGCATAGAAGCCAATGATTTCCATACAGTATTAAAGCAGGATTCTTCTGGAACAGGGATGGGTTACAGCCTCGATGCAACAATAACCTATACTGCTCCCACTACTGATACCTACTATATCTGGATCCATGGCGATAGGGGCAACAAACCGTACACCCTGGAAGTAATAGAGACTTCAACAGATAGCTTTGATACAGATGGAGGGGTTGATATTGATGAGGCCCTGGAAATAGAGAAGGACATAGAATATCGAGGGGTAGTTGATAGTCATGTTGCTCCGGAGGATGTCTATGCCATCGATTTAGAGAAAGGCGAGGAAATAAGGATTAACTTTGAAGATAAAGGGATTGATAGTAGAAGAGCTTTTATGCGTCTTTTGAGTCCGGATTCCGGCAGCATAGAAGCCAATGATTTCCATACAGTATTAAAGCAGGATTCTTCTGGAACGGGGATGGGTTACAGCCTGGATGCAACAATAACCTATACTGCCGCTACTACTGATACCTACTATATCTGGGTCCATGGCGCGAGGGGCAACAAACCGTACACCCTGGAAGTAATAGAGACGCCAGCAGATAGTTTTGATACAGATGGAGGGGTTGATATTGATGAGGCCCTGGAAATAGAGAAGGAGATAGAATATCGAGGGGTAGTTGATAGTCATGTTGCTGCGAACGATGTTTTTGCCATAAAACTGAACAAAGGTGAAGAAATAAGGATAAGATTTATAGATGAAGGCAAAGATTCGCGAAACACCTGGCTGAATCTATTGTGCCCGGAATCCACAAGCATTAAATCCAATGATTTACACACCATCCTGGAAAGAGACTCTTCCGGGACAGGCCAGTCCAGATCCCTTGATGCTCAAATTACCTATGAGCCAGAAGCTACAGGGATTTACTTTATTTGGGTGGAAGGAGATAGAGGGAATACCCCCTATATTCTGGATGTAATAAAAACTCCCTGAAGGGCCAGCGAACAATTTTAATATAGCTCTAAATGCCATGCTCTCCTCTGAATAGGAAGATGGGAAAACATATTCCAGAGGAGAGCATTTTTTCATTAAAAGTGATCTCAAGTAAAAAAGTAGCCCAGGTTATATGATTTTAGTTTTTTTCCCCGGGATTCCACCAATAATATTGCCTAAATAGGAATGGAAAATCCAGTTGAAGCTAAAGAAACTGACGGGAATGAATAGTTTGGAGATAAAAAGGGTTTGATCTTTGGTCCTGATAATGAAGGTGAATTTACCAGTTAGCCTTAATTCACACCCTGTCCGGAACCTGGAGGAGGATGGTGTGGTCGTGTTACCACCCGGAAAAGGAAAAGACCCTGCGTTAACCCCGGCACCGGTCAGGGCTGTTCCCAAAGTGGAGGTACGGACAGGAGGACTCCTTTTGACCAGGGAAATTCACCGTATTTGTTCAGCGGACAGGAAGCAACTATGGTCTCCAGATTTAGCGGCTTAACTGAGACAGGAAAAAGATGGGCCAGGACTACAGGGTTCCAGATTTGTTCGGGAACCTTATAAAACTGGGATAAAGCCCTGGAGAACTTGTGAAAAAATAGCAATTTATCTTCAGGAGAAGGCACCCGAGGTAGACATTCTCCTAACTCGGAAAGTTGTTGCAGGAGAAAGGGGCGGAAACATGAAATAAGGAGGATAATAAACAATCCCGGTAGTATTCCCGGGAAG
Source organism: Halobacteroidaceae bacterium (assembly GCA_003554585.1). Classification (GTDB taxonomy): domain Bacteria; phylum Bacillota; class Halanaerobiia; order B1SED10-174; family B1SED10-174; genus T1SED10-26. The sequence continues at coordinate 14,677 of PWGV01000001.1, read as the reverse complement.
AATGAAACAGTTTAAAGCTAAACAGGCAGGGGGATCCTGGTCCTGTGTTTTTTTCTGACACTGTTTGTTTTGGGAGAAGGTTTTACCTTTTTCCTCTGACTTGATACTGGTGGACTCCAACAATAATTAATGAGGGGAGGGATTAGAAAACAAATATAAAAAAATTCTCCAGGCTCAGTTGAGAGAACAAACAGGAATAAAATGGAAGGAAAAACGGGCAGATTTTAATTAAAACTATCCGTTGTTTTCTGGAATTTTTCGGAGGAGGGGAAAAAATGAATAATACTGTATTGGATGAAATTGATTTAAAGATCCTGGCCATACTTCAGGAAAATGGGAAATCATCATACGCAGAAATTGGAAGGAGTTTAAACCTATCCCGTTCTGGAGTGCGGGAGCGAGTAAAAAAACTGGAAAAACAGGGCATAATTGAAAAATACACAATTGTGATTAATCCCTACAAGATGGGGCTGGAATTTTCGGTATTTATTGAGCTGGATGTAGAACCGCGCTTTTTACTTAAAGTAGCCAGTGAATTATCGGAGGAAAAGAATGTTGAAAGTGTAAATCAGATGACCGGTCCCAGTTCTTTACACATCCACGCAATATTTAAAAACAAAAGGCACTTTGAAAATTTTCTGGTTGATATAGTTTTTGCCCTGGATGGAATAATAAATGTCCGGAGTTATATTCTTATTCGGTCTTTTAAAAGTAAAACAGGAGGATATAAAATTGGTTAGCCCAACCTTTGTATAATTATTTTAAAAATTTCCGAACATTGTTGAAAAAAATACCGATTTTATCCCTTAACTGTGTTTTCCGTAGAAAGGAAAAACCTTTCAGGAGACGAAATATTAATATAGTAAAATAAAAAAGGTTGCAATAAAAAAGAGCCCGTTTCCTTTTCGGGATTGCAGCCAGGCAAATAATAATAGCAATATAGGGGATGAAAAAGATGCCAGAAATTATTATTGTTGGAGGGGGATGGGCAGGAATATCTGCAGCATTAACTGTCAATCATTTGGGAGGAAAGGCAACCCTGATCGAGAGAACGGATATGCTTTTAGGCTCCGGACTGGTCGGGGGGATTATGAGAAATAACGGGCGCTATACCGCAACAGAAGAAGGCATTGCCATGGGGTTGGATTTATTTGAAGAACTGGACCGTTTTTGCCCCCATTCAAATATCGACTTTCCCGGCCATAAACATGCTTCTCTTTATGATATAGGGGGAGTGGAGCCATATTTATATAGAAAGCTCGAGAATAGTGGTGTTAAAATTGTTTTGGAAACCAGGATTAGCAGGCTGGAAAAAGAAGGCGGCAGGGTTTTAGCAGTAGCTGATAAGCAGGGAAACCATTTTTACGGTGACTCTTTCATTGATGCTACTGGAACTGCTGGGCCCCAGAAGTATTGTCAGAAGTTTGGAAAAGGTTGTGTACTATGTGTACAGCGGTGTCCTTCTTATGGTCCCCGGCAGAGTTTAGTTGAGAAAGCAGGAATCCAGGAATTCTGGGGCCTGAGGAAGGATGGAAGTCCTGGTTCAATGAGTGGTTCCTGTATTATTTCCAAGCAGAGCCTGGCACCCTGGGTGATATCGGAAATGGAAAAAGCCGGTGTGGCAATAATCCCTTTGCCCCAGGATTTAGTATCCGAGGAGAAGCTGGCTTTGAAGTCTTCACAGCAATATTCCAGCAAAGAATTTGCGGAAAACCTGGTAGTGTTGGATACAGCATACGGTGCAAAACTCAGTTCACCATTCTTTCCTTTAAAGGAACTTAGAAGAGTCAATGGTTTCGAAAATGTCCGCTACCTGGATCCTTATGATGGAGGTAAGGGTAATTCAATCAGGTTTTTAGGTGTTGCCCCCCGGGAGAACACCCTCCTTGTTGAAAGCATGAATAACTTATTTTGTGCTGGTGAAAAATCGGGGCTTATGGTTGGCCATACTGAAGCAATTATTACCGGGGCCCTTGCCGGCTATAATTCGGTCCAGGTTTCTCTCGGGGGGCAATTATTGGAGTTGCCCCGGACTATTGCTGCAGGGGATTTACTTGCTTTTGTTAAAGAAGAAACAAAGTCAGAAGAAGGGAGGAAAAAGAAATATACTTTTTCGGGAGCAGTTTACTTCGAAGAAATGAAGAGGAAAGGCCTTTATATTACTGATAAGGAGCAAATCAAGGAAAGGGAAAAAAAAGCGGGACTGTTAAATGTCTTTAAGCCCCGGTAAAAAGTGATTTAAAATTTCGAACCTGCCTTTTGTTATTACCGGCTGGGTTCTTTTTTCTTTGGTGGGGCAAGAAAGAAGTAAGTGGGAAATTATTGCTGGAAAGGGATAGGATTACTTTTCCGATAAGAAAAAGTCTCCATCATTTGTTTTAGATCCGAAAACCCTTTATTAGAGCTTTCCCGGGGGCGCAGAAAAACCGCAAAGATGCTTTAATAGGTTAAGTTAATACAGTTGTAACTGAAAAGGTATTGTTTGAAGAACAAAGTAAAAAAGAAAGCACAAAAAGCAATATACTAAAGTTGTTTGTAGAAAGGATTTTTTGTTGTTAGTTGATAAATTAATAGTTATGAACAACAAAGCGAAGGTATGTTTAAAAAAACACAATTCATTGTAAAGGGAGATGGTGAGTTTGCCTAAAGATTTAAGAAGCTTTATAGCGGATCTGAAGCAAAAAAATCCAGGAGATGTAGTGGAAACGGACAGGCGTATTGACCCCAAGTTTGAAATTACTGCCCTACAGAGGCATCTGGAGAAAGAGAACAAAAGTCCCCTTCTTATTTTTAACAAGGTTAACAACCTGAGGGGAGAATTAAGTCCCTTTAAAGTTCTGACCAACCTGTTTGCCAGTCGGGACAAATGTGCTGTAGCCCTGGATCTGGATGCAGAACAATGGAGAATGGAAACCAGTTTTGAATTTGCAAAAAGAACTGGAAAGCAAATTGACCCGGTAATTGTCGATAAAAAAGAAGCCCCTGTTAAGGAGGTTATCAAAGTTGGAGACGAGGTAGATCTTTATGACCTCCCGGTTCTTACCCATCATGAGATGGATGGTTATCCCTACCTGGTAGATGCGGTGATTGCAGCTGATCCAGAAACAGGAGAATATAATTCTTCTCATCACCGAATGTTGATCAGAGGTAAGGATGAATTGGGTTTATGGATGTCTCCCCGGCATCTCTGGAACTACTATATGAAGGCTAAAGAAAAAGGGGAAAACCTGCCGATTGCCCATATTATTGGGCACCACCCGAGCTTTTATCTTGGCTCGGAGGCGCTGGTTAGCGAAGATACAGATGAATATCGGGTAATTGGAGGAATTCTTGGAGAACCATTAAGGCTAGTTCCCTCAGAGGTATATGGAGAGAAGTTAATGGTGCCTGCCGACGCAGAAATAGTAATTGAGGGAGAAATCCTTGATTATAGGGATGCCGAAGGCCCCTTTGGAGAGTTTACCGGCTATTATGGTCCACAGCGCTGGTCGCCAGTTGTAAAAGTGACTGCAATAACCTACAGGAAAAATCCTTATTACATGAATATTCTTGTTGGTCATCCAGATACTTCAATACTGGGTGGTATTCCCAAGGAAGCTGGGATTTATGAAGAGGTAAAAAAGTCGGTTCCCGGAGTACAGGGTGTGCATTTTCCAATTTCAGGGTGCTGCCGATTTCATGCCTATATTTCAATTGATAAAAAAGTTGACGGAGAAGGAAAAGTTGCTGGAGTTGCAGCCCTGCCCTATCATGATGAGCTTAAACATGTAATTGTTGTTGACAAAGATATTGACCCCTTTGATGAAAAAATGGTGCTATGGGCTCTGGCAACAAGGGTTCAAGCGACTGAAGATGTAGAGATACTGGAAAAGCTAAGAGGTGGCACCCTGGATCCTTCAGCAACAATCCATGCCGTTGGAGACAAAATGATAATTGATGCAACCCGCCCTGTTTCAAGACCTTTTGCCCAACGCATAAATGTTCCCCAGGAAGTTATGAACAGGATTAAGCTGGAAGATTATTTTGACTTAGGGGGTAAATAATAATGGCCAGGATATTCTGGATTGTATGCCCAAAATGCAAAATGAAGTTTTATGCTGCAACAGATGATTTCCGTAATATGGATAGAAAGCTATTATGTCCTTTTTGTGATGCCCGGTTTGTGGATAAGGAGGCGGATGAAATTATTGATGGAGATTAGAGTTGTATTTTCCTGGGGCTTTGAATTTGCAGGATGGATTTAAAAAAGCTGGAGGTGGAAACCATTTTTAGTGATCGAATTGAGAAGCTGGTTGAAGCGACAGGATTAGACGCCCCTCCGGGCTCAAAGAAAAAGGGTTTTCTTAATGTGGAGGGTTTTTCCCCGGAAGTTGATGTTCCTCTGTTCCTGATCAGGGGGAAAAACCCGGGACCAATTGTTGTTATAGTTGCAGGGATCCATGGAGGTGAGCACAACAGTATCGAGGCAGCCAGAAGAGTGGGTAGTGACCTTGATCCCGATGAGGTGAGTGGCGCAGTTGCAATAGTTCCGGTTGCAAACAGGCCCGCTTTTCACGCTCGAACACACAATGGTTCTCCCCCTGATGGGCAGAATATGGGGCGGCTTTTCCCCGGTGATAGCGAGGGTACAGCCCTGGAAAGAGCAGCTTATGAAATTTCCAGCCGCCTAATTGTTTACGCTGATACCGTAATGGACCTCCACGGTGCAGATGGACTGGAAATGATTATTCCTCACCTTTATATTCCAGAACATAATGAAAACAATGAAGAAAAAAGGAACTGGGGGCCCTGGGACCTGGCCGAAGCTTACGGCATTGAAATATCCGGCTATACCGGACCTCGAGTTGGAGGCGGTTCTGCAGTTCACTATGGTGCTTCTCTCGGTATCCCTTCAATTCTGGCTGAGGCCGGTTCAGGCTTCCTGGAGGAGGAAGGGATTGGAATTCATTACCGGGGAATGATGAATGTTTTAAGGAGAATTGGTGTTCTGGAAGGTCTCCCCTTAATCGAGCGCCAGATCAGGAATGTAAAATATGAAAAGATCCGCTCTCCAATGACTGGTTTTTTCTATTCTTTTGCAGAAGTGGGACAGTTTGTAAATAAAGGGCAGGTTATTGGGAAAATTACGGATTATTTCGGAGATGAAACAACCGAAATAATCGCACCTGTTTCAGGAGAAATTGATTTTATTAAACTTACCATGGCTACCAATAAAGACAATGGATTGTTTGCTATTGTGGTAGATATTTAACTCAAGTTAAAAGGCAAAAAATGGAGGGAGTTTCTCAAATGAATAAGAAAAAGATTGAAGCTTTACTGGATGCTACCGGGATTAAGGCAAACCCTGGCGAGAAGGGGTACGGTTATCTGGTGGTAGAAGGTTTTCCTCAGGAATTTGATGTTCCCGTTGTAATTATCCGGGGTAAAAAGCCCGGCCCTATTGCCTTTATTATAGCGGGGATCCATGCCGGAGAGCATAACAGTATTCAGGGAGCAAAAAAAGTATCAATGGACCTTGATCCTCAGGATGTTTCCGGGGCAGTAGTAGTAGTTCCTGTGGCCAATAGGGCTGCTTTCCATGCCAGGACTCATAATGGGTCACCTCCCGATGGACAGGATTTATCCAACCTTTTCCCTGGCAAGCCTGAAGGAAAGGTCCTGGAAAGAGTTGCTCATTTAATTACTTCCAAGATTATTGCTTTTAGCGATGTAGTGATGGATTTGCATGGAGCGGACGCTATGGAAAGGATTATTCCCCATCTTTATGTTCCCGAGCATGAAGAGAGCACTGAGGAAAGGGATTGGACTGGCTGGGACCTGGCAGAAGTTTTTGGGATTGAAATTGTTGGATCAATAGGAAGCAGAAAAGAAAATGGATCGGCTGTTCATGCAGGGGCAGCACTGGGAATTCCTTCAATATTGCCCGAAGCGGGTTCAGGGTTTTTGGAGGAAGAAGCAATTGGTATTCACTTCAGAGGTATTGTGAATGTTTTACGGCGGGTTGGAATTCTGGAAGGCCTGCCTCTCATTGAGAGGCAAATCAAAAAGGTGAGGTACGAAAGGATCCCCTCACCAAAAACCGGGTTTTTCTACTCTTATGTTTCCGAAGGACAGGAAGTTTTTGAAGGACAGGTTGTGGGTGAAGTTACCGATTATTTTGGTCGTGAAAGGGTGATTATTACCTCTCATGTAACAGGTCATGTTGATTTTATAAAACTGACAATGGCGACCAATGAAGGTAACGGGCTTTATGCAATTGTGGTTGACGAAGATTAAATAAGGAGGTTAATAATCAATGAAAATGCGCATCCTTCTAATTGTTTTACTGGTTGCTGGCCTGGCATTTACATCAGCGTCAGTTTTTTCTGAACCTCAGTATGGTGGAAAGTTGGTCATGGGTATTAATGATGAGGTTACCAGGATGGATCCTCACCTCCAGGGTCAGAGATCAGGTATTACCATGATTTCCAGGAACATTTATAGTGGCTTGCTGGCTTTTAATCCCAGCATGGAAGTGGTACCTGATCTGGCAACGGAATGGGAATTTGACGAGGAAAATATTGTCTGGACTTTCTATCTGCGGGAAGGAGTAAAATTTCATAATGGAGAGCCTTTTACTGCAGAAGATGTAAAGTTTTCCTTTGAAAGGATTATGGATCCAGATACCGGGTCACCCCATGCTCGGCATTTCGTAGCAGTTAAGGATATTGAGGTTGTTGATGATTACACGGTAAAAATATTTATGGAAGAAATGGATTCGTCTTTCTTAGAAGCCCTTGCTTATTCCCAGGTAGTAATTGTTCCCCAATCAGTTGTGGAAGAAGAAGGGAATTTGAATACGGTAGCAATTGGAACCGGGCCATTCAAAATGGATCACAGACGTCCTGATGTGGAAACTGTCCTGGTACGAAATGAAGACTATTTCAGGGAAGGGCTACCTTATTTAGACCAGATTCAGTTCAGAATTATGCCCGATGATACTGCTCGTTCTGTAAGCCTGAGAACGGGGCAGGTAGATGTTATGGACAGGATCCCCTTTGATATGCTGCCAGCTTTAGAGGCGGACCCTGAAGTAAATGTTTACGGAGGGCCTGGGCTGAATATGCGGGTGGCAGTTCCCAATCTTAACCGGGAACCATGGGATGATCCCCTGGTCAGGCAAGCTTTCCAGATTGGTATCGACAAAGAAGCAATTGTTGGTTTTGTTATCAGAGGTTATGGTGAACCCCTAATAAATGGCCCGCTACCCTCAATTTTACCGGGCCATCTCGATGACCCGGTTTTTGAAGATCTTCCGGACCGGGAAAAAGCAAAAGAACTCCTGGCAGAAGCAGGATATCCCGATGGGTTTAGCTCTAAACTTCTGAGTTTTTCGGAAATAACAATTCTGGCTGATACTGCCATAGCTTTAAGGGAAGAAGCAGCAAAAATTGGAATAGACCTGGAGCTGGAACTTATGGAGTTGGGTATCGTTCAGTCCAGAAGACAGGAAAGAGACTTTGACCTTGTTATTACTGGATTTGGGGCTGACTGGACCCAGTCCTGGCTTTCAGGTCCCTATGCAACAGGATCTACTGGTAATCAGAACGACTTCAGCGATCCAGAAATTGATGCCCTGTTAAGGGATGCCAGAATGGAAACTGACCCTGAAGCTCGGGATGAAATATACCGGGATATTCAGAGGAAGCTGATGGAGTTAAATCCTAACTTCCCCCTCTTTTCCGCTTATGAGTTTTTTGCCCTTTCCTCCCATGTTAAAGGGTACGAGTTCAAACCTTCTACAGAACTGAATTTTGCGGAAATGTGGCTGGATCAATAAAAAAAGGTTTTCCAGGGGGAGGCTTTGCCTCTCCCTGGGAACTTATTTAAACTATGAAGGCAATATGGAATATGTTAGTCTCTCTGAGAAAAAACAAAAATTACTTCAGGTTTTCCAATAGATAATTGTTGAAGTGGTAGGGCCCAAAATTGAACAGTAGAAAAGGCAGTTAATCTAAAACCTGAATATCCGACTTATTTAGGGGAGGGGCTTTGATGGGTAAGTTTCTTTGGCAAAGAAGCATTCAAACAGTAATAACTGTTCTTCTTATGAGTCTGATCATCTTTATTACTCTGCAGGCAATCCCTGGAGATGCAGCAATAATAGCAATGGGAGATTATTACGGCCATGCTGAGTTGCAGGTTATTCGGGCAGAAATGGGATTGGATAGGCCCGCAGTTGTCCAGTATGGGATGTGGCTTTCAGGGGTTCTGAGGGGTGATTTGGGTACTTCTTTGCGTTATGGTTCACCAATAGCACCAGAAATTGCTCAACGGCTTCCCATAACTTTCCAGCTTACAATTTTGTCCCTGTTTTTATCCGTTATAATTGGGATCCCGGCGGGATTGATTTCCGCTGCCAAAAGGGGAAAGGGAGTAGATAAACTGGTCCGCTTTATTTCTCTGCTGGGAATTTCAATTCCCAATTTCTGGCTGGGTTTGATACTGGTTCTGGTTTTTGCTCTTACTCTTCGCTGGATCCCTGCCGGGGGCTATGTCAGTCCCGGAGAGGGGCTGGGTGTATATTTTAAAGCAATGGCAGGCCCCACAATTACTCTGGGGACGGCTATGATGGCTACAACAATGAGAATCACCAGGGCTGCTACCCTGGAGGCTCTCAGCCAGGACTATATCCGAACTGCAAAGGCCAAGGGACTGAGAGAAGCAAAAGTGGTTGCCAAGCATGCTTTTAAAAATGCACTGATCCCCGTTCTGACGGTAATTGGGATCCAGATTGGGTTTTTGATGGCAGGATCTATAGTTGTTGAAACTGTTTTTACCCTGCCAGGAATAAGCCGTTTTTTGATTGGAGGAGTATCCAGTCGTGATTATCCAGTGGTAATGGCTACAGTTATGGTTATCAGTCTTGTTTTTTTAATTATCAACTTTATTGTGGATGTAATTTATGTCTATATTGATCCGAGGGTCCGTTATGACTGATTTTAAAGATAGGGTTGATAAAATGCAGGTAAAAATCAGACGAATATTTTCTTTCTTTAAAGACCCGGTGTTGTTAATCTCAGGGATAATCATAGGATTGGTTTTGTTTGCAGCAGTATTCCCCGGGGTTATTTCTCCCTATGGCCCTTCAGAAATGCGCCTGACCCACAGGCTAAACGCCCCCGGCTCAGAGCATTTTATGGGTACCGATGAGTTTGGGAGAGATACTTTTACCAGGGTTATTTATGGAGCGCAGGTTTCGGTTTATGTTGGGATTGTTGCGGTCGTTCTGGCGGGCATCTTAGGGATCCTAATAGGAACCCTATCTGGTTTTGCTGGGGGGCTAATTGACAGCATACTGATGAGAATAATTGATGCAATGCTGGCATTCCCGCCCATTTTATTTGCCCTGGTATTAATTACTCTATTGGGGCCTGCTTTAAGCAGTTTAATGCTGACCATGGGGATCGTTTATTCCCCCCGGATGGCCCGCCTGGCCCGGGGATGTATTTTAATGGTGAAGAATGAGCTATACGTGGAATCAGCCCGGGCTATTGGAGCATCCAATCTGAGGATAATTTTTCGATATTTCATTCCCAACATAATTAACCCGATTATTGTTCAGGCCAGTCTTATACTCCCGGTTGCAATCCTGGCTGAAGCTACCCTGAGCTTCCTGGGATTGGGTATTCAGCCCCCTACTCCCTCCTGGGGAAATATGTTAAGTGCGGGGAGGGGATACATGGAAATTGCACCATGGCTGACCATTTTTCCGGGGATAGCTATCGCCCTGGTAGTGCTGGCAGTTAATTTCCTGGGAGATGCGCTTCAGGACTGGTTGAACCCCAGGTTAAGATTTAAAAGAGCTGCTCCAAAAAAATAAAAGGAAGGGGGGAAATAAATGCCATCAATAACAGTGGAATTCTTTAAGGGTAGAGATCTGGAAGCAAAGAGAAAATTTGTTGATCTACTAACAAAAGCTACTGTTGATGCTTTTGGAGTATCACCGGAAATTGTCCGTATACGTCTGGTGGAAATGGAGAGAGATGGGCTGGCAAAAAATGGCCTGTTGTACTGTGACCGGGATAAAATGAAAAAATAATTAAACCATTTATGGAACAGGGTTTAGACACTCCCCCGCCACCTAAAAATGAAAATGTTGGCGGGGGAGAAAAATTTGGAGTTGCTCCCAGGGTTAAATTAATCTAAAAAGAACCCCCAGATTAACCGGAGGTGAAATAATGAATTTTGAAGAATTCTCCCACCTGGATAATGTTTTTACTGCTCCCACGCCTCTTCATGAACTCCCTAACTTGAGAAAAGAACTGGGTTGTTCTCAATACCTGTATATGAAAAGAGATGACTATACCGGCTTGGGCCTGGGAGGGAATAAGGTCAGAAAATTAAAATTTATTTTGGGCCAGGCCAGGCAAGAAGGTGCCGATACTATCATAACCTGGGCCGGCCTTCAATCGCATCATAATCGACAAACTCTCTCTTTAGCAAAGAGTATGGGTTTACAATGCCACCTGGTATTGGAAGGGGAAAAGCCCGAAAAATTTACGGATAATCTACTGGTTTACAAACTGATGGAAGCCAACCTGCACTTTGTTAAAAAAGGAAAAGGTGAAGCTAAGGCTCAGGAGCTGTCAGCTGAACTGGCAGGAAAGGGGCATAAACCCTTTGTTGTCCCAGTAGGTGGTTTTTCTCCCCTGGGAAGCCTGGGATATATTGAGTGTATAAAGGAAATAGCGGAACAGGCCTGGGACCTGAGAGTTAAATTTGATCATGTTATTGTTCCCAGTGGAACCCCTGATACTCAGGCCGGAGCAGAAATAGGAAAAAGAGAATTTTATCCTGACCTGGATATTCTGGGGATCTGTATAAGCAGGGATGCTGAAACCCAGCGCAAACATGTCTGTGAATTAATAAATCAGACTTATGAATTCCTTGGTTCTCCCCAGAAGTCTGTTCAGGAAAAAGAAATAATGACTTTTGGAGCCTATATGGGGGAAAAGTATGGTTCCCCAACGAAAGATGGGTTAGAAGCAATAGAATTACTGGCCCGAACCGAAGGGATATTGCTGGATCCAATTTATACGAGTAAATCTATGGTAGGAATGATCGATTTAATAAAAAAAGGTTTCTTCTCTAATGATGATTCTATTGTTTTTATTTTTTCTTCAGGTTTCCCTGCGCGGGTCAATTTGAATGCTTTATTTTCTGGTTAAATCAAGGGGGAGGGAGGGCAGGCCAGTTTTATTAGGGCCTTAAATATGAATCTGATAATAGGGATTTCCGGAGCAACAGGAGTTATATATGGGATCAGGCTTCTGGAGGTTTTGAAAGAAACCGGGGTTAGTACTCATTTAATTTTGTCTGAATGGGGAGCCAAAAATATTGAAATTGAAACGGAGTATTCAATTGCCCAGGTAAAATCGCTCGCTTCTTTTGTTTACGAAAATAATAATCTGGGAGCAAAAATGGCCAGTGGTTCTTTCCCTATTGATGGAATGGTAATTGCCCCCTGCAGCATGAAAACATTAAGTGGAATTGCTCATGGATATGGTGACAGCCTCCTGGGCAGGGCAGCTGATGTTAACCTGAAAGAGGGCAGGAAGCTAATTCTGGTTATTAGAGAAACCCCGCTGCACCTTATTCATTTAGAAAATATGGTTAAGACAGCAAAAGCAGGAGCTTCTATACTCCCACCAATGCCGGCCTTTTACCATCATCCGGAAAAAATCCAGGACATTATAGACCAGACTATTGGGAAAATCCTGGATCAATTTGGGATTGCTCATCAGCTATTTCGCCGTTGGGAAGGAATATAGGTTGAAAAAAGGAGGTAAGTAATGAACTTTGTGGTGGGCAAAGAGCGGTGCAGGGTTTTTTTCGAGGTTAAAGAAGTAGGGCCAGATATTGTTGTTTTTGTTACGGGAGGAGATGTTCATGTAGGAGCAGTGGGTTTAAGTGTTATAGTTCCCAGCAAAATAAACCCGGGGGAAAATACCACCACATCATACATGATAACCGTGCCGGCCCATAAAGAGGAAGAAATAGTGGTGCCCCTGGCCAGGCAAATTGCCAGAGGTACAGAAAAAAATTGCGTGGTAATTGTTGGGATTCACCTTGATGATATAACTGCAGAAGAGATGGAGGATATAGTGGAAAACTGTAATACTGGGGCTAAGAAAGTTATTGAAAAATTAGGCTAAAAAGAAACCATATCGATCTCGGGCCAGAAAAAAGCACGGGTTGCATGTTGATTTTGGGGGGCCTCCTTCAATGACAACTGGTTTAATTTCTTTTTTAGACCTTTATGACGGGCCGCCATCAGGAGAAAACGCTATAACCTTGCAATCAATGTTATTGCGATGTCCTGATATACGAATTTAACTGGAGAATGTGAAAAGTTTTTTTTCCGGGTAGACCTTCATGTCGATACGACACCGGCAGGAGGATGAAAAAAATTTAATACTTTCAGGGTAGGTAGAGAAAAAAATATTGGCTTTGAATAAGAATGGTGAAAAAGATAGAGAATAATGGTTTCTGCCCGATAAGGTCATGCTAAACCGGAGAATAGCAATTCTGTTCTCCGGTTTTTATTTTTTGCCTTGAACCGGACGCTTGTTTCCATTCCTGTAAAACAGAAACGATTCGCAATACCCAGGGAAAAATTCTCCTAAAATGGAGGTGTAAGGGGGTTGACAAAAAAGAAAAGATGCTTTATAATTGAAAATGATAATCAAAATCATTTGGGCGCATAATGAAAGGGAGTGAAAACATGGATATCAGTTATGAAAACCTTATGCCCTTTATGCAATGGGAACGTGAACAACAAGTTTGTAAAGCCAGTCCTGAATGTATTATTGGTCAGGAAAAACAAATATAAATTCTTCTTAATCGGGAGAGGGCTATAGTCACACCACGAAATATAATTAAATGAAAGCCATCTTCTTGCCTGAAACAATAAAGACAGGAAAAGAACCTGTTAAAGAATTTGGGGAAAGGAAAAAATAAGAGGAGGGTCCAGAGATGGCCTCCTCTTTTTTATGCTTTTCTGGAAAAAATCAGGTGTTCTGTTACGGGAAAAAGTTAGAATTACAGTCCTGATTGCATCCTACCTAAACCCATTTTACTAAGGGAGTTTAGAAACTAAAGCCTGGTACTAAAAATATTAGTTAAGCCGGCTTTTTCAACCCTGCGTTTTATTTTTTCTTTATCGGTAGTATAAAGTTCTTTCTCCTTAAGGTGTTCCAGGAGGACAGAGCCGGAGAAGGTGAATTTTTTGGATAAACCTTCTCTACTATTCATTTCTTCATTAACAAATGCTATGGCTTCTCCACAACAGGTTTCGCGAGGCAATTCCAGCAGGTCAGATCCCAGGGCAAGACGGGCTGCATTATGCCCGGCAAGGTAGCCGGTAATTATTGCTTCAGTATGTCCTACCAGAAGCCCGGCTTTTTCCCCTGCACAAAAAAGATTACTAATGCCTTTTACCTTGAGGTAATTATCCCGGGGGGAAATTGCCAGGAAACGAATAGAGTTTCCCAGGTCGCCTGCATAAGGATCCTCATAGCGAGCATTTTCCAGGCCGGGAATTTTCCGAAGGCTTTCCAGGGGGAAGAAGGGGGCCATTAACTTAGCATGTCCGGTATCCAAAAGTATTATATTGGTCGAAAATTCAGGAAGGGCATATTGTTGACAGGCTTTGCTGCTCAGACTTTGCATGTCTTTTTGCAGGTCAGGAGGGATGGGGATAACCTTAACCCCTTTTTTATTTAGTTCTTCCTGAATTTCCGGAGATAATGATTCCTTAAAAATCTTACAGGAACCACTCATTGCACCCGGGGAACCATCCTGTCTCTGGGCTTTAAATTCAGAAACACCAAGTTTGGCTGCAATACTAACCCGAGAGCCAAAACTGGGGCAGCGGTAAATACACATTGCGCACCCGTTTCCAAATCGGGAGCAATTACCCATCGGACCCGCAGTTCCCGTAGCTTCAATATATACATCCCCCATTAATTCTTCTTCTTGATTGTCAATAATAATGGAGGAAATCTTATTATTTTCCCGATTAGCTCCGGTAGCGCGCTGCTTTAATTTTAATTCAATACCCATTTCTAAAATAATTTTTTTTACCGCTGGCTCAATAAGGCTTATGTCATAGAGACTTGCATTATTATGGCCGGGGAATTCAATGTTACGATGGCGGGAGTTTTTATCAGTCAGGTTAAAAAGCTCGCTGGCACCCATTTCTATTGCTTCTTCTGTTGCTGTGTACCGACCATTATTTCTCATTATTCCTCCCACAAGACCTGTACCAAGAAGCATTTCCATTCTCTCAACGATAACTACTTCTACTCCCATTTTTCGAGCTGCAATCGCTGCTGCAGAGCCGGCCCATCCGGCCCCGATTACTATTACTTTTTTCAATTTTTTGCCCCCTTATGGAAAAATTTAAAAGAAAGGAAATCAGCCAGAAGGGATCATCTGGAAAGGCAAGGGTGTGCTAAAAAAAACTGCGACTCATCACTGATGAGGAAATCCCTATATTATTTTAATTCGCTAATAATAAAAAAATCCTGCAAATTTATTAGAATAATTGTGGATGGTTTAGGGAAATTTTTTTAGGGTAGGGACTGGCAAAAAAATCCTTTATTGAAGATAGTTCTGGGATTCTATTTCTTTT
>PWGV01000008.1 GCA_003554585.1 Halobacteroidaceae bacterium | reverse complement strand
GGGCAACTGGATTATTCGGTGGTAATGGATGCAATAACAATAGAAAAAGTTACCGGCCTGAATGAAATAGATGTCCAGGAATCCTTAGCCCTAAATCTAATTGCTGATGAATTCGAGGAAAATATCAAAGAGATTTTAATGGAAGAGGGGGATTTAATCCTGACCCCAAATATTCCCGCTGAATGGAACATTGACTTCTCCATTGAAAAAATTTATATCAATGACCAGGAGCTAACCCCAGTAAGTGAGGGAGTTTTCTCCCTTGAGGAAGTTGTTTTTAACCTGGAAGATGACCTGGAAGTGAAAATTGATTTCCGAGCCGCGGGAACTGACGTTACTTATGATACTACCGAAACTGTTGGTTTTGACATATCTTTAACCGATCTTCTCTGGAAAGAAATTACGGTTTCCGGCCTCCTGACAGACATGGAGGATTTCACCATCGATGAAGAAATATTTGCAACAGGACTGGATGAACTGGAAGAATGGCTTGAAGGAATCGGGCTGGCCGAAGAGGCCATTACATTAATTCTCCAGGTAGAAAATCAAACCGAATTTGGGCTTAGCAGCGATCTTTCCCTGGTCCTTCTCTATACTCATGATGGTACAGAAGGAGAAAGTGTAATCGAAGCAGATGACTTCACTGTTGACCCCCGGGAAGCCAAAGAAATCCTGTTCTTAAGTGGAGAAATACCCAGCATGCCCCATTCCATTAAGATACCCGAATCAAGCCTTGAAATAGCCATTCCTGAAGGTGAAGACGACATTACAATTTCCCGCGCCGATTATTTTAGCATGGTCGGGGATGCTGATTTCAAGTTAAAATTCCTGGTTCAACCCGGAGGAGTAGAAAATGATGTTGCTACTGGAAAACTAGAATTGGATGCCGATGACCAGGATATTTTAGATGGATGGATCCAAAATGTCCTTATTGATTTCTACAACACCAATAACCTGCCTCTTTATCTTGATATAACGGTTTTCTTCAGCAATGATGAAGAAAACATATTCGATCAGGATAATCCTAACTGGACAATTGGCCTGCCTGAAACCGGGACAGGCGAAAATTACCTCGTCGAAATTTCCAAGGATGATGTGGAAATTTTCCAAAAACCTGCCTGGTATGGCATAAGGGTAGAAATCCTAAAAGATATCACTGAACCTAGAGAGATCACCTTTAAATACGGAGATTCCTTCTCCACCAAGGCTAACCTGGATGTTGAAATCCGGGTTAACCCGCATGAAGATTGAAAGGAGGCCCAATTAGATGAATAAAATAAAAATAGTTTCTCTAGTTTTGTTGTTGTTCCTGACTGTTTCTTCCCCAGCAATTGCAGCAGGTGAAACTCCGGCCTCCTTGCGGATTTTCCCCGGACAGGCTGCCAATCTGGAAGCAAACCCTGCTCTCCTTGGCTTTGCCCCCTATAATTATCAGCTCCAGTTTAACTCTCTCTCCCTGAATATGTGGTCCAATGCCTGGACTGTAAACCAAATCCTGGAAAACTTCAATGAATACTGGGACGAAGAAACAAAAGATGAACTACTGGGAGCAATCTCTGGAGATGCTTTCTCAGTTGGTATGGGAGCATCCTCTAACGTATTTTTCGGTTTCGGTAACTCTGGAGTCCAGGGAGGACTAAAAGGCTTTGCGGCAACAGGGCTGGATAAGGATTTCTTTGAACTGGCCCTTTTTGGCAACGAACTGGATGAAGAGATTAAGCTTGATAATTCCTTCCTGCGAGGTCAGGGAGTAGTAGATATTGGTTTTTCACATGCTTTGGACTTCCCTTCCATAGCCCAGCAGTTTGACTTTGACCGGGTAACTATTGGAGGTGGTATCCATTACCTTAATGGTCTGGCCTACGCCGAAGTCAATACCGATGGAACTATCCTGATTTCATCAGAAGAAGGAGAAGATCCAGTCTATGCCGAAGGAGAATTTAATGCCCTCTACTCTGCCCGGGGTCTGGAAGGAGGCGGAGGTCATGGCGCAGCAATTGACATTGGCGCCTGGGGACAAATTGATCCCAAACTCGGGGTGGGAATTTCTCTGAATAACCTGGGTTTCATCCGCTGGAGCGGAGTCAGGCAAACAAAATTCGCGGGAGAAGCCAAAATAAAACATCCCCTCCTTGTTGAAGAGGATGAGGAATGGTTGGAATATGATGAAGATCAAATAACCGACCAGCCTCATGATCCAATAATCCGAAGCACTCCCGTTAGCCTGGAAGGCGGAGTCCACTACGTAGCCCATCCCAAAATTCACCTTGGTGGGACAATCGGGTTTTACCAGGCTCCTGTTTTCCACCTGGGAATTTCTGCTGCAACCCGCTTTTTCTATCCCCAGTGGCTTCCTGTAACGGTTGGTCTTGATTTTGCCTCTCATAAAGGGACTCCGTCCCTTTTTGCAGGCTTTGGAATAAAAGCCTGGGGTTGGGAAATTTTCAATTTTACAATCTCTGATATCAAACTCGCAACGGGGAGCGGTAAAGAAGTATCCCTCCAATTCGGTTCATCAATTAGTTTCTAAACAAAGGAGCCCCGCTGGGGCTCCTTTTTGACTTTCGAAAAAACAATCAAATAATCATTTAGGGGGGGAAAAACGATGATGAAGTTAACTCTTTTTCTCCTAATTGTTTCTTTATTGCTATCAGGCCCGGTTGGGGCCGAAAGCCTCCAGGGAAAGTTCAGGGGCGACGAAGAATTTGCTTCATACTTACTCAACCGGGGAGAAGAATTCTGGGAAGAACTCCGAGGAATTTTTCGGGTGCGCCCTTCCACCCCTGTTCAAATTACCTTTTATGACGGCCGCCTGGACTATTTGCAGAATAAACCCCCCCCCTCGGCTCCCGAAAGTATCGACGCGCTACTACTTTACAACCGAATCCACTTTATCCTTGAAAAGAGGCGCCCCTACAGCAACGAAATGGTCCTTTACCACGAATTGGTCCACATCTTCCAGAGGGAATTCTATTCCCTTACTCCGCACAATGTCTGGTTTTCTGATATCCAGACTGAATACCTTGTTGGCCTACATTTTTTTGGCCCTGAATACCACGAGCACCTCCGCCAGAACCTGAACTTTAACCCCGAAGAAATCCGGGGAAGGCTGGGTAGGGATATGGACTGGCGCTATAACCGTGCCCTGGGGCTGGTAGTTATGGATTATCTCCTGGATAGATACAGATTGAAGCCGGATTTGATGCATCAGCTTGTTATAACCCTGCAGAGCGAGAATCTGCTCCACCGCCACCAGCAGGTAATTTCCGGCGCCCTTGATTATATGGAGGAAAGGGAGGACATTTATTCTTTCATTGCCAGGGATGATTTTGCTTCTCTTCCCCTGACCCGGGGAATTATCCCCACTCCAGTTACATTTACCAGGGCTAAAAGTTCCTTTATTTTTCATAGCTTTTACCTGGAAGGAACCTACCACAGCCTGGCTCAGTATGACCTGGAAAATGACTCTTTTTCGCCCTATATAATTTCGGAAAATTATCTTGATTGGCCTACCCTTGCCGGAGATAATAATATTTATTACGTTCGCCGCAACGGAGGTTCATTTGAAATAATACTGGGAAATTCCCAGGACCCGGCGAAAGAGGTGGTCTTTAACTCACCGCAATACCTGAGCAACCTGCATTACGACCCTCTTACTGCTATTATTTACTTCGGAAAAGACGAGGGCCCACATCGCCACCTTTTCAGCCTGGATAAAAAAGGGGAGCTTAAAACCATTGCAGGTGGCCCCTTCCAGAACTGGTCGCCCTTCCCCGGAGATAATAGCAGGGTTTATTTCCTTTCCAATCGCCAGGACCCCCGGAAAGTCCCCGGGGGGGATCTCTATTTTTACCAGGAGGGAACAGTTACCCCCTTAACTGAAAATCAAAGGTTCCTGGAAATACTGGACCGAGAAGAAAGCAAATTATTGCTTAAATTCATCTATCCCCAGACCGGCGCAGAAGCCCTGGGAATTTTCGAAACCAGGACCGGAAACTGGGAAAAAACCATTACCCGTCTTCCTTCAACTCCATATTTTCCCCATCTATCGGACGGGGAAATAATCTTCTGGCAGTCTCCCTTTAGTCCAGCAGCAAAATAGCAGGTTAAATGTTTTCTAAAAATTAATTAGGTGTTAATTAAAATTTTTAATATTTTTATTGATTTTCCTTCAAATTTTGCTTGACTATTATCCATTTCTATCATATAATCTCATTATTGTTAAAATTAAAGGAAAGGAGGTCATGAAAAATGATAGAACATCTTCTGGCAAAAGAAAAAATCAAGGATCTAAGGGCCCAGGCCAAGCGCCAAAGAAGTCGTAAAGGCTAAACGGCGAGAGGGAGGGAGGTGAATGAAATGACAGCAATCCCTCTCCCCAGAAATCACAGGGACAACCTTCTCCATTCTGCGCAAATTCGACAGCGCCAGAAACGAAGGTAAAAAAAATTAAAAGAAGGAGGTAAAAATATGTTTGACCGCAGTTTAATTGCTGAGTTCAGGGAAAAAGAAATCTCCCGGAAAAGCAACAGACGAGACCGGTTCCGGAAATAATTTTTTGGACAAGGAGGTGAAAAAATGATCTGTAAAAAGGAATATCCAACTGAATTACTTTATGACGAGGAAGCCATCAGAACCTACATAAAAAGGTTATGCCTGAAGTGGAGGCTGATCGGCTGATGAAAATTAAAAATCTTCCAGAAAGGGAATAAAAAGACCCGGTTCTATTATAAAATAGGGACCGGGTCTTTTGGTTTT